>CANQTY010000004.1 GCA_947626895.1 uncultured Bacilli bacterium
TATTTAATGTCAGCAATTAATCCCTTGATGAATTTATTCTTAAATTTAGGATTAGTGGGTGTTTGTCTATTTGGTGCCTATCGAGTAAACGATAAAATCATTACCGATGCTTCCATTTTAGTAGCGTTTATTTCCTATTTTACAATTATTTTAAATGCGACATTATCCCTTACTAGAGTATTTGTAAACTTATCTAGAGCTAATGCTTCTTTAAAAAGAATTGAAGATATCTTTTCTATTCAAACAGAACATAAAGATTTATTAAGCAATATTGAACCTAATCAAGAAATTATCTTTGATCATGTTTATTTCCATTATGGGGAAGCAAAAGATTCCCTTGTTGATTTAAACTTTAAATTGTCCCCTGCTTCATCTTTAGGAATTATAGGACCTACAGGAAGTGGAAAAACGACTTTAATTTCCTTATTATTAGGATTTTATACTCCCTCAAAGGGAAATATTTATTATCAAAATCAAGATATTAAGACACTTGACCCAAAAAAATATCGTAATCTATTTGGTATTTCCTTACAAAACGATGCTCTATTTTCTGAATCTATCAAAGATAATATCGTCTTTGGTAGACCCTTTGATGAAGATGCTTTTCGCATGGCTATTGAAACATCTCAAGCAAGTGAATTTATCAATTTGTTGCCCGAAAAAGAAAATACTATTTTAGCTCAAAAGGGAAGTAATTTATCAGGAGGGCAAAAGCAAAGAATTCTACTCGCTCGGGCATTATATAGTAATCCTTCAATTTTAATTTTAGATGATTCTACGAGTGCATTAGATTTTCAAACCGATGCCTTATTCCGTCATGCCTTAAAGAAAAACTACCCCCATATAGCTTTAATTATGATTGCCTCAAGAGCCATTGCTTTAAAAGATATGGATCATATCATTGTGATGAATGATGGAATCATTCAAGAAGAAGGTAGTCATGAAAAACTTTCTCATCAACAAGGGTTATATCAAGAAATTTTAACTCTCCAAGAAGGAGGTGTTATCGATGCCTAATTATAATCCTCTTTCAAATTCTGGTAGAAATAAAGCGACCGCAAAACCCAAAAATGCTAAAAACGTATTAAAAAATTTAGCAAGATACATCATGCGTTATAAGGGAAAATTTATTCTAGCAGTCTTCCTTTCTTTATCTTCTTCTTTATTTTCTCTGATTGGCCCTTTATTATCTGGAAAATGTATTGACGCGATTAGTTTAGAAGAAGGTGTAAACTTCCATGATGTTTATTTATATGTTATTTTACTCATCTTCTTTTATGCAGTATCAGCAATATTATCCTATATATTATCTCTAGTTATGCAAAATATTGCGCAAAATATTGGCGATGCATTACGTAATGATATCTTTAAACATCTTAAAAAGCTTCCTGTTTCCTTTTATGATTCCCATCAATCTGGAGATATCATTTCGATTATTTCTTATGATGTAAATACTGTAGCAACAAGCTTATCTACCGATTTAGTATCCATTGCTTCTGCCGCAGTAAACGTCATAGGATCATTTATCATGATGTTAATCATTATGCCAATTTTGACATTAGTCTTTGTGATAACAATTCCCATTTCTTTTGTGATTACAAAAAGAATGTCAAAAAAATCAAAAAAACTCTTCCATATGCGTAGCGTTGCTTATGGTAGTTATAGTGGATATAGTGAAGAACGTATTTCTGGAATTCGTTCTATTAAAGCTTATGGTCGAGAAGAAGAAATTTTAAATCAATTTGATGAATATAACGATTTAGCCACAAATAAGGCTTATGATGCAGAATATTATAGTTCTAAAACTGGACCTTTTGTAAACTTTATCAATAATATTTCTCTTGCCTTTATCGCTGTATTTGGCGCTCTTTTATACTTATATAAATGGATGAGCATTGGTCAAATTGGTTCCTTTGTACAATATTCAAGAAAGTTCTCAGGACCTATTAATGAAACTTTAAATCTATTCGCAGAAATTCAAAGCGCCCTTGCCGCGGGAGAACGTATTTTTGCTTTATTAGATGAAAAAGTCGAAAATTTCAACCAAGAACCATTGTACCATCTTGAATCTGTCGAAGGAGATGTTTCCTTTAATCACGTCCAATTTTCCTATAATAAAGAAAGAAAAATACTTAAAGATTTATCTTTCCATGCCAAAAAAGGGACGATGACTGCAATTGTGGGTCCTACTGGGGCAGGAAAAACCACCATCATCAACCTACTAATGAAATTTTATATTCCCCAAGATGGAACGGTTTTATTAGATAATGTAGATATTAATCATCTTCCCTCCGATGAATTAAGAAGATATTATTCCATGGTCTTACAAGATAGCTTTCTATTTGAAGGTACAATCAAGGAAAATATCGCTTATGGTAATGAAGGAGCAAGCGATGAAGAAATTATAAATGCTGCAAAACTTGCTCATGCAGATTCTTTTATTCAAAAAATGAAAGATGGATATAACGAAGTAATTAGTGAAGAAGGAGGAAGTCTTTCAAAAGGTCAAAAACAACTCATTACCATTGCTAGAGCCTTCTTAAGTAAATCCCATATGCTCATTTTAGATGAGGCAACTTCATCTGTTGATACTAGAACAGAACGCAGAATTCAAGATGCCATGCAAAACTTAATGCAAGGAAAAACCTGTTTTGTCATTGCCCATCGTCTTTCTACTATTCGTAATGCAGATTTAATTTTAGTCGTCTTAAACGGGGATATTGTTGAACAAGGAAATCATGAATCGCTGATGAAGAAAAAAGGTGTTTATTACACCCTTCATCAATCGCAATATGAATAAATTATTCACCCTTTAATTCAAAGAGAATATCTCTTAATGTCGCGGCACGTTCAAAGTCCATATTTCTTGCAGCCTCACGCATTTCTTTTTCAACACGGCGAATTTCCATGTCTTTTTCTTTTCTTGTAAGTTTACCTTTCTTAACTAATGGTGCCTCTAAAGGATCATCCATCACTTTCAAAGGTGGGCGAATTTCTTTAATAATTGTTCGTGGAACAATGTTATGTTCTTCATTATATTTTTCTTGAATAGCTCGTCTTCGATTTGTTTCTTTTATTGCTTCTTTCATAGAATCTGTAACATGCGAAGCATACATAATGACATGCCCATGTTCGTTTCTTGCAGCACGACCAACAATTTGAATTAAAGAACGTGTAGATCTTAAAAATCCTTCCTTATCTGCATCTAAAATCGCAATTAAAGAGACTTCTGGAATATCTAAACCCTCACGAAGTAGATTAATACCCACTAAAACATCATATTTGCCCTTTCTTAATTGATAAATAATCGCAGTTCTTTCTAAAGTCTTTGTTTCATTATGCAAATAGACAACTTTCTTTCCCCGTTCTTTTAAATAGGCAGTTAAGTTTTCAGCATCTCTTATTGTCATTGTTAAAATCATCACTCTTTCATTTTTTGCGACAACTTTATCTATTTCTCCAATTAAATCATAAATAGGATTTGAAACATTTCTAACCTCGATTTCAGGATCTAATAATCCTGTGGGTCGAATGATTTGTTCGACAATTTCTCCACCAGTTTTGTCTAGTTCATAATCCCCAGGAGTCGCGGATGTACAAATTACTTGAGATATTTTATTTTCAAATTCTTCAAAGTTTAAAGGTCTATTATCAAGAGCAGAAGGTAAACGAAAACCGTATTCTACTAAAGTTTCTTTTCGAGAACGATCTCCATTAAACATTCCGCGCACTTGAGAAAAGCTAACATGAGATTCATCAACAATTAATAAATAATCTTTAGGTAAGTAATCAAAAAGGCAATAAGGGGTTTCGCCTTTTTTTCTACCATCAATATGTCGAGCGTAATTTTCAATTCCTGGACACATACCAAATTCTAAAAGAGATTCAATGTCTCGATTGGTTCTTTGTGAAAGACGTTCTTCTTCTAGATATTTTCCCTGATTATGGAAAAATAATAGTCTTTCATGAAGTTCTTCTTTAATTGTTTCCACGGCTTTTTCGATACGATTCATCGTTGAAGCATGCTCATGTGCAGGAAAAATAGGATATTCTTTGTAATGATGGAGAACCTCTCCTGTAAGAGAATCACACTCTACAATATCCTCGATAACATCATCAAAATCTAGTAATACACGAATGACCTTTTCGCTTGTTGATGGGGGAGCTATTTCAATAACATCTCCATTTGCTCTAAAAGATCCTGGAGCTAAGTCCATTTGGTTGCGGTTATATTGTGCATCCACTAATTTGGTAAATAGTTCTTTTCGATCTAATTCTTTTCCTACATAAAGAAAAAAAGCTAAAGAACGATATTCACTAGGATCTGTTAAACCATATATTGAAGCAACCGAAGCAACAATAATGGTGTCTCTTCTTTCTAAAATTGAATTAATCGCGGAGGCTCTCATGATTTCAATTTCTTCATTCATCACAGCATTTTTATCAATATACGTATCCGAGGCGGGTAAATAAGCCTCAGGTTGATAAAAATCAAAATTAGACACAAAATATTCAACACGATTATGTGGAAATAATTCTTTAAATTCACTATACAATTGCCCTGCAAGAGTTTTATTATGTACCAAAACTAACGTAGGTCGATTTACTTGCGCAATTACATTTGCAACAGTAAAGGTTTTCCCAGTTCCAGTCGCACCTAAAAGTACTTGAAACTTTTTGCCTTCACTTAATCCTTGAACTAAAGATTCAATTGCCTGAGGTTGATCTCCAGTAGGCTTATAAGGAGAAACAAGTTCAAACTTATTCTCCATCATGAGACTCCTCTTTTTTTACATGAGATAGCCATTCGTCGATTTTCGTTTTTGCAAATAGTTCACTATATCCAGTAAAACCCTCTCCTTGAATCTTATGAGCTTTTACAATCGAAATAAATGCATGGGGGTCGATTTGATTAAGTTTTTCTTGTAAATAAGTATATTCTCGATAATCAAAACAAACGATAATCATCTTATTTTCATGTCCAGAATATCCTCCTTGGACATCTAAAAGAGTTGTTCCTCTTTCCATCTTTTCCAAAATAAAATTATTAATCTCTTCATATTGTGAAGAAATGATATAGGCAATATAAGAATGTTGTTCTCCAAGAAAGACTCGATCAATAACAAAGGCTGTAATAACCGCGCCAATGATACCAATTAAAGCTAAATCTAAGCGTTTTAATGCTACTAAACCAAAGATAATAATCAATACATCAATGGCTAATGAGGCAACTGAAACTTTAATTTTTGCATATTTTTGGAGAATTAAAGAAGGAATATCTGTTCCTCCAGTAGAGCCTCCACCTAAAAAAGTGAGAGCCACGCCAAAACCTGTAAACACTCCTCCAAAAATCGCAGCTAACAAATCATTTGTATTTACAATACCACTTTCTAAAACAACCGAAGATTGTAAATGGAAAAAAGGAACTTGTTCATAAACATAGCCAAAAACAAAAATTCCTAAAGGGTAAACAATTGCAGAACATAAGGTTTGCAAAGCAAATTTTTTTCCTAAAAAGATAAAACCAACGAAATATAATGCCCAAGTTAAGATGGTAACAACAAGTTCTTCATTCCACCCAAATAATGTCTTTAAAATAACTGCAATTCCAGGCATTCCTCCAGAAACAATCTCATTAGGTATAAAGAAAACGGCAGCACCAAAAGAAAGCACAATACTACCAATTATTACTAAAAAAACGTCTTTTAATTGTTTTAATACTTTCGGCTTATTCATGGTTTCTTTTTACCTCCCATTTTAAGCAAGATGCAATAATATCATCTAAGTCTCCATCCATAACAGCTTGTACATTTCCTGTTTCAAAAGAGCTACGATGATCTTTAACCATCGTATAGGGGCAAAATACATAAGAACGGATTTGTGAACCCCATTCGATGTTTTTTTGTTCTCCTCTTAATTTATCGAGTTCTTTTTGTCTTTCTTGTTCACGTAAAAGAACAAGCCGAGATTTTAAAATATTCATTGCTATTTCTCGATTTAAGATTTGGCTTCTTTCATTTTGGCAAGCGACGACAATTCCTGTAGGTAAATGAGTAATTCTCACCGCAGATTCGGTTTTATTGACGTTTTGACCACCTGCCCCAGATGAGCGATACGTATCAATTTTTAAATCCTTTTCTTGAATTTCTATATCATTTACATTGGTAACCTCAGGGGTTACATCCACGGAAGCAAAAGAAGTATGCCTTCTTCCCGAAGCATCAAAAGGAGAAATTCTTACCAAACGGTGAACACCCTTTTCTTCTTTTAAATATCCATAGGCGTTTTTTCCTTTGATGATGAAGGAAGCAGATTTAATTCCCGCTTCATCTCCTGTTTGATAATCTAAAGGTTGCACCTTAAAATGATGTTTTTCTGCATAACGAATATACATACGATAAAGCATATCCGCCCAATCCTGAGATTCAGTGCCACCTGCTCCAGGATGTAATTCAATGATGGCATTATTTGCATCATAAGTTCCAGATAATAAAATTTCAGTTTCAAAACGATTCATTTCTTTTTCTAAAGAAAGAATTTCGCTAGATATTGATTCTTGTAATTCTTCATCATTTTCTTCTTTTAAAAGAAGATATAGTTCTTCACTATTTTTAATTTTTTCACTAAAAAGAAAGTATTTATCGAGTTTTTCTTTAATTACATTAGAAACATTTACAACTTCAAGAGCTTTTTTATTATCATCCCAAAAGCACTCTTGGTTCATAATATCTTCATATTTTTGTTTCTCTTTTGTTAATTGGTCGATGTCAAAGAGAATCACCTAATTCCTTTAACATCGCAGAAAGTGAGCTTAAATGATTTTTAATTTCAAATAATTCTAGCATGTTACCACTCTCCTTTTATTCTTGATTTGGTACTTCTTTTTTCTCGCTATTTTCTTGAGATTCTTCTACTTTTGTTTCCTCTTCTTTGGGAGTATCTTCATTATTTACTGGTTGATCATCTTGTTTTCTTACTTCAATTTGCACTCTTAATAACGTTGAGGTAACTTCTTGAGAAATCGTATCGACCATATCATCAAACATTTGATATCCTTCACGTACATATTCTTGTAAGGGATTTGTTTGAGCATAAGATCTTAAGTGAATATTATCTCTTAATTTTGCCATAGAATCGATATGACTTGTCCAGTTATGATCAAGAGCTCTTAAGGTTAATTGCTTTTCTACTTGATTTGCCACATCTACTGGCCAAGTATTTCTCTTTTTTTCATAATATTGAATGAGAGCTTCTCCAATATCTTCACTCGCCTCATCAAGAGGAGCTTCATGATAGCCTTCTGTAGAAAAGCTTCCTTCTGGTAAATATTTACCTGCAAGATTTTGCTTTAATAATTCCCCATCTAGCCATTCATCTTTACCTTCAGTTTTAACGGATTTATGCACTAAAATCGATGCAGTCTTCATGAAATAATCTCTTACAGCATCAAAAATGGATTCGGAATAAAGAATCTTATCTCTTTGTTCGTAGATATCCTCTCTTTGCTTTTTCATGACGTTATCATAATCAATTAAAGATTTTCTTGTATCAAAGTTTTGACCTTCAATCTTCTTTTGAGCGGATGTAATCGCGGAAGTAACAAACTTGTTATTTAATCCTTCATCTCCTAAAGAGGCAAATGCTTTAATTAATAATTCACTACCAAATCTTAAGATGAGTTCATCATCACAACAGACGAAGAATTTTGAATATCCTGGATCTCCTTGACGACCCGAACGACCTCTTAACTGGTTATCAATACGTCTTGCTTCATGTCGTTCAGTTCCTATAACACATAATCCCGCGGCGTGTTTGACTTCATCAGTATCTTTTACATCTAAAACTCCAGGTCCAAGTTTAATATCGGTACCACGACCAGCCATATTGGTTGCCACTGTGATCGCTCCAAGTTCACCAGCATGTTCAATAATATGTGCTTCACGTTCATGGTTTTTCGCATTTAATACTTCATGCATTAAGCCTTCTTTTTGGAGTAATTCAGATAGCATTTCGGATTTTTCAACAGAAACGGTACCAATTAAAATAGGTTGTCCAAGAGCATGTCTTTTCTTAATTTCCTCAACAATGGCTTTGTATTTAGCTTTTTCATTACCATAAACCATATCGATATCATCAAAACGGATGACAGGTTTATTCGTTGGTACACATGTAACATCCATCTTATAGATTTCTCTAAATTCTTCCTCTTCAGTTTTTGCAGTACCTGTCATACCTGCGATTTTATTATATAGACCAAAGAAATTTTGATAGGTGATTGTTGCCATTGTAATGGTTTCTTGTTTAATTTTTACATTTTCTTTTGCTTGTAAAGCTTGTTGTAAACCATCGCTATATTCCCTTCCTTTTAAAATACGTCCTGTAAAGGCATCGATTAATAAGACTTCATCGTCTTTAACCATGTATTCTACACCACGTTTCATAATGTAATTGGCCTTTAAAGCTTGTGTAATTCGATGTACTAAATCCACATTTGCAGGATTTGACGCATCATAAATATTGGTAATTCCAAAAGCTTTTTCTGCTTTATCTACGCCTTTATCCGTTAGAGAACAAGTTTTTGTTTTAATATCAATTGTAAAATCTTCTTCTTTTTTTAACGATTTACAGAAACGGTCTGCAAAAATATATGTAGAAGCATTTGCTCTTTCTCCACCAGAAATAATTAAAGGAGTTCTAGATTCATCGATTAAAATAGAGTCTGCTTCATCAACAATCGCGTAATTTAATCCTCTTAAAACACGACGATCTACTGTCTGAGCCATATTATCACGAAGATAATCAAAGCCTAATTCGGAGTTTGTTGTATATGTAATGTCAGCATTATAAGCTTCTTGTTTTCCTTTTACATCTTTTTCTCTTAAGTTAACACCGACTGTTAAGCCAAGAAAATTAAAGATTTTACCCATATTTTCAGCATCACGCGCGGCTAAGTATTCATTGACTGTAACAATATGAACACCTTTTCCTTCAAGAGCATTTAAATAAGCAGGCATTGTTTCAGTAAGAGTTTTACCTTCACCTGTTTTCATTTCAGCGACATCGCCATCATGAAGAACAATACCTCCCATGACTTGAACCTTAAAAGGAAATTCATCTCGGACGCGTCGAGATACCTCTCTTACAACCGCGAAAGCCTCTGGTAAAATATCGTCTAAGGTTTTACCTTGTGCTAATAAATCCTTAAAATAAGGCGTTTTCGCTTTTAATTCATCATCGCTAAGACTTTTCATTTCTTCTTCATAAGCTAAAACTAATTCAGTCTTTTTCACGATTTTTTTCATTCTTCTTTGATCAACTCTTAATAATTTATCTACAAAACTACTCATATTAGTAAGTCTCCTTTCCAAACTATTTCTTTTCGATATCGAAAACATTATACAATAAAACAAGCTATAAAAGAAATTAAATCCGTGTATTTTCTCTTTTAAAAAAGAGAAACCTTTAAAGGGTTCATTAAATTTCTCTTTTTCCTACAAAAAAACAAGTAGAATTTACCTGCTTTTTTAAATAACATGAAATTTTTTAAAGAACTTGGCGTTCTTTTTCATCTAACATGATAATAACTTCAACTTTGTCCCAGTTTTCTTCAAGAGAATAGCCAAAATATTTTTTATTCTTTAGCATTTCTTCCGCGGAAGAATAATAAGTAGAATCCAAGAAATAACGGGTTTTTCTTAAAACATTACCTTCGCCATCAATTTTACCAAGCAATGTCTTTCTTCCATCAACTTTTACATAGATCATCACATTGATGTCACGAGAAAGAATTTCTGTAATTTCATCAAGAGAATATGGTTTAGAATAATATTTTCCTTTTGAAATTAAAACATTCATCACTTCTTCCATTTTTTGAATACTTCTTTTTTCGATACCGTTTTCTACACTTTGAATTGTTTCATTCTTTTTCTTTTTCTTAAATAACCCCATATGTTTATCACCTCAATAAAAGTATAGCAAACTTTTAATAAATAGGACAAAAAAACTTGATTTAGTTTATAATTTCTTTAGGAAATCTTATGGAAGAAAGTGTTAGAAAGTTAAAAATTGGTTATGTTAAAATTCTTTTCGAAGATAATCTTCTTTTTCGTATTGAATTAAAGGCAGAAAAGCAAGAAGAATTACATACCTCATTTTCAGATTTTGTCTTTCAAGAACTTGAAGAATATTTAGATGGCAAACGCAAGGAATTTGATATTCCTTATATGCTTATATGATCATCATTTTCTAAGAAAATATATGAAACGCTATTAAAAATTCCTTATGGAAAGACTTCTTCCTATAAAGATTTATCTATTCTTTCTTCCATGAATAAAGCCTACCAAGCGATTGGAGGTGCTCTTCACCATAATCCCATACCTATCATTATTCCTTGCCATCGCATAATAAAATCTAACGCCTCTCTTGGGGGCTATAAATACGGATTAGCAATGAAACAATTTTTATTAGATTTAGAAAAACATTATTCGTCTATATAAGACCACATTTTATAGTAATAACCCTTATTTTTTAATAACGTTTTATGATTTCCTTCTTCAATAATCTTACCATCTTCAATAACGATAATCTTATCTGCGTCCTTAATCGTGGATAAACGATGGGCTACAACGAGCATCGTACCAATCGATTTCATCTTTTCTAAGGATTCTTGAATTAACACTTCTGTTTCACTATCAATATTTGCTGTTGCTTCATCTAATATTAATATCGATGGTTTTCTAACTACTGTTCTAGCAAAAGATAATAATTGACGTTGTCCAGCAGAAAAATTAATACCGTTTTCACGAACTTCTTCTTTTAAACCTAAAGGAAGTCGATTAATAAAGTGATCTGCATTTACATATTTACAGGCTTCAAGAATTTGTTCATCGCTAATATCTTCATCTCTTAAACGAATATTGCTTTCAATGGTTCCAGAAAATAAGAATACATCTTGTAACATTTGACCAATATTTTTACGCAAAGATTTTAATTTAATCTTCTTAATATCGACCCCATCTATTAAAATTTGGCCTTTTTGCACATCATAATTTCGTACAATTAAAGATAGAATTGTTGTCTTCCCTGCGCCTGTTTGACCAACAAAAGCGACGGTTTCTCCTGGATTTACTTTAAAGCTTACATCTTTTAAAATCCAATTTTCTTCATTATATGCAAAATAGACATGCTTAAATTCTATTTCACCTTTGAAAGAAGTTATATCCATAGCATCTTCTTCATCTTCAATCGTAGGTTTAATATCCATTAAAGCAAATAATCTTTCCGAAGCGGAAAAGGCTCTTTGAAAACCATTTAATAAATCCGATAGATTTTGGATTGGACCAAAGAAATGATCAATATACATATAGAATAATAAGAACGTTTCCGCGGCGATAATTCCTTCTTCAACATAAGGAATGCCAACAGCAAAACAAGTTGCCACGGCTAAGATGTATAATAGGCTTATTCCTGGACGATAAAAGGCAAATGCTAAAGTAATTTTATATGCTGCTTTTCTTAATTTCGTATTATGTTCTTCAAATTCTTCTTTTTTACGTTCTTCTTGATTAAATACTTGAGTTACTTTCATTCCTGAAAGATTTTCTGATAAAAATGTATTCATTAAAGAGATTTCTTTTCTTTCTTCTCTAAAGATTTTTTTAGCAACATAACGGAAGATAAAAGAAATCACCGCGACTAAAAAGACAAAAATAAGCATAAATAAAGTCATTTGCCACGAAACGACAAACATCACGACAAATGTACCTAATACAAGCAAGATATTTCTTAAGAAATTCACAATTAAATTAGAAAACAAATCCGAAACGGCGACGGTATCATTGGTCACTCTAGTAACTAACTTACCAACTGGAATTTCATTAAATTGCGATAAAGATAACGACTCAATATGCGTGAAAACATCCTCTCTTAGCTGGACGACAATTTGTTGACCTGTTTTTTGTAATAAAATTGATAAGAAATAGGAAAATACAATATTGATGACGGTTAGTAAAAAATAAGTTCCCACCAAAATTAAAATGAACATAATTTCAATATTTCCATCTTTAGGATCTAGTTTTCCTGTCACTGTAGAAATGATTAAAGGCAAGACAATATCAAGGGCTACATTGAGCATTAAAATACATACAGCAAGGATGAATTTGAATAGATGGGGGCGAATATAAGCAAAAGAGCGACGAAAAACTTCGCTATCTTTCATCATGCGTTTATCTACTGCTTCAGTCATGATGCTTTCTCCCTTCCATCGAATCTTCGATTTTTTGTGTCGATACCATTTTTTGATATAACGGCGATGTTTTCAATAGATTTTCATGGCTATCAAAGCCTTCAACTTCACCATCATTTAAAACTAAAATACGATCAAGATTTTCTACTGTTGATACTCTTGAAGCGATAATAATCGTCGTTTTTCCGTCTCTTTCTTTTTTGATATTCTCAAGAATTTCTTTTTCCGTTTCCATATCGACCGCGGAAACAGAATCATCAAAAATTAGGATTGGGGAATCTTTAATGACCGCGCGAGCAATAGCAATTCTTTGCTTTTGGCCTCCAGATAAAGAAACTCCTCTTTCTCCAGTAATCGTATCATAACCTTCAGAAAAACCAAGAATATTATCCTTAACCGCGGCAAAACTCGCGGCATGATCAATCTTTTCAAACTCTACACTTTCATTATAAAAAGCGATATTATTTCGCACTTTATCCGAGAATAAAAAGCTATCTTGAGGGACATATCCCATAATTTTATGAACATCTTTTACCCTTAAAGACATGATATCTTTTCCATCAATATAAACCTGTTCAGCATCAATGTCATAAAGTCTTAAAAGAACATCGGTTAAAGTGGTTTTTCCACTTCCAATTCTTCCAACAATCCCAATTTTTTCTCCAGCTTTAATATGGATAGAGATATCTTTTAAAGCAGGTTTTTGATCCTCTCGATAATAAAAAGTAAAGTTTTTAAATTCAATATCCCCAAGAACTGGAGTAGTTAACTCTTCATTCCCTCCATGAATATCATTAGGTAAATCTAATAAAGTAGAAATACGTTTTAATGAAGTTCTTGCTTTACTATGCATCACAATAAATGAACCTAAAGCCATCATTGGCCAAATTAAAGTTGTAAAGTATCCTACAAATTTAGCAATACCTCCGACGGAAAGAATTTGGTCCATTTGCCCTACGCTTTGTAGATAAACAATATATCCCCCGACACCGAGAATTAAAACGATAACTGTTGAACATAAAAAACTTGTTATCGCATCGACTGCCGCGGAAAACTTAGTTAAGGATACATCCGCTTTTCGACATTCCATTCCAAGTCTAACTGCTTCTGTATGTTCATAAGCTTCTTGAATACAAGCTTTAATTACACGTATACCCGAAAAATTTTCTTGTGCAAACGTGGATAAATCATCTAACTTTTTTTGTCGATTTTCATAACGTTTAGACATCCCTTTTTCAATAAAACCACTTAAAAAGGCGATAAGTACTAAGGGAAGCATAGAAAATAGAGTTAATCTCCAATCTAGAACAAACATTTTATATAAAGTTAAAGAACCTAAAAAAGCAAAGTCTACTAAAGTAATCGTGCCAAAACCGAATAAATCCTGAATGGTTTCAACATCATAAGTCATTAACGACATGAGTTCACCAACTTTATTATTCGAAAATTGATTTCTTGATAAGGTGGTAGTTTTATAAAAGATTTTTCTTCTTAAATCAGCTTGAATTTTTGTTGCCATACCAAAAAGAGCAACTCTCCAGATGAAACGACCAATCATCATGATAAACGCTACAACAACAAGGGTAATCACCATTTTATTTAAATAAGTTGAAGCAGGAACGTTGTTTGTTAAATTATCCAAAGCATCTCCTAGATATTCTGGAACGATTAATTGAACATAATCGACTATAACTAAAGCGATGAGTCCAATAAGTATATGGAGTCCATACTTTATATAAAAACCATTAACATGTTTTCCAAATAACATATGACACCTCCGTACGTTAACTAATTTTACCTAAATATAGGTAAAAATGCAACATAATTAAAAGAGTATAAAGCTTATTATTTTAGCGCTACGATGTTCTATTTTTAAAGCATTAGATATATGGGTAAAGGGCGCTAGCGATGAGTTGTTGTATTTCGAATTTACTAACGCCCATTACTTCAAATTATTCGCCTAGTTTGACAACGTTTTTGGCTTGTAAACCTCTTTCGGTTTCAGTCAAATCGAATTCAACCGGTTGACCTTCATCTAGAGAGCGATAACCTTCTTCCATTATCTGGGAGTAATGGACGAAGATGTCTTCGCCTTGTCCGCGGTTGATGAATCCATAGCCCTTCTCGGCATTGAACCATTTCACTTTTCCTGTCATACGTACCACCTTCCTGCAGTTAATAACTACATAAAAATTATAAAAAACTTTTCCAAGCATCTATAGACATTTCGTAAGTCAAATTCCCCCATTTTTAGGCATTGTATAAGCCAATGTGACAATTTCTATCTTTTTTGGATGAAGTTCGTCTAAAAGCTCTACGCAGCGCGATAATGTGCTACCCGTCGTCACAATATCATCAAGAAGTAGAACCTTTTTATTTTCAAGCGGAGGATCAAGACAACGAATAATGTCTTTCACTGCTTCTTTCCTTTCTTTTTTGTTTAACGAAGATTGCTTAAAGTCTTTTTGCTTGATTAAACATCTACAAAAGGGTTTATTAAAGAAAGAAAAGATTTCTTCCACATGTAAAAAGCCTCTTTCTTTGTTACTCTCTTCTGTTGATGGCGCACATACAAGTACATAATCACGATACTTTATTTTTAAAAAGAACGCATCGTAAGCAAAAAAGACGGGCGCAAGTGCGATATCCTTACATCCCTTTAATTGATATATTAAAGAGACGATTTGATCTTCGTAAGGAAAATATGCGTGAACGCATCCCTTTTCTATAGGGATATCTTTAGGGTTCCTATTGAGCTTTAAAAAACAGCTTTGACAGATTGGAGCGTTAAAGAATAAGGAATGAATTCCTTGTTTTTTAATCTCATTAAAGCAGATTAAGCATCTCATAAATTAGCCTCCTTGATCTTTTCAATGGATAAATTCATCGCTTTTGATATCGAATCAGCGATGTAGATGACTTCGCCTTCTGGAGCATCCTTTTTTCTTCCTACTCTTCCTGAAATTTGGATTAAAGTTGCATCATCAAACAAAACATGATTTGCATCATAAATAATTACTTGAAGATTCTTTACCGTGACTCCACGTTCAAGAATTGATGTAGTTATCAAATAGCGGTATTTACCCTTTTTAAAATCTGAGATAATCTGTTCTCGCTCTTTTCTTTGCGAATGAACAACCTCTCCATTTGGAAAGAAATGATGAACGAATCGATATAAATCTTTTGCTTCTTGAATCGTAGGGCAAAAGATAAAACAAGGTTTACCTTCGTTTTGAAAACCTTTTAATATCTTCAAAAGAATCAATTTTTTAAATAGCAAAGAAATTTTCATCGTAGGTATTGGTAAAGGATAACCATGATACCTTTTAGTAAGTTCTAAATACACCCCATTCTGCTTAATAACCTCATCAATCATCTCCTTTCTTGGTGTCGCAGACATGAGAATGTAATTTCCTTTTACTGAGGCATGAAAGAAATTTTTTAACATTTCATTTCCTTGGTAAGGGAACGCATCAATTTCATCAAAAATTAATAAATCAAAATAATTCTTATAACGATACAATTGATGCGTTGTAAGTAAAATAATATCGCCATTTAAATCATCATGATGCCCTCCATAGATGGAGATGACTTTTGCGGAAGGAAAGGATGTAGCAAAGCGAGGGAGTAAATCGATGACAACATCTTTCCGTGGTACCACAAAACCAACCTGCAAATGATTGAATAAGCAATTTTCTACCGCGGGATAAATAAGTTCTGTTTTTCCCGCGCCAGTCACTGCATATAGAAAAACATTTTGATGGTTTAAAATGGCATCTTTGATTTGCAAAGAAATCCTTTTTTGATCACTAGAAAGTTCGTAACTGAGTTTTAAAGGACTTGCTTTGATTTCTAGATTTTCTTCTGCTTCTTTACCCATGAAAGAAATACAGCGTCGGCAATAAAGCTCATGCTTTTTGTTATAAGCAAAATAAAGTGGATCTTCATTGCCACAAATGGGACATTTCATTTTTTTCACCTCCTACTATATAAAATCCACAAAAAAATAAAAAAATGGTAAAAAAAATTTATAAATTTTTTCTTCGTTTTATAAAACGCCTATTTCTAGGCGCTTTTCATAAAAAATTTTTTTGATTATTTTATTTCATTAAAGTTAAAAAAATCGCTAGAGATTTTCTAACGACCTTTTATAAGTTCTTAACTGAAGTAGAATAACATTTTTCAGGATTTTGATTTTCTCCATCTTTTAAGATTTCAAAGTGTAATGATGATTTTAACTCTTCTGTATATTTAGAAGTTCCAGAAGTAGCAATCTTATCTCCTTGCTTTACTTCATCATTCTTATTAACAGACATGTTTCCTAAAGAGGCATAGAGCATTTGAATTCCTGAACGGTGTTCTATAACTAACACATTTCCATAAGTAGGATCAACAAACTTATCTACGACTGTCCCAGATAAGGATGCAACAACTGGAAATTCTTTTCCATCACTATACGCATAATCATTTCCTTTACTACGAATATAAGTGGATGTCTTTCCTTCAACCTTGACAATCGCTTTTAAACGGATTTCTTGAGCATCTTGTGCATCATAGAAATAACGCATTACTTCTGGATTTCCTTCGTATGGGCGAATGATTTCCTCTTCCATAACATCAACGATTGGTGTATCTGGAATACTATGTGGAGTTGAAGACGATGGAGTTTCTACATGCGACACATAAGAGGATGATCCACTTGTAATCGAACTAGGAGATTCCTCGCCTGTTGATAAAAGAAATGCACTTGTAAAGATAACGACCGCTCCTAAACATAACGCTGCTCCTGCTTTTGCTTCTGTAGACATATTTTTGAATGGATTTTTCATATTCTTTTCACCTCACTAATCATCTTTCCCAAAAGTAAAAGTTTTATTCACTTTTTTTCAATTCATCAAAAAAAGCTAAGAGTTTTACCCCTTAGCTCTTATTCTTATATATTTGAAAAATTAGCGATGTTTTCGTTTTTTATTTGGCATAGCAGATTCTTGTTCATGATGATAACGAAGATAACAATCCTGTAAAAGTGCATTATATTTGTTTTTTGCTTCTCTTAATTCTCTAGCGCTACGCACCACTAAATTAGATTTCTCATCATAATCATCATCGTCCATATCGTCATCGTCAAAATAAAAATTAAAAGTGAAGTTATCTTCTTCCATGAAGAAAATATCAAGATTTTGAAAAATATCCGCGCAAATATCAATAGCCTTTTCACTTTTATATTCATCTAACCATGTGTAAAGTATTCCATCTTTATAAGCAATAACATTTTTCTCTTCAAGTACTTGAAATAGCTTTCTTATCCTTTGATACGGCAAAGAAAACTTATCCTGTATATTAGGAATTGTTACTTCATTAGTCTTCGTTAAATAACGTATTATTTCGATATACTTATCTTTAGTGATTTCCATATCTACTTATTACTTCCTTTTTAAATTTTTCACACTTATTAATAACTTCTTTAACTTCAGACGAAATGATATAATCATTAAAATCAGCCGTTTTAATGTTTGACCATTCTTTCCATTGATAATATGGCACTAACATAGAGAATAATACATAGCCTGTATTTGCTTCAGTGATAACGCATTCACCTCTTTTTAGAGATCTTAATTGACTAATTGGAAAAGTATATACTGTTTCCATTGTATATTGTTGTATTCTATCTGTATCCCCATTCAAAAAGTTCACTGGAGAAAAGCGCACAACTGAGCCACATTCATTTCTAAATTGTTCCACTGTTGGCATATTATTAGAGCCTAAAAACACATGCATATTTAAGTTATCCTGAATGATTTTTGAAACAAGTCCACCATAAACATTATCAAGTTGAGCATAACTTTGAAGAATTAAGATAAAGAAAATATTTCTACCTCCACAGGCTGAAATGGTTGTATCAAAATCTGGAATTCTTGGAACATTTCCAAATTCATCTAAGACAAAATAGAAAGGAACTTCTAATTTTCCATCTTTTCGATTTGTCGCATATGTAATCAAATATTCATATGCTTTTTGAATATAAGTTGAAATAACTTGATATTGATCCTTTACTTCGTCTTGATAGACGATAAATACCGCAACAGGATGTTCAGGATCTACTAATTCGCTTAAATCCAAAGTGTTAAAACTCGTTAAATGACGGATAGATGTATTCTTATATGGAGCTAACTTAACACCTAATATACTAATAATACATTGCGCTGTGTTCTTGGCATTGCCCAAGATTGTTCTTTGTGCATACTGACGTGCATAAGAAGTATATGGTCGCGATCTAAAATAGGCATTTTCTGATTGATCATAATATCCACTTGTCGCCTCTACTAAAGTAATTAATGTATTAAAATTAAATGTTTCTTCCGTAACTCTTGGTCTATTAGACGTAGGGTGAGTATCTTCAAGCATTCCCCAAAGGAAGGCTTTAAAAAGTTCTCCAGCAGCTTGTTCCCAATAGGGATCTTTAAACGATTCTACGGTGATGACTTGACTAGCTAATTTGTCAATCAAAACACCAACTTCATCAAGAATATCCATCTTGTTTAATTCTAATTCTAAATCTAAATCTTTTTGATCTTCATAGATTTGTCCACGATAACAATTTCTTTTTCCATGTGGAGTATCTACTACAGAAACTTCATCTTCTAAATTATCAATAGATTGATATTTATGAAAAATATCTGAAAAGAAATTCCAATATTCAGAATGTCGATAATCTCGGTAATTTAACAAGCGAATACGATATTCATGTTCCTCTAAAAAGGGTGAAATTATACGATATAATTCACCTTTTGGGTCAGTAATGAATAAAGATCTTTTTTGTTTATATAAAGCAAAGACATGAAGCATAGGAATAACATAACTTGTGGTTTTTCCTACACGTGTTGCAGCAATAACCGCGACATGTGTTTCTCTATCAGAGAAGGTAAAACATAAATCATCTCCAACATATTGACACATTTTTAAGACCCCATGTAGATCTTTTCCGTCTTTAATTTCTGAATACTTATAAGTGTTTTCAAAATGATAATCAACATCTTTATATTTAATTACTTTTGTATTTTCATAATTTTCAAAAATAGTATCATCAATTTGTATTTTCATTTTAGTCTCCACCTCACTCTTTCCAAACATGACCAATAGTTTGTTCTACATTTCGCGCCTCTTGAAGCAATTCTTTAAAATTATCCTTATTTACAATAAGGGTATCATTTTCCATTCCCGCTCTTCTAAAAGCTGCTGCTAAAATTTTTGTGCAATCTGTTAAAGTAACTTTTTCTAAAGCTTCATAACAGCTAGAATCGATTTGAACCATTTCCTTGCTATAAAGACTATTTCTTTGTTCCGCCCAATATTGAACCAATGAAGCATGATCTTTATCTTTAATATCGGGTAAGCGGATAGTTCTTGCATTTGGCATTAAAAACTTAGCGTTTTTAGCATCCGCGAAGCAAATAATTAATGTAGAACCAATATCTAACGAAATAGAAAAATCGGAAAGTGTAAATGATTTTCTTTTGTTTGTAAGCATTAAATCGTCTGCGCGATCAAAAATTTCAGAATCAATATCACCGACGAAGTTCAAGAAAAAGAGATTATTTTTCTTGTCTTTTATTTTACGAAGAAAAATATTTGTTCGACACGCATCAACATCAAAACCTTTTAATTCCGAGATATCAATACTTTGAACATTCGTTTTTTCATTACTAAATGCTCTTGCTAAAGCTTTTTGATAAATTGGGAATAAATAGGGATTTCCTACAATTAAAAGAGGAACGTATTTATCTTTATTACAATTTTTTACGGTTAATAATTCAGATTTTAAGCTTTTAATAACGTTTTCATCATAAAGTAAGATGGAATTTAATTCATCATATTTAATTGTAAAATTAGGAGCAGGTAAATTCATTGGGAATTCACTAATTGCTTGAATTTCTGCGACGGATAAATCATTAATGATTCTTTCTTTTTCTTGATAAGATAAAGTATTAGAATAGGCAATTCGATCAAATGCCTTGCTATATCTAAATCCAGATACTTTATTTCTTGCAATCGCTTTAGAAATGACTTTAACACCTTCATCATAGGCATTTTCTTCTAAAACACCATAGGTTTCCGCTAATAGATCATATAACTCAACATCGATTCCATTTCTAGTGATTGTTTTTAATTTTAAGAGCATATCACTTGCGTCTTTATCTAGTACATCACAAAAAGTTACATAACTAAAAGCACTTAATTTATCTGCAAATTTTGCAGCACGTAATAATTTTTTCTTTCCCTCTTTCATATCTTTTTTAACATGAAAGCCTTCGCATTGCATCTTTCCATAGACACGTAAAGCTAAAATCCAGCCTTCATTTGCCTTTTTCGCAACATTTTCCAAGGATTGGTATAAAGCCTTAATATTTTTTGGAATTAAGTTAGATTTATACGCAGTTTCCATGACTTCTTTTTTAATGAAGAAAAGGGTTTTTTCATCTTCACTCCATGGACATTCCATATTTGAAGCTTCATAATAATCAAGTAAACGAGAATAAATATAAATCTCCTCTCTTGTGTAAGAAGGTTCAAATTGATTTTTAAACATTAAAGGTTCTAACTCAGCTTTTTCGTTTTCTAATAATTCAAAACGAGTAGCTTCTATATCAAAAATTTCTTTTGCAATATCTCCATGACATGCAGATCCCAATAAAATTTGCCAAGTATAATATTCCTTAGCAAAATTTTCCATAATTTTATTAATCATAAAGTTCTAATCTCCTTTCGCCTTATTTTTAGAAGGTATTACATAATCAATTAACCCATATTCTAAGGCTTCTTGCGCCGTTAAAATATAGTCTCGATCTGTATCTTTACAAATAGTTTCGTAAGTTTGGCCTGTATTCTCGGCTAAGATGCGATTTAATTTTTCACGAACTTTTTTGATGTGCTCTGCAGCAATAATAATATCGCTTGCTTGACCTTCTGCTCCGCCTAAAGGTTGGTGAATTAGAATTTCACTATTTTCAGTCGCTTTTCGATATCCCTTGGAACCCGCGGAAAGTAAGAAAGCAGCCATACTTGCCGCACATCCAAGTGCTACAGTAACGATACGAGCTTTGACATAATTCATTGTGTCATAAATCGCAAATCCAGCGGTAACGCTACCGCCAGGTGAGTTAATTTGAATTGTTATCTCGTCATGACCCTGACTATCAAGATAAAGTAATTGAGCAATAACCGTATTTGCAAGGTTATCATCAATTGGTCCAAAGATATTAATAATGCCTAATTCTTCGGAAAAACTAACAGAATTATCTTTAATCATTTCTTCTTATCCCCCCTTTTGTTCCAAAATGGAAAAAATGACAATTACGTAATACACGTGACGAAAAAGATTTTCGTGCTATAAGTTAATCATTGCAAAATATCGACCTTAAAACAACTTATTTTCAATTTTTGCGCTTTAAAATAAATATTACAATGTAATCAAATTATGTTATGATCCATAGCAAATGAACACTAATGATAGATTAAAATAAAATAGGAGTCTATCTTATCTTGTGCCAATTAACCATGTACGCGTTCACGGATTGTAGCACAAGAAGTAAATGTTGGTTTTTAGCAAAGATCATAAATTTTGTTTAACCTCCTTTCTGTGCTACACGCAAACACAATGATAGGTTAGAAACCCACATAAGCGCAAAAAGCCCCCAATATAGCTTTTTTTGAATCCCTTTTTTTCTAACCTGACGTGTATTTTCATTCTAAAACCTAAAAATAAAATTGTCAACTGTTTTTTTGTTTCGTTTGGCAGAAAACGACAAAAACGCCTAAATCTAGGCAGTTTTTTCTTTAAAATTTCTTAAAATTTTCTTATTTTAATCTCAAAAAACTCTTATTTTTTTATTTACAGACGGAATTTTTTGAATATTGCCTTTTCTTAGGCAATTTTGTATACTTAGAATATCAAGAGGTACTTTTATATGCATATTCTTACTGTTCAAGAATTTATTACTGGCTATGAAGAGCTAATTAAAAATATTGCTTTAATAGTTACCGCAACACTTGAGCTAATCGGAATTATTGTCATTGTTTTTGGTACAATTCGTTCAGTCGTTTTCTTTTTCTGTGATATTTGGAAAAAGCAACATCACAATATTCGAATCGGTTTAGGAAATTCTTTAGCCCTTGCTCTTGAATTCAAAATGGGAGCGGAGATTATTAAAACCGTTGTAGTTCGAGAGATGCAAGAATTAGCAATTCTTGGTGTCATTATCGTTCTCCGCGCGGTTCTTGCAGTTCTCATCCATTGGGAAATTAAAACCGAAAGAAAAGAAGAACATGATTTACTTCTCGAACAAGACACACCAAAAGAAGAAACAAGTAAGGAAGAGATTAAAGAAGGAGAGTAATAATCCTTCTTTTTTTAATAACCTAAATGTTTTAAAAAAGCTAAAACTCCTTCTTTTATATCTTGATATGCTTTTTCAAAGTTTCCTGTATACCAAGGATCTGAAATATCACGAGGTTGATCTGTAAAAGATAAAAGGGGATAAAATTTATTTTCTTTTGCAGTTGGAAATAAATAGTGAATGATTCTTTCATTTGATTGGTCCATATAGAGAATGTAATCAAAAAATAAAAGATCTTTTTCTTCAATTCTTCTAGCTCTTCTATTTTTAATAGGAATGTTATGGTCTAATAAGATACGTTTAGCTCGATAATCTATAGGATTACCAATTGCTTCATTTGTTAATGCCGCGGATTTAATATAAAATTTTTTTTCAAGTCCTCTTTTTCTTATCATATCTTTCATGATAAATTCACCCATTGGAGAACGGCAAATATTGCCATGACATACAAATAAAATTTTAATCATCGCTATTCTTTCCTTTCATTCATTTTCTTTAAGTAAAATTCTTATAAAAAAAGTTAGGATTCTTATAAGCACATTTTTAAGTACTTTTTCTAACTTTTTCTAAATTCTATTGGTATAGTCTAATTTAATCCTATACAAGTATTTTGATTATTAGAACTACTTGCTCTAGAGATTTTTCTTTAGAAACAAATCATTGAATATTATGAAATTGTTTTTACAAAATATTCTGTATATTTAAATGAATTAATCTTTAAATTCTAGCTTTTCTTACCATACTCTAAGACGAGTTTTTCAAATTGATCAAGCTGAGGTAATTCTTTTTGATCCATATTTGATTGACGAACCACATGCTTTAATACATCTTCACTTCTTAAAGCTGTAGTTAATGTATCATATTGATGCGCTTCATTTTCTAAACGTAAGATATCTTTTTCTAAAACTCGAATATCATCAAAATATCGAACTCTCATCATGGAATCTGATTCTTTTAATGCAGAACGGGTGATTTGATCTTGTTTTCTTTTTAATCTTTCAATTGCTCCGTATGCAAATTCTCTTAAACGAGTGATATTCCATAAATCTTCATCGAATTTTCGATAATTTTCAACACTTAAAGGAGATTTACCCACCTGACGATCTTCAATAATCGTTTGGGCACGATGTAACGCTAATTGCATTCCATAAAAAGTGCCTTTTTTTAGCATTTCTTGAGCATCCATCAAAGTATTTTTTAAAAGCGAAGTTAATAATAACTCTAATTTAATATCTTCAACTTGCATGGCTTGAAAACGAACAGATTTATAATCTAAATCTAAATCGATTTTAGAAAATTCTTCCGATAAAATTTTATCTTTTTTCTGTTTGATTTCTCTTTTTAATTCTTTATGCAAATCATAAAGTTCATTATTTGCTTTTTTTAAATCAGATAATGTACATTCTGCTTTCTTTTTAGAAAACATGGAAACTCCTTTTATTCTTCAATTCCGTATGTTAAGAAAGCTTCAACTCTTTCAAAAGAATATTCATCTTTTCCAACAAAAATAAGCTTATCTCCAGCATCTAATGGGAAATCTGGTCCTGGACTTGTTTGGAGTAAACCATCTACTGCACGACGAACAGCGACAATTGTAGCTTCGGTATAGTTCCAGAAGTTAACCTCACCAATCGTTTTTCCTACGATCCAGCTATGAGAATCGATTGTAACTTCTTGGAATTGGATGGCCTCTCTAACTTGGAAACGGAAATTTTCAGCCATGACTTCAACAGAACTACAAATCTTTTCGTTTAATTCACGGGCTTCTTTAATTAATGCCTTAACATTTTCTAAATCTTCAGTTAATGTTGGGGCGCCATTCCATGTATTTGCATATTC
The DNA here is from genome assembly GCA_947626895.1 of uncultured Bacilli bacterium. Lineage (GTDB taxonomy): Bacteria > Bacillota_I > Bacilli_A > RFN20 > CAG-449 > CANRPC01. The sequence continues at coordinate 24,478 of CANQTY010000004.1, forward strand.
TTTTGCTTTTGCTTGAGAATCAACAAATACTCCAACACCGTGTTTTACATAAAGAATTTTTTCTTCAGATAAAAGTTGGACTGCCTTACGGATAGTTTCAGGTGAAACTCCATAAAGTGAAGCTAATAAGCTTCTTCCTTTTAAAATACTTCCTTCAGGAAATTCGCCACTGATAATTTTTTCTGTAATATCGTGTGCAATCTTTTCATATTTAGCAAGCGTATCTTCCATTTTATATTTCTCCTTTAAATTGACTTCTCTAATATCTTACCATAAATTCGGAAAATTTGAATACTTTTATACTTTATTTTCTTAGAAAAAGAACTCTAGTTTTAGCTAGAGCCCTCATTTTCTTATTTTTTCCAAAATCCGTGGAGATTACAATATTCGTAAGCAGAAACAACTTCTTCATTTTCCTCAAGTGTGAAGGTTGCTTTTGGTTCCATATTTGGTGCTAAATGAACGATGCTTACTTTTTGGTTTGTTTCTAAAACAATCCATTCAATAAAATGCTCAGGAAGCATAGGATGAGGAATAGAACCAACCTTTACCACGACTTTATTTCCTTCTTTTTCAATGCATGGAACATGTTTTTCTAAGGCACCATCTGTGACATTGGCCTTTAATTCTTCCATGACTTCACCACAACAAATCGTGGGTACTGCTCTTTCATTTAACATCGTGATAATTTTTCCACAATGTTTACAACGATAAACTTTAAATTCCATATTGATTTTTCTCCTTTTCTTTATTGTATCATTTTTATTCATAACATGCTTCTAAAATTTGAAGCACTTCTTCACGAGCTAAGTCGTGATAGCCTCCACCTAAATCTGTGGAGTTTGCAATAAGAGGTAACATTTCCTTTGTCGCTCCGAGTTCTTTAAGTGTAGTACACATTCCTACTTCTTTAATAAAGTTTGCTAATGCATCAATTCCTAACTTTGCTAGAGTTTGTTCGTCTTTATTTTCACTTGGAATACGGAAAACTTCTTTAGCAAATTTTGCAAACTTATAAGGTGCGTATTGCATGATAAAACGATAATATGGGGTCGAAATTGCTGCTAAGCCCATCCCATGAGCGCAGTCTGTATAAGCACCTAATTGATGTTCAATACTATGAACTTGCCAATCTTGAGTTTTTCCTACTTTTGTTAATCCATTAAGGGCTAAAGTAGAAATCCATTCAATATTACTTCTAACTTCATAATCTAAAGGATTTTCTACAGCTTTATATGTATTTTTAATTAAACTATGCATCAAAGCTTCCATTAAATCATCGGAAACATTATCATCATCATTTGAAAAATATTGTTCCATTAAATGGGAAAAGATATCAAAAATACCACTTAACATCTGATACTTTGAAACAGTAAAAGTATACGTTGGATTCAAAATAGAAAATTTTGGATAGACATTTTGATCAAACACACGTCCTTTCTTTAATTTTTCTTCTTCATTAGTGATAACACTTCCGCCATTCATTTCTGAACCTGTACCAACCATAGTTAATATTGAACCGACAGGCACAGTCGTATGTTTTACTTCTTCATTATCAATCCAATATTTTTTCCAAGGATTTTCTTGATAAGCTGCAACAGAAATTCCTTTTGCACAATCAATGACGCTTCCGCCTCCAACGGCTAAAATAAAATCAATATGATGTTGTTCCACTAAAGAAGCACCTTCCATCATCTTTTTATAAGTAGGATTAGGCATAACTCCAGAAAGTTCAACAACGCTTTTCTTAGCCTTTTTTAATATTTCCATCACTTGATCATAAAGACCAATCTTTTTAATTGAACCACCACCATAGACAAATAAAACATTTTTTCCATAATGAGCTAATTCATCTTCAAGATGAGATAATGAATCCTTACCAAAGTAAATTTTAGTAGGATTATAAAAATTAAAATCATAACGCATAATTTTTTCCCTCCGTTTTTATTTTAACAATTTATATTTTCTTAGTCATGAATTTTTGATTGCTTTTTAAATAAAACGATCTAGTTTTTCTAGACCGTTTTATAAGATTCAAGTTAAAAGACAGTTTATTCTTTCTTGGCTTTTGCGCCAGAGTTCTTTTCTTCTTTTAATAAATCACGAATTTCGATAAGCAAATCTTCTGTAGTAACAGGTTTTGGTGCATTTGCTTTTGCTTCTTCTTCAGCTTTTTTCTTTTCAGCTTCCGAGGCTAATTTGCGTTGTTCAAATTTTTCATGAGCCTTATTAATTAAGCTGACAATTAAGAAAAGGATAAAGCCAATGAGAACGAAATTGATAACTGCCATGACTAAATTTCCCCAGTTCATGGTAATTGCCTCAGGATTCGCAATTATGTTTCCATCGGCATCAGCAATTGTTGCAGGTACACCATTTAAAACAATAACAAGTCCTGTTAAATCGCCATTTCCTACTGCGAGGGAAATCAAAGGCATAAAGATATCATTTACAACAGAATTTACAATTGTCGTAAAAGCACCGCCGATGATAACGCCAACAGCTAAATCAACAACGTTTCCGCGAAGAAGAAACTTTTTGAATTCACTAAAAAATTTCATATGTTTTAACTCCTTCTTTTTTTATTATAAAAAATTTATGATATAATTTACAAGAAGGAAAAATTAAATGAAAAAAAGATATTGGATTTCTCTTATCATAATTTTAGTTGTTTCTTGTTTATTATGGATTATTTCTTCTTTTCCAGAAGCAAGTGAATGGTGGACAAAAAATATCTCTAGTATTTATATAACCATCATTGGATCGATTACTAATTTTATTCCTTTTTCTTTATTTGAAGTAACCGTGATAGGTTTAGTCTTATTTGGTATCCTTTTAATAATCCGTTTTATATATTCTCTATTTTCTAAAAACATTAAAAACATTCTTGTAAGGTTTTATAAAATTTTTCTTTTTGGAATGAGTATTGTTCTTTCTTATGGTGCAATCGCAGGAATTGCATATAATCGAAAACCTGTTGATGTGATTCAATATGAAGAAAATATCACTCCAGAATTAGTAAGTGAAACAATCAAATATTATTTAAAAGACTATAATGGGGTCGCTTCTTCCTTATCTAGAGATGAAAAGGGGGTAGTGATTTGTCCTTATACTTTTGATGAATTATCCTCAAAAGTCTCTGAAGAGATGAAAAAATTAGATTCTTCCTATTATTATTCCCATACAGGGAGAGCAAAAGCCACTTTCTTTTCCCCAATATTAAGTGAATTACATATTACAGGAATTAACTTTGCTTTTACAGGCGAGGCTAATGTCAATACCTCTATGCCTTGGATCGATTTACCCTTTACGATGGCTCATGAACTTGCCCATTTAAAAGGGGTAATGCGCGAAGATGATGCAAATTTAGTTGCATTATCTATCTTGACTAATTCAAGTAATCCGTTTTTAAGATATTCAGCTTATTTTCGTGGATTTTTCCGTCTTTTAGAAATTAAACAACTCACCGATTATAATGAATATGAGAGTACATTAAGAGCTTTAAGTAATTATGTATATATTGATAATAATTACTATGCTCAATACTTTATTGATCATGATTTATTATCTAAAGTCGCAGATTTCTTTAATAATATTTATTTACAATTCCATGGTCAAGAAGAGGGCACGGGTTCTTATGATGATACTAGTGATTATGTAGACACAGGAGAAAAAGATGATGGTGGTCATCATATCTTTGTCTATACAAATTACTCTCCTTATCAAAAATTTTTAATAGCAAACTACGTCAATAAAACTAAATAACAAAGATTCCTAACGCACAACAAACCATAATAATGGCAAATAAAGAAAATACAGAAACAATTGATGTCCAAACGACAAATTGCCCCGCGAGTTCTCCGTCTTGTTTCATTTCAAATGCCATAGGAACACTACTAACTGCGACAGGTGTACAATATAAAGCGATTAAAGTAGGAAATTCTAATTCTCTAAATCCTAAGAAATAGCCAATTGTTAAGCAAACAGCTGGGACAATAAGGGTACGTAAGGTCGTACCTAAAATAATTTGAGGTGCTAAACGTTTAACACTAGAAAATTTAAATTTACCTCCAAGAGCAAGAAGCGCTAAAGGAGAAGCAATATTTTTAATATTTTCTATTGCTTTATATAAGAAATTTGAAGATATCGCAGCTTTAGATAAATCAATACCATTATCCACACACAGCATACGAATACCTAAAACGACTAATCCTACGACCACGCCAATAATTAAAGGATTAGTTACTACCTTTTTTAACATTTTAGGAATAGATATTTTTTCTTCTTTATTTTCTTTAAAAATGGATAATGAAATAACCGCAAATACATTAAATAAAGGAATTGATATCGCTGCAACAATTGAAGCTAAACCTACACAAGTGTCTTTTATTGCTTCGGGAGCTAAAAATTCACAAAGAGGAATTCCAATAATAGCATAATTAGAACGGAATACGCTTTGTAAAACAACACCTTTTTGCTTTGGATCTTTTACAAATAGGATAACAATTAATAAACCAATAAAAAATAAGGCAATAATAGATAATGCTGCATAAAGAATTAAAGTCCAATTCATCGTAGAAAAGGCTTCTTTATCAATAAACGCAACGTTGTAGAATAATAAAATTGGAATAAATATTTTAAAACAAATCTGATTGACTTTATCTAAAAATTCATCACTAAAAATATTTCTAGACCTTAAAAAATAACCAAATAAAACGATGAGAACGATAGGAAGTACTGCATTGCAAGAGAAAATAAATAAATTCCAAATATTCATGATAAAAACCTCTTTTTCATTCTATCACTCATTATAAGATAAAGAAAGATTAAGAGATTTAACCAAGTAATAAATCTAATGACATCATGAGCAAAAATCCAAATAGAAAGAATAAGTCTCTCAAGATTTTTTTCATACCGTTTTCATTATTTACTAACTCATCAATGATAACATAAAGCATTGCGCCTGCTCCAAAAGAAAGAATAAAGGGCATAAAGTTAGATAAAGTTGATGATAATAAAATTCCAATTAAAGCCGCGATAGGTTCTACACTTCCTGATAAGATACCAAATAAACATGCCTTTTTTGATGATTTAGTTTCTTCAAGCAAAGGAAAACTAGAGGCTGCACCTTCTGGAAAATTTTGTATACCTATTCCAAATGCCAATAATAAAGGAGCGATAAAAGAAGTCATTTCTTGATTATTTAAAGCGATACCAAAAGCTAAACCGACTGATAATCCTTCTGGAATATTATGAATGGTCATTGCAAAAAAGAGTTTTCTCCCTTTTTGATATTCTTTTTTACTCGTTTTTTCTGTAATAATATCAAAAATTAAAACAAAGATTGCGCCTATAATAACTCCACTTAATATAGGAATTAAAGGGATTCCATTTTGTTCTTCATTGATATCTATCGCAGGTAAAAGTAAGGAAAATAGCGATGCTGCAAGCATCACACCACCCGCAAAAGAAAGAAATAGATAAGTATATTTTTCCTCCTTCTTTTTATGGTGGAATAGCACAGTCATTGCCCCTAAAGAAGTCATTAAAAAGATAAAAAAGATACCACCAGTTATATATAAATAAGGCATATATTTCACCCTTATTATATTTATGAACTTTAGTGATATCTACTTAGGCTATAACCTAGCAATTTTTTATAACGTTTTGTACTTTTTGCTTTTCTTCTACTTCAATGAGTGCTTTCTTAACACTTTTTTTAATAATTCTTGCCCCATAACGGAGAATATCTTCCTCGCTGATTTTTAAATAGGGTTCAAGATCTTTATAATCTATGTTGTTTTCAGAAGCCAATGAAGATAGATATTTTTTAGCAATTAATGTTCTTGCATCTTCTTTAAGATAATTAAAAAGGATAATATCATCAAAGCGCGATAAAAATTCAAAACGGAAACGGTTTTGTAATTTGTTTAGTAGTTCTCCTTCTTTACTCTCACTTCTTGATAATTTTTGATGAAATAATTGAGCGTCATCAAAGCCATAATTACTCGTCATGATAATCATTGCATTATGTACATCCACACGTCTTCCCTTTCCATCTTGAAAGCTTCCTTTATCCATCATTTCTAAAAGAAAATCTAAAACTTCATTTCCTGCTTTTTCTACCTCATCAAGCAAAATAAGAGAATGGGGGTGACTTTTTAGGCGACGCACAAATAAGCTCCCCTCTTCACCATATGTTCCTTTACTTGGAGAAATTAATCTACTTAAGGCATAAGGATCTTGATAAGAAGATAAATTGATATGAATGATATTTTCCTTACCAAATAAATATTCTCCAATAATCTCAGCAGCAAAAGATTTACCTACTCCTGTAGGCCCTAGGAAAAAGGCACTATACAAAGGACGATCTTCATTTTTAAAGCAATATTTTAAAGAAGTTAAAAGATATTCAATACGTTTTAATGCCTCTTCTTGACCAAAGAGCTCTTCCTGGAGACGCCTAATAATTTCATTTTGAGTATCTTTCTTTTCAACTTCAATTTTATAATATAGCGATAACGTATGATAAATATCTTCCTTTGTTAAGGGATGATGCGTGGCAACTAAAGTATTATCTAAGATATCAATGGCTTTATCTGGGAAAGCCAGTTCAGGTAAGTATTTCGCGGATAAATCAACGATTTCATCTAAAATTTCATCATCGATTTTCGTATCATAAAAAGCTTCATAAATATCCTTGATATTTCGCAAAATTTTTTTTGTTTCTTGAGGTGATGATTCCTCTACACGAATCAACTGAAATCTTCTTTTTAAAGGCTTATCTTTTTCAAAAATCTGTTCATATTCTTCTTCTGTCGTTGCACCAATTAATTGAATTTCTCCGCGTGCAAGATAAGGTTTTAAAATATTCGAGGCATCGATTGCTCCTTCTGCTCCACCTGCTTTAACAATATTATGAATTTCATCAATAAACAAAATAGCATGTTGATCTTCTTTTACTTTTTTAAGGATTTTTTTAATTTTTTCTTCAAACTCACCGCGATATTTAGTGCCCCCAACAGTCGAGGCAATATCTAGTTCATAAAGATGTTTTCCTTTTAAAGAAGGAATTTGATCATTTTCTAATAAATAAGCTAATTCTTCGCATATCGCAGTCTTTCCAACTCCTGGTTCACCAACCAAAATGGCATTAGGCTTATTTCGCCTAGATAAGGCATTTATTAGCTGATTTAGTTCACTTTTTCTTCCTATCAAAGGATCCTTATGATTTCTTCCTAATGGATGTAAGTCTAAGATAGTATCTAACTCTGTATATCGCCTTTCTTTTTCTGCGCTCTTTTTTAAAGATATTAAATCCACATGAAAACGATTTAATAATTCATAAGCCGAACAATTTTCATCTTCAATGATGGCTTTTGCTAATAAAAAGGGTGTAACTATCTCTTCTTTTTCTAAAGTTTTCTTTTGAAGATTATTTAAAAGAAGCTTTAATTCTACACTATATTCCATATATAAAGGATCTTGGTCTTTCTTTATATATAAAGACTTAATTCTTTTATAGACAAAATCATAATGAATTTTTTGTCTTTCTAATTCTTTTGTAAAAGGTAAATCTTTTTCTTTTAAAAGCGCTAATAAAAGATGTTCACTACTAATTAAAGAATGATTCAAATGAAATGCAATCGACTCCGCGAGGGAAATAACCTTTTGGGCATCTTTTGAAAATGGTTCCATGAAACTATTCCTTTCTACATAATTTATGTATATGCACTTTTAATTATTTCCAAAAGAAGCGAATCTAAAAGAAGATTCGCTCCCTAAAATTCGACAAAATTCGACAAGATTAATATGGACGATCTACATGTCCGACAAATAAGGGTAAATGATTTTGATCATAGATGATATAGATATATGGATGATCTAATTTAACCTCTAATGTTTTGCCATCAAATGGCGCGGCATTTCCTGCTCCTGCAAAAGATAAGGACTTTACAATTGTTCCTTCCTCATTAAAAGTTACTTGATTTTTTTGCATGATTTTTTCAATTGCAAAATCGCCCTTTAGTGAAAATACACGATCAAGATTTTTAAATGTTGGTTTAAAGATATCTCCTAAACCTAACTTTGATAAAATTTCCTTAAAATCAACAGATTCTAACATATTGAGTTTAGGAAGAGTTAAATCAATAAAGATGTCCTTTTCTACATGTTCTAAACTTACTTCTCGAGTCAATCTTTTTTCTTCATCTTCATGGAATATATCTTGATTTTGAATTGCTTCATCAATTTTATAATCATCCTTAGCCACTAAATATTGAACTGAATATCCATTTCTATATGCATCATAAACACTATAATATTTATCATATTCATATGCCTTTCCAAGATATCTATGATTCATATAAGTCACTCGATCATTTTGTGTTTCATTGATATAGAAGGTATCATCATAAGAATCGCTTTCATAATATCTATTTTTCCATTTTTGTGAGAAATATAAAGCACTAAATAAATATAAAATCGGATCATCCTCAATAGATAAATCATCTTTATTAATAAAGTCATCATCTTGCATTTTGGAATTTACCCATTCTATCATCTTGTTGATATCTTTCTCTTTATTAAAATCTAATTGAAAAGCTTCAACATAATGAGAAGTTAAATCATTAATATACTCCTGTTTATAAGGGAAGCCATTTGTTAAAAATGCACCGTGATACATTTGAGTTGTACCTGTTTCGCTATTTACAAAGAAGTTATTTAAATACATGTTTATATAATTTTCTTTACGAAGAGAACTATTAAGTCCTAAAACGGTATCAAAAATTTGAATCATCTCCTCATTTTCATATCCTAAAGATAAGATGTGAAGTAAGCTATATAACATCATTGGTGAGTAGCAATAATTTTCTTGCTTTCGACCATTTTCATCTACTTTTAAGGCAAAATCATTCATAGCCATTTCAAAATCTTCACTAATTAATAATTCAGAAGGATGATCAGGCGATGGATATTGAATTTGATTTAATGAACGGAAAGAATCTTCTTCCATACTTTTAACAACACTCATTTGATATTCTTTGTTATATAACCTCGTTTGGGGTTTTTCTTGAATAAACATAGTTGCAATAAAAATAATCGGTCCTAAAAGAATGAGAACAAGACAAAATGTAGCGATTTTTAAGGATTTTTTTGCTATTGCTCTTGGAGTAGAAACTTTATAGGAATTCACCTCTAAAGAGGATTCATCAATTTTAGAATCTACTTTAAAAGAGGTTTTAAAATCTTTTTTAAAATTTTTCTTCACTTTAGACATCTTTGCTCTCCTTTCCATAATATTTCTTCGCTTTTTGAATAGCGCGATAATATTTTGACGAGATAGCATCAACGCTTAAATTCTTTTCACTAGCGATTTCTTTAAAAGTAAATCCATAAAGTAAATGAAGAACCATGTATTCAATTTCTTCTTCATCTAAAAACTTTTTAAAGATCTCAATATGTTCATCATATTCGATATTTGATGAAGGAATGTCGTCCTCTAAAGGGACTTCTTTAGCTTTTCTTCTTTTTAAATCAGTAATAAGATTTTTTGTGATCGTAACTAAATAATATTTAACCCCATGTCCACTTTTTACTTCATTTTTGTTTTCAAAGAATTTAAGAAAAGTTTGAGAAACAATGTCTTCTGCATCTTCTTTATGTGCCAACTCTTTTATAGATAGATAATAAATTAAAGGTGAATATTTTTCATAAAGACACGAAAAAGCTTTCCTCATCTTTTTTAAAGATGTTGATCTTAAGTCATTCAAAAGTTTCTCATCACTTTTCCTCATGCTTTTCTCCCGTCATATAATAAGACAAATTTAGGCATGGTTTTCGTCGAATCTTTTGATAAAATAATTTTTAATCCCGTTTGGAATTAAGTATTCTTCTTGATGCAATAAAATATCTTTATAATTTAACCAAACAAAAGAGATTGTTTCTCCCTCTTGGAGTTTTACTTGATCTTTAGAAATAGAAGTGAGACATAAATAATTAAAATAATAAGTTTGTACTTTTTCATTGCCCACTTGATTTAAAAGAATTAAGTTATCTTCTATTCCAGTTTCTTCTTTTAATTCTCTTTTTGCACAAGTTAAGGGATCCTCACCTTGAAAAGCAGAACCACCCGCGGTAAGTTCAAAAATCCCTCCATGGTGCTTATTAAAATCTCTTTGCATCAAAAGAAAACTTCCATCGACATGTTCAACAATAATATTGCATACCAAATGAAACATTCCTTGAGGAATCGCTTCACCGCGTATTAATGTGACTCCTCCTATCTTTTTAAAATCTTTTGTATAAGCATCCCAATATTCCATAGTTCTCCTTTTAAAAAGCCCTAAAAAGGGCTTAATAATTTAATTTGTCGGTTTCATCGTGGGGAATAAAATCACTTCTCTAATGCTTTGTTGATTGGTCAATAACATTACAAGGCGATCGATTCCAATTCCAATTCCTCCCGCGGGAGGCATACCATATTCAAGAGCTTCGACAAAGTCTACATCCATTTCACTAGCTTCATCGTTTCCTAAATTTTTCTCTTTGATTTGTTCTTCAAATCTAGCTCTTTGATCAAGAGGATCATTTAATTCAGTAAATGCATTTGCGTATTCTCTTCCTCCGATGAAGAGTTCAAAACGTTCAGTAAAACGAGGGTCTTTTCCTTTTTTAGCTAAAGGAGAAATTTCAATAGGATGACCTAAAACAAGCGTAGGTTGAACTAAGGTTTCTTCACAATACGTTTCAAAAAAAGCGTTTAAAATATGACCAACACCTGTAAAATGTTTTTCTACTGGAACATTATGTTCTTTTGCTAAAGCAAGAGCTTCTTCCATGGTATATGGATTAGAAAAATCTACACCTGTTTTTTCTTTCACAAGCTCTACCATAGTTACTCTTCTAAAGGGAGAACCTAAATCGATTTCTAAATCTCCATAAGGAATAACTTCTTTACCGACGATTTTATTTGCTAATAAACGGAAAGTATTTTCTACTAAATCTGCCATATCGTTGATATCCCCATAGGCTTCATAAAGCTCTACTGTAGTAAATTCTGGATTGTGCTTTAAATCCATTCCTTCATTACGGAATAATCGACCGATTTCATAAACTTTTTCTAATCCTCCGACGAGTAATCTCTTTAAATTTAATTCCGTCGCAATTCTTAAAGTAAAGTCTTTATTTAAAGCATTATGATGAGTAATGAAGGGTTTAGCACTTGCTCCACCTTTTATTGAAGAAAGAATAGAGGTTTCTACCTCGATAAAACCTAAAGAATCAAAATAATTTTGCATTTCTCGGATGATTCTAGGTCTAGTAAGGGCAATTTTTTTACTTTCTTCATTCATGATTAAATCGACATAACGTCTACGATATCGTTCTTCAATATCTGTTAAACCATGAAACTTTTCTGGTAAGGGTCTTAATGCCTTTGTTAAATGTGTATATTTTGTAACTTTTAAGGATAATTCCCCTGTGTTGGTTTTCATCACATGTCCTTCAACACCGACGATATCCCCAATATCCGCGGTTTTAAAAATATTATAGGATTCTTCCCCGACAGAGTCTCTAGAGATGAAACATTGGAATTCTCCATCTCGATCTTGGAGATGGAAAAAGGAAGCTTTTCCCATTTTTCTTAATGTCATAATACGACCCGCTAAAACAAGAGGAATTTGTTTTTCTTCTAGCTCTTCACGAGTTAATTCTTGATACGTCCTTAAGGTTTTTGATGTTCCTGTACGAACAAACTTGCTACCAAAGGGATCGATTCCTTGTTCTTTTAATCGATTCATTTTTTCGCGACGTATCATTTCTTGATCCGATAATTTTTCTTGCATACTTTACCTCTTTCTTGTTGATAACGAATTTATTTTATCATGTTTTGCCTATTTATCCAAATGGAAAGACTTCTTAAACATAAATAAAAAGCCGATAGATTGCTTATTTATTTCCTATCGACTATAAAATTTCATTTGTTTTTTTATTAATATCTATTTAATTCTGCATACATGATTTCTTCCGTACTACTAAAATATCTTTCTATATCTTGAAGTAAATCATGAAAATTTGATTTCCGTCCCATTTCGGTTATAAAGGAATCATAATGTAATTTCTTTCTTTTTACACAGATATCTTGGAGTTCTTGGCATAATCTAGGTGACCATTCTTTAATAAACGCCTCACTTACATTATACGTAATATCAAATATACGATTATCGTTCCATTTACATAGTTGTTGAAGTTGTTCCTTGCGGATTCTTAATGTTTCAATCTTTTCCTCTAATTCATAACGTGTATATCTCATTTTTCTTTGCCCCTTATTAATATCCTAAGCGATATAAGGCTTTTCTCCCATTTTCAGAACCATGCGAAGCTGCTTCTCTATACCATTTAATAGCATAAGACATGCCGCCTTCTTCATATCCTTTTTCATAGAAATAACCAACCTTATACATAGCTTCTTCATCCGCGTACATTCCCATAGTGGCTGCATAATAATATTTATACGCTGCATTCAAATATCTTCTATCTCCTTCAACTCTTCCGCGTTTTTCATAAATTGATGCTGCACTTAAAAATGCAGAAGATAAATCATATGAATCTGGATAATGATTATCAATTGCCCTATTAACATAAGAAATAACTAAATAATTAGCATCATTATCATTTCCATCTAGCCTACAATTATATGCTAGTTCACAAATTTCACTCCATGTTCCATGTTTTGCTACACGATCTATTTTGTTTCCAAATAATCCCATGATGAGCCTCCCTTTTCTTTCAATATATTCAATATATTAAAATATCTTTATAAAAGAATCATAACATTTTTACCTCTTTTGTCAATAAGCACAAAATTAGCAATTATCATCTTTCTTTTTATGATGGGGTATTCTCAAAAACATAAATTAGGTTTAAAATTAAAGAAGAAAGAATTTTTCTTTAGGAGGGAGTTTACAATGAAAAGAAGCAAACTTAATTTTGGAACTATTTTAAATGGTATTACTCTTTATAGTAGCTCTACACAAAACGAATATGGCCATGGTCATATTATTGATTTATATCATTCTCCTTATAAAAATGGTTTTAACATTCAATTAGTATATAACACGAATAATAGTGATGGTGCACTTGGGAATGGTTATAAATGGATTTGGGATTGTCAAATTGGTCCTGATGGCGATAACATGATTTATACAGATGTTAATGGTGAAGAACACATATTTATAAAAACAACACGTAACGGTCAAACAATTTATAAAAATACACGACTTGGGGGAATTATTCGTTTAGTAAAAACAAACGAATATGTTCTTACTTTTGGTGAAGAAGAATATAAATTTACATTAGTATATAATATGCTTCGACTACAGCAAATTAACAAGGGCTCAAGAATACAATATGCAACAAGAGATTCGTTTGGTGTGCTTCGTTCAATCACTAATTTAGAAACAATTTCAGAAAATATTACCATTTCATATAATGGTTCAAAAATTTATTATATTGAGATTGGAAAAGGCAAAGAATCAGACGAAGAAACCCTTGAAGAATGGGATATTCAAGCCGCCAAAATCGTATTTGGCTATGAGAGCAACGGAGATTTAAGCTCTATTGAAGTTTTAGCAAATTATTATGACAATTCTTCAAGAATCAAAAAGTATAAAATCAACGGAAATAAAGAATTTATTGATGAAATTAGAAACGAAACAGTTACTCTTGAACTTGATATGTATAATAGAGTTATTGGTATTAAGAAACGGGATGATCAAACTAAACTAACGATTGGTAGCAAAAAAAGCACCTTAGTGACCATAGGAAAAGGGAATGTAACAAAATACGGGCAAAAGATTTACTACTATGATGATAAAAATAACATTAATTATGTTGAATTAGAATCTGGAAATGTTGAAATTAAAAACTATGATGAAGAAGGAAAAGTTCTAGAAACTGGAACAATCAATAAATTAGGTGACACTTTAAATGGAGAAAAATTATCAGGAAGTTATTATTATGATTCTGAGCCTTACGAAGGACAATCTGTAAGTAGTTATATTATAGGGAATTCTGGGGTTCTTGTATCTTCTGGATCATCAATGATTCACAAAAATTATGATAAAAATATTGAAATCGGTGAGGTTTTTACTGCTTTTATAGCTGTTAAACCACGAAATAAAATAAGCGGTAATTTGGGTTATTTTTTAGTCAATTTCAAAAATGGTCAATATAGCGAACAACGAAGGATAGATTTATATTCGGTCGGTGAAGAATATTGTTTAGGGGTTGTTACATTAATTTCTAAAAACATAAATATTGGTATTGAAACAACTTTTTCATACTCTAGTACAGCAGATTTGGAGGTATGTATTGACGTTTATCAAAATGGTACAAGCAAGGGGTATGAATATAACCAAGACGGAAAACTTGTCAGAGTTCGAGATAAAGAAGATGCAAATCAAAGTTATGACGAAGATTTAAAACTTAAATTTAGTCAAGGAAAACTTGCCAGTTATAATGCGGATAATAACATCATTGAAATGATTGATGATTATGGAAAGAAATATACAAACGAATACGGAAAAGAAGAAGAATTAATCTCATCTCGTGTTACAACTGCAGATGAAACGTATTGGTTTGAAAGAGAATATAACTCCAATGAATTTTTGTTGCGACAAGTAGATTATGGCGATTCCTCAAACGTCGGAGAAATAATTTGTACCTCTGAATACCAATACGGATATCAACCTTATCAATTAACAAGAGAAAAGGTGCACAATATAATTAAGGAATATTCCTATAATTCAAATTATCAAGATAATCCGAAAAGCATAAGTTCCGAAACACACAAAGGTAGTGATGGAAATAATGAAACAACGCTTGAATCTATTTCTTATACTTATAATTCGAAGCAAGAACTTACAAATGTTGGAGAAATTACTTATGAATATAACAAAAATGGACAAATTACAAAGGCTTTATATAACGATAATGAACTTGTTCAATATGTTTTTGATGATATCTATCAAAAAGATATCATCAAAATTGTTTCTTTAGGTGAAACTATTGAATATTCCTATGATGATAAACGAAACATTAAACAAACAAAAATTAATGGAAAAATTTTTGATTACAATTATGATGAATATAATAGATTAATTAACGTCACAAGTGATTTAAGAAACACAACGTATAATTATGAAGGGAAACTACTTTCTAATTTAAATGAAGATGATAAGCAGTTTAAATATCAATACAATTCTAACGAGCAACTTGTTGGAAGAAATATCATAGGAAAAAACAATACATATCTAGAAACAGCTTCAAGAAACACTGGAAAAACGTCATCACAATTATTTGCGGAATTATCAAATAAAAATGAAAATATATATACAACTTTTTATGTACCAAACATTGTCGGTGATACCGATTATAGTGATTTCTTAATTAGCTATCAGGGACAAAAATATTTAAAGCCTGATGTAATTACAAAGGTAACTAAAAATGAATATGGCGCTATAACTCCTGGAAATTTAAATATTAAAGAGACACGTGGATTATTTTATTATGACTTTTCATCGGCCTATGAAGCGCAGTATTCAATCAGCAATATTATTACTACTCAAAACGATTTGAAAAAAATATCCTTTGGAATGATGTTTAAGGTCAATACAAGTTCAAAAGTGCGCTTATTAATGCTTATAGAATATGAAGATATTTCACGAAATATTGCCGTGGATATAGAAAACGGAATTGTTACTATTACGCACGATTTAACAATTACAACAATTGAAGAAAAAATTACACCAAATGAATGGCATACTCTATTCTTCACAAATGACTCAAAGCAAAGAGTATATATTGATAGCATAAATATATGGCAAAGTTCTGGAAACACCTATCGATATAAATCATTTGCCATTGGTGAATATCATAAAAATATCTTTATAACAGGGTTGGTATTTAGTCTAAATCAAGCCTTTTTACCTCGAGAATTAGAAGAAATTCATCGTGAAATGAAAGAGATTATTGATCGCTACAATGGAAATGGAAATGATAAATGTAAAGAAACAATTAGTACTATAATTGAACCTATGAATGATGCAGACACGCTTACATTAATGGATACTAATGTTTCAAAAAATGGTGTTAAATGTAAAATTACTTCATACGATATATTTGCAACATTTACACAAGATGAAGATCTAAAACGAAAGGTAGTAAATGGTAATAAGGAAATTGAATATACAGAGTTATTAAGTAATCAACAAGGTGCTATTCAATTTTATGCAAAAGTTAAAAATGTCAATATTAGTAATACAATTTTAACCTTAGAAGATACTAATTCTTCTAATAAAGTCGAATTAGTTATAGAAAATAAAGTACTAAAGTGTAAGGGTTTTGGCGAAGAGCGCGAATTAGTAGATTTAACTGATAAAGTAAATGATCAATGGATAGGTTATGGATTATCCTTCGGGGATGCAAGAGGAAGTTTGCAAGTTGGTATTTACTATCAAGAAGAAAAAGTCGGTACATTTTCCTTCTTTAATCAAATGTTTAAAGGAAACCTAAAACTTATCTTTAACAAATATGGAAGAAGCCATATAGGATTCCATGATATTGGCATTTATACGGAATATTTAAATGATTATAAAAAACGAAATTATATAATACAAGAGGATTATGATGCCTTTGGAAAACTTATTTCTAGAACTTTTGATGGTTCTCTTACAACCAATTATTACTATAATAAAGGATTTTTATCTCACATCGACAATAAATTTCAATATGCATACGATGAGAATAAAAATCTTATAAAAATTACAAACAATTCGAATAACGAAATGGTTTCTTATACTTACGATCAATTCAATCGATTAAGTAAAGAAGTAAATACAATCTTCTCAAGTGGTGAAACTATTACTATTCAATATGAATATGATCCAAGAGGTAATCGAACGAAGAAAATTCGCAATAATGTAGAAACAATTTATACATATGATAGTAATTATAAAGATCGTCTAAATAATGTTGGCAATGAAACAATTCAATACGATGAAAATAATCCTTATTTTCCTATAAAAATAGGAAATAACACCTATAAGTGGAATGGAAATAGCTTAGAAAGTATTACAACAATTAATGAAACAATTGAAAATCAATACGATGAAAATCAAAGAAGACTGACTAAAAAAATCTCTTCTGAAAATAAAGTTATTAAATTTTATTATGACTTAGATGGACATTTATCTATTGAAGATAATGGCCAAGGAGAAATTCAATATTTATATGATTCAAAAGGAGAACTGCTAGGTTTTAATTATCAAGATTCTCTTTATTTCTATGAAATTGATGGTCAAGGAGTCATTAAAGAAATTTATCAAATTAGCAGTAACACCAAAAATGTCGTAGCTAAATATTACTATGATGGTTTTGGTTGTATCTTAAGAAAAGAAGGAGACGAAAATATCCTAAAAATTAATCATATCTTATATAAAGGATATTACTACGATGAAGAAACCGAACTATATTATTGTGAATCTAGATACTATAGTCCTTCATTAGGTAAATTTATATCTCCAAATAAGATAGGTTTTTTAGATTCTCATAATTTTAATGGATTAAATCTTTACACATATTGTGCAAATAATCCTATATTTTATAAGCAAAGCAATACTTCTTCTAACTTGGCATCATCCATTTTAGATGTAATGAATATCATAAATCCAATAGATAATGATTTTCTAAAATCCAACTCGATTATAGCAAATGGAGCGTTTAGAAATGGTTTGTTCTTTGGAAACGGAACTATCATTGGTTTATATTCTACTAGTAGTGAAGGAATTAAAAAAGATTTAATTGATAAATCATGGCAAGTCAGCAATTTTAATCAGTTTTCTGCATTACGTGCAACTGGTCAAATAGGAATTGGAACTGATAATTTCAATGTTTCATTGCTTGGTTTTGGAGCTTACAATTCTACATCTTTATTCACAGGAATTGCTTTTGATAAAGAAAAAAATAAGTATATTGTTGGATTTGAAGCAACTACATCACTATTTTCTTTCGGTGGTGCATTACAATTTGAATTAATGGGAGCACAAATTGAATTAGGAGTTTCAGTAGATGCTCTTTCCTTTGGCCTTCAATTTTACATAGGTTATGATAATGGAAAAATATATATCAAAGATGGATTATCAGCATTATTTGGCATTGAAACATATATTGTAATTGATTTATCTTAGGAGAAAATATGAAATTAATGCATCCAAATACAAACATTGTTTGTACTCATTATTTTTGGGGGAATCCCTTTAAAATTAAATTTAGAAAGCATTATTGCTATAAATGTGGAAGGCGATTAATCATTGTTGATCATCGTCAAGATGAAAATCAACCATATAATGCTACACCAGAGTATGACTTTATAACTCCTGTCACTGAATTAACTCATTTTAATAAATTCGATCATGATGTCTTTTATTGCCCAGGATGTGATGAATATACAGAATTTATTACTCAAACAAGTATGGAAGACATCGAAATCATCGCCAAAAAAGTTATCAAATACTTTAAAAAAAGAGGAAGAACCATCAACATACAAAGATGTTTTGAGACTAAGGAAGGTAAAATAGTAAAGGTCTGTGATTTAAAAGATGCAAAAAATATGTGTTTGCTTATAGAGGAAGACGAAAGAGATTCCATGCTTTTTCCGATTCCTATTATTCAATTAAAAGAGCTAGCAAAGCCATATGAATTCCAACTAAATAAAAAAGATTTAATTCAATTTATCGAAACTTGATATACAAAGATAAGAAAAGCAATAGCATACCTTAAAAATAGCCTTTGAATTATTAAGTCCTAGTAATAATCATCGACATAATTCTTGAAAATTACGAAAGGTGTTCTAAATTCGAACATCTTTTTTTGTTACTAACCTAAACAATTTCTTTTATTCATGGCAATAATAGATGTTTTATGTATCACTTTTAAGTCTTAAACTCCTTTGATGAGATAAAAATTAATATAATGTACTAACTTTATTTTGATTTTTATAAAGAATTACTCATTCATGAATAATACTTAATGCATGATAAAAATCTTCTTCTTTTTCCATCTTTGTTAAAGCAATACGAGTTTCTTTTGAATAAGCAAAACCTTTAAAATATAAAGGAGCTACAGAACGTAATTCATGCAATGCTTTATATTCTCCTTTTAAGTCTTTTAAAGCTAAATAATGTTCTATACATAATTCTTTTTGTCTTTCTAAAGTTGGATTTGGTAATAAAATATTTTCTTTTAAATAAGTATCTATTCGCTGAATGATACTAGGATCACCAAGTGATGCTCTTCCTATCATCACAAAATCTGCATGAGTTTCATTTAATACTTCTTTAGCCTTTAAAGGAGAATCAATATCACCATTTACCGCTAAGGGGAGATGGATCACCTCTTTAATTTTTTTAGCATATTCATGATTTGCATTTCCTTTATAAAAATCTTGGCGAGTTCTTCCATGAATTGCTATTAAAGAAACTCCTGCTCTTTCTAATCTTTTAGCAATTTCTATGCAATTAATCGTATCTTTAGACCAACCTAAACGTATCTTAGCAAAAACAGGTATAGGAGATATTTGTACTAAAGAAGTCATCATGTCTTCAAGTTCATCTTCTCTTCCCTTTATTAACCAGCTAGAACCTGCTTTACCTTTGACTACTTTATTTACAGGACAACCTAAATTTACATCTAAAAAATCACATTTTGCATTAGATAATAAGATTTTTGCACCTTCTAGAAGCGTTTCTTTTTTGCCTCCAAAAATCTGTAACGCGACAGGATGATCACTAGGATCAACCTCTAGCATAGAAAGCGTTTCTTGATTATGATAAATTAAAGCACAATCTGAAATCATTTCTGATACACAAAAAGCGGCACCTAAACGCAAAAGCATTTTTCGATATGCCGTATTTGTATAACCCGCTAATGGGGCAGCAATCACTTGCCCTGAAAGTTCTACATTTCCTATTTTCATTTGGATAAAAAAGAAAGAGGTTATTCCCCTTTCTTATCGTCTTTCTTTTGTTCGACTTCTTTTGCACCTTCGAATGGTAAAGAATCAATATCAAGATCTTCTATATTCTTTTTTTGTTCGACCTTTACTTCTTCTTTAGCAGCAACATCTTTTTTAAGATCTTCATCAGTAGGAAGTCTTCTTTCTTTAAGCAAGAAAGCAATTTGTTCTGCATTTAAGGTTTCATTTTCCATCAATGCATTAGCGATTAATGTAACATCATCTTTATTGTCTTTGATGAGTTGCACTGCAGTTTCATGAGCTTTTTCAACAATAGCTCTAATTTCTTTATCGATTTCAAAGGCTACTTGTGCAGAGAAATTCTTTTGATTTGAAGTATAATCTCTTCCTAAGAATACGGAATCACTATTGCTTTCATATTGGATAGGGCCTAAAGGAGACATACCATATTGAGTGACCATTGCTCGGGCAATTCTTGTTGCTACTTCAATATCGTTCGAGGCTCCTGTAGAAACATCATCAAAGAATACTTCTTCGGAAGATCTACCACCTAAATATCCAACGATACGAGCAAATAATTCATCTTTTGTAACTAAGAATCGATCTTCTTCTGGAGTCATTAAGACATGACCACCTGTCCTTCCTCTTGGAACGATAGTAACCTTTTGTACCACATCACTATGAGGGTAGCGAAGACCAATCATCGCATGACCTGCTTCATGGAACGCAACAGTACGTTTTTCATGGTCTGTCAAACTTCTTGTCGTTTTTGCAGGACCTGCAATACGACGATCGATAGCTTCATCAATTTCTTTTGTAGAAATGATATTTTTCTTATCACGTACTGCAAGAATTGCAGCTTCATTTAAGACGTTTGCAAGATCTGCCCCTGAGAAGCCAACGGTTCTTTTAGCAATACTTGCAAAGTCTACAGAAGAATCAATCTTTTTATTTCTAGCATGAACCTTCAAGATTGCTTCACGACCATTTTTATCTGGTAAGTCAACAGTAATTTGTCGATCGAAACGTCCTGCTCTTAAAAGCGCAGGATCAAGAACATCTTCTCTATTGGTCGCAGCGATGACGATAATTCCTGAATTATCTTCAAAACCATCCATTTCCACTAATAACTGGTTCAATGTTTGTTCACGTTCATCGTTTCCACCACCAAGACCTGCTCCTCTTTGTCGACCAACGGCATCGATTTCATCAATAAAGATTAAACATGGCGCAGTTTTCTTAGCGACTTTAAACATATCACGAACTCTACCTGCACCAACACCGACGAACATTTCAACAAAGTCCGATCCAGAGATGCTATAGAAAGGAACTTGAGCCTCTCCTGCAACCGCCTTGGCAAGTAATGTTTTACCTGTTCCAGGAGGTCCAACAAGGAGAACACCTTTTGGAATTTTAGCTCCAAATTTAGAATATTTTTCAGGTTGTTTCAAATAATCAACGATTTCCACCATTTCGGCTTTTTCTTCTTCACAACCCGCAACATCATCAAAGTGCACTTGTGAAGCATCTTCTCTTCTTGCTCTAGATTTATTAAATTCCATCGCCGAATTATTGGATTTATTAATTGAGGATCCAAGACGAGAAATTAAAATTCCTCCGATGATTAAGATAGCTACAATATAGATAATGGTTGGTAAGAAATCCATAAATCCATTGGAAGCATAAGGATCCGTTCTAGAAAGATTACTAGAATTATAATAAGCTTGTTGGGTATCAATATTAATTCTACCCGTAATAATGGCATCAAGAACTTGCCAGTTTTCTTCTGTATTAGAAATCTCAGAATAGAATCCATAATGGACTGCTTGTTGATTGGCATTTACTGTAGCAAAAGTACCAGATAAAGTAATACGATCACGATAAGTTGCAATATTTAAGGTTAAAATATCTTCTGTCCATAAGAAAGAGCCTTGAGCGCGTTCTCCAACAGATTTTTCTTCAGGTTCTCCAGCAGTGTTATATTCATAACGTGACGAAACCATATCTTGTTCAGATATCGTCACTTGATCCATTCCACTTTGACGACCCCAGAAGAAAATGATAACGCCAATAATAGCGATAATAAGCAAATACGGGGTAATATAGGCAAGCCAGTTGTTTTTCTTTTTCATTTGCCACCTCCATGAATTCTTTTGACAATTTAAGTGTATTCTTGAAAATTTAAATCATACACTTTCTTAGTTTTTGCTCTTTTATGATTATTTACAAAAAAGCTTTTAAAGGTAAGGTTATAGAAATAAATATATCACACATTTTAGCACTGTCAATATATGAGTGCTAATTTTCTTATTTTCTTAGTATCTAAAGATACTTAAGAATCAAAAATATTGTATAAAGATGTGGGATAAAAAGCAACAATAATCCCTAGATTTAAAAATTATTTCATTTGAAAAATGATTTTGCTTTTTTCCTTGTTATAAAGAATATTTTTTCGCGGAACAAAAAGGATTTTACCTCTTTGATCTTTAATCATCGGCCAAATTTTTCTTAAATATAAAGGAATCTTTTCATCAACAAAGAAACGATTCATCTTTTTTTCTATTTTTCCAATTTTAATAGTTTTTTCTAGATAGGCATTTGTAATCAATAAAGGATAAGAATCCTCTTTTATATAAAATAAAGAAGGATTATCACATAGATCAAAATAAAAATATTTTGTGTCTAGGTTTTCTCTAGGATTAACTTTATAATTATAAATTTCGTTTTCTTCTTTTACTAAATAAAATTTTCCATACGTTTTAATAGTTTTATAAGAATCCATTAATTTCATTTCGCTATTTGATTCATTAGAATTCAAAAACTCTATAACGTTAGAAATGAGTCTTGGATTTAAAATACCCTGGCTTTTTAAAAGTTCATAAATACATCTTTTTTTAACCCCATCCTTCAAGTTTTGAAATTTTAATATGGAATATGGGGGGTCTTTTAAAAAGGAGTCCGACAATAAAAATAATTCATTATTTTCTTTGTTTGCTTCTTTAATTTCGTTTTCTAAAGAAAGAATTTCTTCCTTTGTCATTTTTTCAATTACATGATGCCGAATTTTATTACGATCATATGTATCTTCTAGATTTGATGAATCAATAGAAAAGGGGATTTGATGAACTATACAATATTGTTTTAATTCCTCTTTTCTATAGTTTAATAAGGGTCGATAAACTACCATATCTTGATAGGTGCTTTCTTCTTTTAAGCCATAATAATGATAAATTCCTTTTCTTTTCTTTTGAAAAAGATACGTTTCTAACAAATCATCTTTTTGATGCGCAATAAACAAACCATCTGCATGAATTTGACGATAAACATCTAAAAAGAATTCATAACGTACTTTTCTTGCCCATGATTGAAAATTTTCTTTGTTAACTTTTCTTGGAGCGCTTAAAGAATAAAAAGGAATATTTTTATTTTTTGCATACGTTTTGACCATTTCTTCTTCTGCATCACTTTCTTTTCTTTTGTGGTAATTTACAAAACAAACTGAAAAGTGAAATTGATTAACATAAAGTATATGAAAAAGAGCCATGGAATCTGGTCCACCCGAACAGGCAAGAATATAAGTTTTTGTTTTGTCTAAATTCTCTAGTTTCATCCCCTTTACTTTAGCGTATTTTTCCTTTTCATTCAATTTCAATTATATTCTTCATCGTTTTTAAGAGAGTTTATTTTTATGACGATTAATGTTTGATCATCTACGACTTTAACATTATTTAAAAGTTTTAAAACTAAGGAATCTTTCAGGGTTTTAGCATCTTCTTTTCCTTTTTCTTTTAAAGTATCCTCAAGAATTTCACTAATATCACTACCAAATCCATCGCTTAAAAAGATTAAAATGTCTTGTTCTTGAAGATGATCTTCATAAGCAAAAACATCAATTTCTTGTAAGATTCCTAGAGGTGGAAAATTTCTTTTTGATTCTTTTAATATTCCGTCTCGATAAATAAATGTAGGAAAAGAACCTGCCTTAAATAAAGTGAATTTTAAAGTAACCAAATCCAAAAGAAAGTAATCTAAGGTGGCGTAAGCTTCCGAGGTAGATTTATGATATAACAAGCGATTTACTGTATCGATTTGATGAACAAAGTTTTCATCCATCTTGCGATATGCCTTTAAAGAATCGATTAAATAAGTACTTAAATCTCTCGCGGTTTTATTATGTCCCATGCCATCACTTAATAGAAGAAAGAATTTCCCTTCACTTTCTTCATAACTATAATGATCTCCAGATTCTTGAAATACTGAAGACTCAAATATTGCTAAATCGACTTCATATTGTCTTTCCCATGTGTAATTTGCTAAATAACATCCAGAAGAAAAAGAATATGCGCTTTTTTTCATCCATAATGAACGATGCAATCTCTTTTCTATAAGAGGAATTGCATCTAGCAAAATATGCTCATCTGCGCGTAAAAAACGCACATCAAGCGATGTATCATAAATTCTTACATCTAACACCTCATATCCTTCATTAATTAAGGTCTCTTTAATTTCATCTTGATTCATAATTTCAGGAGGGCTTTCTAAAAGTTTTAAGGGAGTATAAATATTTTTTAATTCCTTTTTATATAAATCCTGCTGAAAAAGCGTTTCTTTAATCTTTTTATCTTCTTTTTCATAAATACCATTCATCAATAAGGCACGTTTAAAAAAACGATAAGGATATAAACAATGTCCTAAAACAATTTTTCTTTCTTCTGAATTTAGTTTGTCTTCAACGCCTTTTCGCCGAATATTTTCTAAATGACAACTTTCTTTTTTCTCGCAATGGTAACATAAGTCTGCCTCAAATTGAGAAACAACATTCTCTAAAGGAGTAAGCGAATCCTCAAGCGTAGGATCAAGAACTACATCTAAATATGAAGTAATATTTTGTATAACTTTCCTTGTTCTTTTATCGTCTTGATATTGAACATCATCAAAGAGTACACAAATTTTTTCTTCGCTCTTTTTGGGTATCATAAAGGCGATGATAATCGCTACTATACCTTGATAGAAACTACTTTCTAAATAAAAAGCATCGTATAAAAAGGCTTCACAAAATAAAAAGCTAACAAAATAAGCATATAAGCGATATTTTGGCGCAAAAAAGTAAGCACATAACAAAGGAAATAAAAGAGAAAAGATTATTACTTCTGAAACATTAAAAACAAAATATAATAAAAAGGCACTTAATATTGAAGAGCATAAAACCTCAATCATTTTTGCTGTTTTCATTAAAAAGAGTTCCACAAAACGCATAATCATAAAGAAGAAAGAAGTAAGTCCATTAAATAAAAAGGGAAATAAAGTAAAAGTTAATAGTCGCTCTTTAGCGCCCCATTCATTTGTAGTATGTTGAATTTTATCTAAAGCCTTATGAAAGCTATAAAACGCCAAAAAAGAAAGAATTAAAAGAAAAGATAAATTTAAAAAATTTGTTAGAGTTGGTTCTCTAGCATAATAAATCGTAAAAAGTAATAAACTTGTAATAATATAAGGAAAATATAAACGTATTCTATGTTCACTTAAAAATAAATTACTTGCAACTTTTGTCACTAAAAAAATAGCTTCAATAATCATCATTTCATATCCATAAGGAATAGAAATAAGAAAAGAAACCACGAGTAAAGAAATATTACTTGCAATATAACTTTCTAATCCATATAAAACTGAAAAGGAAAGTAAGGGTACAATAAATGGTTCAAAACTATATGCATCATTTTTTAAGGCAATACATGCACCTAAAAGCAAAAATACTACTACATTTATGCTCTTTTTTAAAGAAAACATTTTTTTATGAGTATTCATGGGCATCCTCCATGTGCCCATTATATAAAGACTATTTTAAAAATTTTGTCAAAGTAAAGGGGAAATCCCAATTATTTCATTTCGTAAATGACAATAATTTCTCCATTAACGTCAATCGCATATCCTCTTCCATCAGAATAGACTACATAATAGCCTTCTTTTGCATATTGTTCTATATCTCCAATATACTCAAGTTCTTGTTCCATTCTTTCTTTTTCAGCAATAAGCTCTTGATTATAAATAATTTTACTTGCGATATTGATTCCGACAAAAACTAAAAAGATGATGGACGCACAAAAAATTCCTAAACAAAGGAAACTAATGAGTCTTGTTTGGTTTTTTTTGCCTTTTTCCATGTTCTTTTTTCCTAGTTTTTCTCTTTTCTTTCTTCTTTTTTAGTATAAGGAAAAACGAAGAAATCTTCAATTGAATTGGATGAAAGATTTTTAAATGAAGATATGTGCTCTTCTTTTCTAAATAATTCAAAAAATATCGTTCATAAAAATGATGAAAAACATAACCTCCAAGAAATAACAAAAGAAAATAAAATATATTATTAATTCCATTTACGATTAAAAGTAAGAAACGATGATAAATAAATGTCATGCTTAAAAAGAAGGGTAGTTCGATTAGTAAAAACAATATATGGGGTCTAAAATTTTTAAATAGACGATTTAAAAATGTCCATATCCAAAAGAAAGTAAAACCAAAAAGAAAGGACATAGAACATGCCCCGATTTGAGATAATAATGACATTATTTAAATAACTTTTTAAAGAATCCTTCTTTTTTCTTTGTTTCCTCTTTTAAATATTGTAACGCATCAATTGTACCATCAATTGCAAGATGACCCTTTTCCATATCCATACCTCCAAGAGTGAGTTCATGGCCTAAAATATGTAAATATCCTTGGGTGGTTTCAATTAAAAATTCTTGTTTATCAAAACTATCTAGTTTTTTAACCCCTTCAATAACAATTCCTTTTCTTTCTTTAATAAATATTGAGTGAATAAGACTTGGTTTAATTTCTTCCATAGATAGACCTCCTATGGAAAAATATGATTTTTAAAATTATTTCATGCCTAAAAATCAGTTTCTTCTTTTAAAATGCGATAACTTTCTTTTGCGTCTTCTTTTTTCGTGGTAAATGTAGTTTCTAAAACTTCAATGGTGAGTTTTCTTTCACCAAGAGTAAGGGTTAAAATATCGCCAATTTTTACATTCGAAGATGGTTTTCCTTCTTTTCCATTAATTAAAACAAAGCCTAAGTCCGATATTCCTTTAGCAATGGTTCTTCTTTTAATAATTCGTGACATCTTTAAATATTTATCTAACCTCATCTTCTTCCTCCCTAATAACCTCTATAGTTTTTAATATCAAAAGTAATTCATCCATCCATTCTTTATCTTTAATTAACCGTAAAACAATTTGTCCGTTTTCAAATCTTGCTCCGAGATGATCTTTTAATTCATATAAATTATTTGATAATCGATTCGCAATTCCTTTAACTTTACAGGCTTTTTTAGAAAGAATTATATGAATAAATTGATCTTCAAAAATCTTATCAATAAAAGGTGAATATCCTAAAATATCAATCTCTCTTTTCTTTAAAATCCCTAACATTTCTTTAGGAAGTTTTCCATATATATCCCTTAACTTTCTTCTTAAAAGTTCTAAATCTTTAATGGTATTAACACCGACAATTTCTTGATAGATTTGAATTTTATCTTTATCTTCTGCATAAGAACTTGGAATATATCCCTTAGAGGATAAGGGAAGGGAAGGTACACTTTCTTTTTGTTCACTAATTCCTTTCTTTTCTTCCATGACCTCTTTTAGAATTCTAAAATACATATCCATACCTACTGTATCGATAAATCCTGATTGCTCAGAACCGAGAATATCTCCCGCGCCGCGAATATTTAAATCTCTTTGAGCAATTTTATATCCTGAACCTAATTCTGTAAAATCTTTGATTGCTTTTAAGCGTTTTTCCGCGGTTTCATTAATTTCTTTTCCAGGACTAACAAGTAAATAAGCATAGGCAACGCGTGTAGATCTACCGACTCTACCTTTAATTTGATAGAGTTGAGAAAGACCGAATAAATCGGCATTTTCAATAATGATTGTATTCGCGTTAGGAATATCTAATCCTGTTTCAATAATGGAAGTACAAACTAAAATATTGAGTTCATTTTGATAATACGCCATCATCACATCATCAATTTCTTCTTTGCTCATTTTCCCGTGCACTACACCCACTTTTGCTTTAGGTAAAAAGCGTTGAATTCTTTGTGCAGTTTGATAAATACTCGCAACTCGATTATGTAAATAAAAGACTTGCCCTTCGCGAGAGAGTTCTCGTTCCATTACTTGTATTACTAAGGAATCTGAATATGGCATAACATAGGTTTGTATAGGCATTCGATTCATCGGGGGTACATCAATTGTCGATAAACTTCTTATACCAATAAGTGACATTTGTAAAGTTCGGGGTATAGGAGTCGCGGTTAATGTTAAAACATCAATATTTTTTGATATTTCTTTAATTCTTTCTTTGTGTTCTACACCAAATCGCTGTTCCTCATCAACGATTAATAGACCTAAATTTGGAACACGAATTTCATTAGATAAAAGTCGATGTGTACCAATAATTAATTGAATTTCTCCTTTTTCAACTTGTAGCATTTGTTCTTTTTGTTGTTGTAAAGGAATTAGTCTAGAAAAGATAGCTATTTTAACTCCAAAAGGAGAAAAACGATAATATGCAACTTCATAATGTTGGCGAGCAAGAAGAGTAGTAGGGCATAAAATCATCACTTGTTTTCCTGATAAAATAGCCTTAAATGCCGCGCGAAAAGCAACTTCTGTCTTTCCAAATCCAACATCGCCACATAATAAGCGATCCATTGGTAGAGAAGATTCCATATCTTTTTTAATTTCCTCGACAGAACGAATTTGATCACTAGTTAAAGGATAAGGAAAAGCATTTTCAAAATTAACTTGGAATTCATCATCTTTTTCAAAAGCAAAACCTGAAGTTTGTTCTCTTTCTGCATATAGTGCAATTAACCGATCTGCAATATTATTGATTTTTTCTTTTAATCTTTTCTTTGTTTTCTTCCATGAAGAACTTCCCAAACGAGATAATTTTGGTACTGAGCCTTCTTTAGAAACATATTTACGAATTAAATTAAATTGCTCTAAAGGAATATATAAAATATCCGTTTCGGCATATTGAATTTTTAAATAATCACGAGGTCCATTCCCTACATCTAGTGTTTCTATTTTTTCAAATTGACCAATTCCATTTTCTTCATGGACAACATAATCTCCTGGATTTAAATCTTCATAAGTATTTAATATTTCGGCTTTTTTATAACGAGATAAATATTTAGAGTTTAATAATTTTCTCCCTAATAATTCTCTTTCTGTTAAAACGACGATATTTCCTTTTTGTAATTCAAATCCTTCTTTAAAATCAATTGGATATAACATGACTTTTTGAAAAGAAGCCTCTCCATCTTGAGAATATTCATACGGAATATTTTCTTGAATTAAAAATTCTTCATATAAGCGAAGAGAACCTTCTTTCATAGCAATTAAGACTTGCTTACCTTCTTCTTGATATTTTTTAATAATCTCAAAAGAATGATGAATGTTTTGTGCAATAAAAGGAATAGAGCGAATCGATAAAGAATAATCATCTTCACTTAAAGCATATGGAACAGTTTTAATTCCGTAAAAGTGCGATAAATAAGATTCATCTTCAAAATAAGAAACCTTTTTTATACATAATCCATTATGAAATAATTCTTCAAAATAATGATCTAATTCACTTTTACACCATTCAAAAGCATCATGGAGCTTTTCTTGAAGATGAAATATCGTTAACTCGGGGTTAAAATAATCTAAAATGGTCTCTTTTTCTTCAGGTAAATAACTATAATAAGGATATGTTGTTTCATCAAGTCCTTTATCTAAAATCTTCTCAAAATCTCTTTCTAACTTACTTTTTAATTCATATGCCAAATCATGAGATAAATCCTTAGATTCTCGATTATATTCTTTAAAAACATTTTCTTTTAATAATGGTAAGTTTTCTTTATTAAAAAGTAGCTCACATGCTGGAAATATTGTCAATTCTTCTTTATTTGATTCTTGTGATATCTGAGAGGTAATATCTAATACCCTTATAGAGTCTAATTCATCATCAAAAAACTCAATTCGATAAGGTTCATCATAGTTAATTGGATAAATATCAAGAATGTCTCCACGTAATGCAAATTGAAGAGATTGATCAATTTTTGAAACTTTAGAAAATCCTAAATCGATTAAGCGACGAACAATATCTTGAATATCATAAGATTCTCCTTTTTTTAGATGAATCATTTGATTTAAATAAAGTTCTTTTTTAGGCAATCTTCTTAACGCTGAAGTAATATGACAGATTAAAATCTTATTTTCCTTTAATAACGCTTTTTCCATGACATAAAGTCGCTGAGCAAGCATTTCTTTTGAGGAAGATATATTATCAATTCTTACAATTTCATCAAAAGGATAAAATAAAAGTGCATCTTCTCCAAGAAAAGCTAAAAGTTGTTCATATAATGTTTGAGCTTGATATAAATTTGGAGCAACTAAAGCAATTTTTCTGGGTTTTTCTTTAAAAGAAGATGCTAAAGCAAAGGCAAGAGATAAAGAATCCTCAACAACAAAATTCCCTTTTCTTGGATTTAATAAAGCAGTAGTCGCGGTTTCTTGAGCGATATATTCTAAAATCTTCATCTTATGAAAAATTTCTTTTAGCAACCATGAAGTTAAACTTTACAAAA
This sequence comes from uncultured Bacilli bacterium, assembly GCA_947626895.1. Classification (GTDB taxonomy): domain Bacteria; phylum Bacillota_I; class Bacilli_A; order RFN20; family CAG-449; genus CANRPC01. Next base: position 55,152 of record CANQTY010000004.1, read on the forward strand.
CATTCACATGCATCCGCGGCTTTTTGTAAAGCGACATCAATTAATTCTCTTTCTTCTTTGGTCGGTTTACCTAAGACGTAATTAATTCGATCAATTAAGGGATTTTGACCTGTTCCTACGCGAATACGTTGAATTTCTTCATCACCAAAAATATCTATGATATTTTGCATACCTTTTTGTCCTCCAGAAGAGCCTTTTTCACGGATTCTTATCTTTCCAGGAGGTAAATCAATATCATCATAAACAATTACTAAATCTTCCATATCAATATGAAAATAAGAGACTAAATCAAAAACAGAAGATCCAGATAAATTCATATATGTCTGGGGCTTTAATAAAATAACATCTTCATCAAAAACTCTCCCTTTGCCATATAATCCTTTAAAGTCTTTTTTTGAGATAGCAATATTCCATCTTTTTTCAAGTATATCTAAAACATCAAAACCCATATTATGACGGGTTCCTTCGTATTCTTTTCCAGGATTTCCAAGTCCGACGATACATTTCATATTGATCACCGAACTCATTTTATCACAACTTTAATAGAAACACGAAAGAAAAGGGAAGAAATCTTTAATCGATTTTCTTCCTATAATTCATACATGTTGCCTTTTCTCTGCTCACATCGATGCGAATATGACGCGCTCTACAGACCTGATCCTCATTATTTTTACATGAACAAGACTTGCAATTTAAAAAATGTTCATCCTCTCGTAAAGAAAAACGCCTATCTTCTGCGTATTCAAATAAATATGGATTGCCATTCTTTTGAAGTGCTCTTCTTGTAAAAGAAACACAAGTTGCATCTTCACTTACATCAGGACTTTCATGACGACAATGAGTACAATCATTATAGGCACAATAATAAGCATGACACCTTAAATTAGCCATTTTCTTTCCTCCCTTGTTAGTTTGTCCTAAAACAATTTCGTTATGCTTTTTTTATCTTTTTCATAAACTTAAATGTGATTTGATGAATAAATTTCTTAATCAATTTAAAAATGGTTTTATTTTAGGAATAGCAATTATCATTCCTGGTTTTTCAGGAAGCACAATTGCTTATATTTTAGGCTTTTATGAAGAATTATTGGAATCCATTGGCCATTTTTTTAAACATATAAAAAAATCCTTAAATTTATTAATCCCCTTATTTTTAGGAATATTCGTTTCATGTATAAGCTTATTTATTCCCTTAATTTATTTGATGAATCATTACCCTTTTTCAGTATTATGTTTTTTTACTGGTTTATTTATTGGTAGTTTACCTTCCTTCATTAAGCCTATCAATTTTCATCAAAAGCATTCTTTTATTTATGTTCTTTTGGGATTTTTATTTTCTTTCATCTTTTCAAACCTTAAAAACGTTATCAAAATATCTCTTTTTTTTGATACGTTTTCTTGGTTTATGCTCATTATATGGATTTTTGTGGGATTAATAATTGCGATAGGATTATTAACTCCTGGATTATCATTAACTTTTTTACTTATGTCATTAAATTTTTATTATCCCTTATTAAATTTATGCTCATCTCTTTTAAAAGGAGATATTTCTTTTATAGTTATTGTTTCTTTAAGTGTCATTTTTATTTCATTTGTAATCTTTTTAATGAGTTATAGTCGGCTTTTAAATCTTCTTTTAAAACGACATAAAAATACACCCCATCTATTCATTTTGGGAATTATTTTTGCCACAATTATACAAACTTTTTTAAGTGAAGATTTTGCAATTAATAAGAGTTATCCTATAACATTTTTACAAATATGTTATACTTTCTTCTGGGGACTATCTTTATTCTTTTTTGGATTTTATTTGATAGTTACTCTAGAAAAAAGAAAAGAAAGAGGAAAGAAAATGAGGCTTGATCGATATTGTGCCACATCTGGAATAGGGACAAGAAGAAGTGTTAAAAAATATATTCGTCATGGCCATGTTAAAGTAAATGATGAAGTGATTAATGATCCTTCTTTTAATGTCGATGAAAATAACGATTTAGTCTACTTTGATGATGAATTATTACATTATCAGCAATATCATTATGTCCTTTTATATAAACCAAAAGGCTATGTATCCTCGACAATTGAGGAGCGAGGACATCCTCCTGTCACAGACTTAGTTGCAGATTTAGGCTATAGAGACCTATCTTTAGTGGGTAGACTTGATATGGATACAACAGGTTTACTCCTATTAACTAATGATGGAAAACTAGCTCATCGCTTATTAGCCCCAAAATATCATGTTGATAAGACTTATTTAGTGGAAACAGATTATCCAATTCCTCATGATTTACCCCAAAAATTTTTGAAGGGAGTACAAGTTTTAGATTATGTAACGGAGCCTGCAAAACTTGAACTTTTAGGGGATACTAAAGCCTTAATTACAATTCATGAAGGAAAATATCATCAAATTAAACGTATGTTTTTAACCGCTGGATGTAAGGTGATTTCTTTACATCGTTTATCTTTTGCTTTTTTAACTTTAGATGGTTTAAAAGAAGGAGAATATCGTCTTTTAAATGAAGATGAAATTGAAAGGTTAAGATCTTTATAGCCCGTTTATTTATGTAATAAATAACCTTTGTAAGAGGTTTCACAACATTTACTGTTAATTATTAATCTAAGTGCAACAAATGTTAATGAAAAAAATTTTTTGCTGTTGCGAAACGAGTTAAAACCTCGTTTAATAAGGGTGTTCTTTTTCGAGAGGTAATTTACGAAAGGAGTAAAAAGTTATGAAAAAAGTAACTAAAGGAAACACCAACGAAAAAGTATACGAACAATTGAGTTTAGTACAAAGAGCACAATTGCAAGCAAGTCTAAAAACACACAAATCATTAAGTTCAATAGCAAAAGAGATGGGTGTATCAAGACAAACTTTATATAGAGAGTTAATAAGAAATTCTTATCCTGTGAATCGAGATACCTGTGATACGAAATCCTCATGTTTAAACATCCAAGAATGTAGTAGGGGAAGGACAAAACTCAAGTTATTTTGTCCCTATAATTGTGAAAAGTACAATCCTGGGAGACAAGCATGTTTAAGGAAATATCCATTTGTGTGCAATAATTGTCCAAAGAAAGGAAGATGTACATATTTACATTACTATTACGACGCGATGAAAGCATCAAGTGAATATCATCAACGTATAGAAAATGCGAATAGTAAACCACGCGCGGACGAAAAGATGCTTAAAGCGATCAACAAGGTAGTATCACCCTTGATAAGGAAGGGACAATCTGTGGAAGCGATACTAATGAATCATCCAGAGATTAAATTATCATCATCTACAATAAGGTATTGGATCAAGAAAGGGGCGTTAGATTGTCATTTATCTGATTTAAGGATGACAGGCAGAAGGCTACCGAAAAATCGCACATACGTGAAGCAAGAAGATGCAGAGGAGCATCGAAGATACGACTTTAAAGACGATCATAAATATCAAGATTATCTTTTGTATCATCAATATCATCAAAAAGCATTAATTGTAGAGCTTGATACGGTCATTGGATGCATTGATGGAGTGAAATCAGTACTAACGATTCATATTGTGCAATATCGTTTGCAATTTGGGATTTTATTAGAATCACATACGAAGAAAGAAGTATACGAGAAGCTAAGAGAATTTATTGATAAACTCAAAGCATACGATGAGATGTATGGCACAGTAATGTGTCAAAGTTTCTGCGAAATATTACTCACGGATAACGGGGTAGAATTTGACTCATTAATGGAGTTAGAGGACTACGAAGAAAACTGTCATGTATTCTATTGTAGGCCATATGCTTCATATCAAAAGGGAGCCTGTGAAAG
>CANQTY010000005.1 GCA_947626895.1 uncultured Bacilli bacterium
GTTAAAGAACATTGCCCCATACAAGATAAATCTTGCATTGTTAATAGTTTAAAAGATTTTTCCATAGATAGCCTCCTAAAAAACTATATTCATCATAGCACTTTTATTTTCTAAATAAAGTTTTAATTTAGTTTCTTTGTTTTAATTATTTTTTAAAATGAGCGTAAGTTTTATTTAGATACTCTTTTCTACATTTTTTTAAAATAATTCCCTTAATTCGAGGAAGAAAAATACGAATTTCTTCTTCATCATAACCCACTTGAATGGCATGATCACTAACAATAATTGGCCTTTTTAAAATAGAAGGATACTTCATAATGAAATTGACTAGTTCATTAAAAGACATCTTATCTAAACTAATCCCTTTTTCTTTAAAAACGTTAGAGCGCGTAGAAATTATTTCATCTGTTCCATCTAAAGATTTTTCTAAAATCTCTTTAATTTCTTCATACGTTAATGCTCTTTTAAAAAAATTGATTTCTTGAAAAGGGATATGGTGCTCATTGAAAAATTCTTTTACTTTCTTACAAGATGCACAAGATGGCGTAGTATATACTTTTAACATAATCATCTATTAGTCTTTGTTTTCTTTTTTAAAATATACCGAAAAGATTGTTTTCGTTTTTAAATAAAGAAAAATCATATATAATGACTCTAGTTGGGATTTTGACTTTTACGCCTTTTTCGCCAAGAAATAAATCTTTTCCAGGTTTCATCAAAAAATAAAGCAAAAATTAAGATGATTAATCCTATAGGAATTAGATAAATTTCTTTCCTTGTGATTAAAAAGCCTAAAAAAGGAAAAAAAGAAACATTATTACCTCCAAGAGAAAGGTAAATTAAAAGAAAAGATACTCCTAAAGAGGTCAAAATTAAACCTAACAAAAACACTAAAAGACGATATAACATATCGTTCACCCCATTAAGTATATGTAAGAAAGGAAGATTTTAGATGAAAAGATATTTGATAGCGTTAGATATGGATGGAACTTTATTAAATGATGAAAAAGATATTACTCCTTTAACAAAAAAGGCGTTAATTACTTTAAAAAACATGGGACATAAGATTGTTTTTGCTTCAGGTAGACCTTATCGAACGATGTTAAGATATTATGAGGAATTAGATATTGATACTCCTGTTATTGCCTATAATGGCGGGGCAATCTATGGCTTAAAAAGTAGCTACCCTGATATTGAAACAACCTTTCCTTTAAGCGATGTTTTAGCAATATATAATCAATACGGTATCGAAAACTTAGAAAATACAATTTGTGAAACCGCTAAAGAAGTCTATTTGCTCCATGATGATGAAACTTTTACAACATGGTTTAATTACACACATTTAGAAAAACACATTGGAGATTTAAATGAGACTTTAAATGTTGATCCTATGACGATGTTATTTCACTTCAAAGGGAAAAATGATATGGAAGAATTAAATCAAATCGCTTCTAAAGTTAACCCTGAGTTATTTGTTCGTAGCTGGTCAGGAGGAGAATTCGCGGAACTTAGCTATAAAAAAGTATCTAAATATCATGCTTTAAGAGATATTGCTTCCTTTTATCATATTCCAAACACACGTATCATCGCTTTTGGAGATGCTGGAAATGATATTGAAATGTTAAGCAATGTAGGTGTTTCCGTAGCGATGAAAAATGGCACAGAACATACATTAGAAAAAGCAATGCACGTGACTAAAGAAGATAATAATCACGATGGCATTGCCTTGTTTTTAAATGAATTTTTTAATTTAAACGATTAATTTTTTACTTGAGTTCCACAATTGGGGCAAAACTTATCACTTTCATTGATTTTTGCTCCACAAGTTGGACAAAAATGAATGGTTTCCCCATCTTGAGGCATAAAATCTCTATATGTAGGGGTAGGATTATTGGTAACAATAGGTTTGTTATTTTTACTCGCCTTAATCGCTCCGACAATAATAAGGACAAATCCAACAATTCCAGCAATAACACAAAGTACAATAAGAAGCATTGGAATTAAAAATCCTGGATTAGAAGCTAAATTATTAAGCATTCTGTTGTAATTTGCAGAAGCAGAATCTACATATTCATTTGGATAAATACCATAACCCAACATGACATTATAGGTTGTAACCATCATGATAACATAGGAAATAATTCCAATGATGATCGCGCTAATTAAGGTAGCGACACCTGCAATAAGTAAACTTGGTTTTTTCTTTTTCATATTAGAGATGTAATTCCTTTAAAATTGCTTGATGTAAAGCTTTTGGTTTTGCTAAAGCTTCGTTTTTAGAAGAAGAAACTGCGCCATAATAGAACTTACATTTAGGTTCAGTTCCAGATGGACGGATACTTACTGTTGAACCATCTTCTAAATAATATTTTAAGACATCAGATGTTGGTAAACCTTCAATCTTACTTTCTTCCTTTTTCACATAGTCATAACGGACATCAAGAAGATAATCTTCTAAAGCGACAACTTTATATCCCCCGATTTCTTTAAAAGGATTTGCTCTTGTGCTTTCCATGATTTGCTTCATCTTTTCTCCACCTTCTTGACCTTCAAAGTAGATAGAATAGAGTTCATCATGGTGATAACCAAATTTTTGTTCAACTTCTTCCATCACTTCATCAAGACGTTTACCATGTAAGAGATGGTAATTAACCATTTCAGAAACAATGACTAAAGCTTGTAAAGAATCTTTATCACGGACAAAAGGTTTGACTAGATATCCATAACTTTCTTCATAACCGAATTCAAAAGTCTTTTCTTTTGTTAATTCATAATGATGAATACGATCTCCAATAAACTTAAAGCCTGTGAGTAAGGACTCAACACTTAATCCATAACTTTTAGCAATTTTTGTACCAAGAGATGAGGTAACAATCGTATTAAACATCACACCGTTTTTCAATAATAATCCTAGTTTTTTTCTTTCCCCTAGAACATAATCGATTAGCAATGCACCAGTTTCATTACCAGTATAAAGTTGATATTCTCCTTTAGAATTTAAGAAAGCAATGCCAACTCTATCTGCATCTGGATCGGTTGTTAAAATTAAATCCGCATGATATTTTTTGGCATATTCTAACGCTAATTCATAAGCTTCTTTATTTTCAGGATTCGGGGATTTTGTATGTGAAAATAAAGGATCTGGACTACATTGTTCTTCTACAGGAATGACATTATAATTTAAATCTTTAAAGATTTCCATGGCATTCATGTAGCTAGTTCCATGCTGGGGTGAAAAGACGATTTTAATTTTACTCTTGTCTAATTCAGGGTGAAGAGCAATACTTTCCACTTCTTTACGATATTTTTCATCCATAGATTTATCTAAGGTGATAATTGGAGCACTTTCATTTCCAATCTTTACATCTAATTCAAAACCTAAAGAATCGATAATATCGACAAGACGCTTAATACATGATGGAACAAGTTGACAACCAGTTTCATCATAAACTTTATAACCATTATATTCTTTTGGATTATGTGAGGCAGTAATCATCACCCCTCCACAGGCATGCGTTTCACGAACCGCAAAGGATAATTCTGGAGTGGGTCTTAACGCATCAAATAGATAAGCTTTAATGCCGAATGAGGATAATACTTTCGCGGTTTCTAAGGCAAATTCACGCGAGTATAATCGGTTATCATGAGAAATACAAACACCCATTTCTTTGGCATTTTCGTATTTTTCTAATAAGAATTTAGCAAATCCTACAGTCGCACGCGCAACAATTTTCACGTTTAGACGATTGCTACCAGGTCCTAGGATTCCTCGAATTCCTGCAGTACCAAATTCAAGATCGCGATAAAAGGCATCATTCATTTGCTCTTTTGTCATAGCTTTTAGTGTTTCTTTGTCTTCTGGAGAAACACTTGGGTCAGTTAACCAACGTTCATACTTTTCTTCAATTGTCATTTTTTCTCCTCCCATTCTTCAACAGATGAAACAATCGATTCAAATTCTCTGATTTCTTTTTGATATCCTTTATATTCTAGCCAAGCAAGTAAGTATTGATTCTTTTCAAAATCTTTAGCAAAATCGTTAATCATTGTTGGGCTAAGAATCATTTCAAAGAACGATTTTACATCTTTATAACCTCTTCTACGATAAACAATTTCATCCCTTTTATCAAGATGAAAGCCCAATTTAAAATAGGCACGAGCCTCGTTTAATAAAAATTCGTGCTCTAAGCATAAAACGGTTTCATAGAGTTTACTTTGCATGTGATCATCTCCGACATGACGCATGTAATAAGATAATAATCCATAACGTAAAAAATCTTGCATATAAATATCTATCTGGGGTGCTCCATTTAAGATACGATTTCCGATTTTTTCATAACTTTTATATTGTACACCATAATATTGCAAGGGTAACACTGGGGCAAAAAGATATTGAATTTTAAATAAAAATACTTCTTTTGAGGTTTCACTACTTCTTAATTCTTCAACCTTTTTATAAAGTTCTTCATCATACTTTTTTAAAATTGTTAAAAAGTTTTTAGTATTGATTAAAGCAAAAGATTCTTCGGGATATAAATAGATTTTACTTCCGAATTCTTTTAAAGAGAAAAATTCTTCATCACGAATATGAATATTAAACTTTATTTTATGATTCATGCGATAAATCCTTTCGTAATTAAAATGTAACAGATAACTAAATAAATAAGTAATAAGAAGATGAATTCTAGTAAAACGATTTCATAACCAAACATATTATCTTCTGGTAAACCATCTTTTTCATTGATTTTGAGCATATATTTTAAGGCTCTATATTCTTGATCTAAATTTGAATATGGCTTACAAGTTCCTTCGATTTCCTTCTTTTTTTGAATACAGGTAAGGATATAATGATATAGTTTTTCTGTCGTATGATTAATCTTTAAGACGATATCTTGAGAATGTGTAAATAAGACATCTTGTGCCCAAAAGTACTTTCGCATATGATATCTTCTACGTGAAATAGAAAACATCCATAAAAAATCTGCAAAAAATATAAAGAAATAAATTGCAAATAAAGGATAAGCAAAATAGGCTCTAGTTAAATCAAATTTGAAGACTGGATAAATGATGTTGTCCTTTAAGAAGAACAATAAAATTAAACATAGGCTCATCAAGAGTAAAAAGATTCCATAACCTATTTTTGAACCGGGGATTTTGCGCTTATGTGGTACATTTTTAGGCCGCATAATTAAAATTTGTAAAGGATCTAGTACAACTTTAATCACTTCTTTTCGCCATTGAATCATCGAACGTTTGACCATTTCAATTTTATAGTCATTCGAATAATTTTCTAGCATGATGACATCTCCTAGATAGGTTTCTTTACCATCAAAATCCACGGCAATACGTGATAAAAGAACTTCATTTTTATTTTTAAAACATAAGAAGGGATTTAAGAAACGACGATTTTGGACGCTATGCCATAAATATAGAGCATGAGCATAACAGATAAAATAAACCTTTAATGTCTCCATTTCTGTATGCGTTAATAATTCATATTCCTTCTTTAATAATTCATATCTAGGTGAAGATTTTTCCTCTTCGCTACGGAAAAAGTCTCTTAAATTTTTCATTACATCCGTATCTAAAAATTGCTTTTGACGAGCCTCTTTTGTCGAATCATCATGAACATTAAAGAGTTCTCCAAGAAGAAGGAGTTTATCACTTTGCTTCATACGTTCATCACCACATTTCCTAAACTAATAAATAGGCGATTTAAAAATCCCCCATAAAAGTCCCATAAGGGCGCAAGTGCGCTACAACCAAATGCCACAGTCGTGGCAATAAAACCAATGTTACAAATAACAAAAAGAATCTTTAAAATCTTTAAATTAATGCCTTTATTTTTTTGAAATGGAGAACGTTCCTTAATGATAAAATGGAAGATTCCTAAAAAAACATAAATCAAGATAATAAAGATGATAAAAAACAACATAAAACGAATAATTTGTATAACATCTTCCTTTGGTAAAGCTACATTTTCAAAATAAAATCCGCCTTTTTGATAGATTTTATTGACGACTTTAGAAAATAAATGCGTCTGTCCTTTTGGAAAAAGTAAAGTCAAAAGAAAAGTACATAAAAACGCTAGAGCAAAAGATAAAAACACTTTGATATTTTTCCAAACAGATTGTCCGATAGGAACAACAGAGAAAATGAGTAATATGACAACAAAAATCAAAGAGGTATACATTATTTATTCCCCCTTAATTTTTCTAATATTTCTTGCTCTTTACGTGGAAGTTCCATAATAAATTCTTGGTTTGATAAATAGCTTAATTTACCTTCAATTTTACCAAAAGATAAGCTTCTTGCATGAAGAAATTGATTTTTGTATTGATATTCTTTTTCAAAGATTTTATTTTTTGCAAAATCACCATATTTCGCATCTCCACATATGGGATAACCAATATAAGCAAAATGCGCTCGTAGTTGATGGAAACGACCTGTAATTAAGCGAGCCTGAACTAAAGTTTTATCTTTAAAGTTTTCCATAATCCAATATTGGCTAATTGCCTCTTTTCCTCCTTTAGCAATAGGAGTAACAAAGACCATCCCCTTTTTTTCATCCTTTTTTAAAGGAAAAGAGATTTCTCCATCTTTAGTTAATTTACCCTCAAGAAGAGCGATATAATCTTTAGAGATTTCTTCATGCGTTTTAAATAATTTAAATAATTCCTGTAGACTTTCTAAATTCTTTCCAAAAGCAACAATTCCTGAAGTATTACGGTCTAGGCGATGTGCTGGACTTGGACAAAATCCATGACTTGAGGGATCATATTCTCCTTTATTAGCAAGATAATTTAAAACTTGATTTGTTAATGTTAGACGTTTTTCATCTTGATCACCATGGACTAAAATACCCTTATTTTTCGCTACGAAAAGAACATTTTCATCTTCGTAGATGATTTGAATATCACTTTTTACTTTATAAAATGGTTTTACTTTGATAAATTCTTCAAGCTTTTCATCGGGAACATAAATGCGTAACACATCATTTTCTTTTAAGATGTAAGAAATATTGATTGGTTTACCATTTACTTTAATATCTTTAATACGAAAAAGTTTATAAATATAGCTTAAAGGAGCGTCAGATAAATATTGGCGAACAAATTTATCGACACGTTTTCCTGCTTCCTTATGAGAAATCGAAATTTCCTTCATCGCTTGTTCCTTTCTTACTTATACAAATTGCCTCTTTTTTATTATACTTTAAAGGTAAAAAAAAAGAAATGAGATAAGCTTTTTTCTTCATTTCTTCTTTTGATTTTTATTTTGCTTTTAAAAGTTCTTCCATTTTTTGCATTACTTCCTCATAAGAAAGTTCTACTTTGATATTTCCTTCACGAATCTTAAATTCTACGATATTTTCACTTGCTTTTCTTCCGACGATAATTTGCAGAGGAATGCCGATTAAATCCCAATCTTTAAATTTAAAGCCTGCTTTTAAATCACGATCATCTAAAATAATTTCAGAATTAAATTTAGATAATTCCTCATAAAGTTTATCCGCGAGAGTTTTTTGTACATTATCATCATAATTAATTGCAATGATAACTAAAGGATAAGGAGCGACTTCAATAGGAAAACAAATTCCATTTTCATCATGATGTTGCTCTATTATTGCTGCAAAAGTTCTCGTTACTCCAATTCCATAGCATCCCATATACATAGGAACTAATTTTCCATCTTGGTTAAGGTAAGAACAATTCATGGGTTCAGAATACTTGGTACCTAATTTAAATAATTGACCGACCTCAATTCCTCTTTCACTATGTAAAGGTGCACCACATTCAGGGCAAAAATCTCCTTCATGAGCGATATGTAAATTCATAATTGTTCCCTTAAAATCCCTTTCGTAATTCGCGTTTATATAATGATAATCTTTTTTATTTGCTCCCATTACACCATTTTGAATTTTTGTTACTGCAGGATCGATAAAAACATCAAGATTGCAATCTTTTGGACCAATAAATCCTAAAGGTAGATGAAGGGAAGTGATTTCCTCTTCACTTGCTAAACGTACAAAAGCTTCTGAGGATTTAAAAGCATTAACCACTTGAATAAAGTTAATTTCACTATCCCCACGTACTAAAAATAGGGCATATTTTTTGCTAGCTTCATCAAAGTAAATCATACTCTTAATCATCTTAGATAATGGGACATTTAAAAAGGAAGCAACTTCTTCACATGCCTTTTGATTGGGAGTAGAAACTAACGCCAATTCTTTGGTAGTTTCTTTTTCATTATCAACCAAAAGTGATGTTGCCTTTTCTTCATCCGCGGCATAACCACAATTATCACAATAAATAATATTGCTTTCCCCAACTTCACTTAGAGCCATAAATTGATGTGAAGTACTACCTCCAATGGCGCCAGTATCCGCTAAAACGACCTTAAATTTTAAGCCTAAGCGAGTGAATATACGATCATAAGTACGATACATTTCCATATAGGACTTGTTACTTGCTTTTTCGTCTACATCAAAAGAATAGGCATCTTTCATTACAAATTCTCGACCTCTCATTAAGCCAAATCGAGGTCTCATTTCATCACGATATTTTGTTTGAATTTGATAAATGTTTAAGGGTAATGATTTATAAGATTTCACCATAGAACGTACTAAATCGGTAAATATTTCTTCATGCGTGGGACCTAGACAAAAATCTCGATCATGACGATCTTTAAAACGAAATAATTCGGGACCATATTTTTTCCATCTGCCTGATTCTTCCCATAATTCTTTAGGTTGAATTGCACTTGATAATATTTCTTGTGCGCCTGCTTTATCCATTTCTTCACGAATTATATTTTCAATTTTTTGTAGGGATTTAAGTCCCATTGGTAAATAAGTATAAACTCCAGCGACTAATTTTTTCATTAAACCTGCGCGAAGCATATAGATATGGGAGTCAATAATTGCTTCCGCGGGGGCTTCTTTTAAAGTTGGAATTAACATTTTGGACGCTTTCATAGATGAATTTTCTCCTTTTTGCTTTTTTATTCTACCTTTTTTTAAATCTAGTTACAAGTTATAAGAAAAGGAATTAAAACTCTTAAATCTTCTTTATATACACTTTTTTAGAAAACGTGCTATCATAATACTAATCAAAGAAAAAGAGGACTATTAAATGGAAGAAACAAAGGAAAACCAATATCATAAGGAGACAAAAAAAGAACTATTTTTTGAAATTATTCGCTTCTTAATTGTCGGAGGTACTGCCACGATTATTGATTATGCTATATTTTACCTTTTTAGAGAGGTTCTTCTTCCTGCTAGACTTATCGAAAATAATGGAGTTTGGGATATCTTTTCAATCATTATTGCCACAGCCTTAGGTTTTACGGGAGGATTAATTGTCAATTGGTTATTATCGATTTCTTTTGTCTTTAAAAATGTCAAAGATAAAAAAGCATCTAGATCTAAAAAATCCTTTATTATCTTTACTCTTATAGGGTTAATTGGACTAGGAATTACAGAACTTGGTATGCTTCTTGGAGTGAATCTTTTACCCGATTTTGCCATATTTGGAATGGATAAATTATTTAACCTAGCCATGAAAGAATGGGTCATGAAAGTCATTATGACTATCATCGTCTTAGTTTGGAATTATGTTGGTAGAAAAATCTTTGTTTTTAAATAGAGTATCAAGGTAAAAACTATATATATATTAAATAAGGAAGGAGGTGAAATCTTGGAGAATAAAACTGCCATATTTATAGACGCAGAAAATATCACAGCATTCGAGGCTTATCCTCTTATTTTTAAAAACCTAATTTCCAAAGGGTATATCCCTTGTATCCGCAAAATGGTAATATCTCAAATCACAGATGAATTTAAAGATTTAACTTCCATTGTTAAACAAAATTATTTTGATCTTGTGTTATCGTATAAGCCTATCGAATCAAAAAAAGAAAAGAATAAAAATAATGCTGATTTTCGCTTATATATTGAAGTATGTAAAGTGCTATTTAGTAAAGAATATCAAGATATCAATACATTTGTGATAGGCTCTTCAGATGAAGGATTTACAGAATTAATCATCTTATTAAAGAAAATGGGTAAAAAAGTCTTAGGCATTGGAAATCGCGGAAAAGGAAGACCTCTTACCTCTACCCAATTTAAACAATTATTTGATGAATTTTATTTTGTTGAAGATATCCTTGAAGCAGAAAAGAAAAAGCAGGAAGAAGCTCTTTTAGAGGCTAAAAAGAAAGCTGAACAAAAAGCTAATAAAAAAGAAAAGAAAAGAGCTAAAAAGACAAAAACGGTTATAAATAATACTCCAAAAGTAAATAATAATGAACCGAAAAAAGAAGTCATCATAGACATTAAACCGATAGAAAAAAATGAAGAGTATTATAAAACCTTAAATAACGCTTTACTTGAATCTGCAAAGCAAAAGACTAGATTTGAATTTTCAGAATTAAAAAACTATGTGATGAAACGTTATAATCTTCCCTTAACAAAAGGAGATCTTGAAACATTAAATATCGTCATTACTCAAGATAATGGAAAAGATTTTGTTAAACTTACCATAGAAAATCCTGAACCAAATCAAAATTAAAAAATTTTACCTTAATACTAGGACGGAAATCCGTCCTTTTTTTGAGAAAAAAAGCACTTTTCAGTGCTTTAGGATTTTACTTCTTCTGTTTTTGTAGTAACTTCACTTACCACAGGAGTTTCTTCATCTTTAATAAGCTTCATAGGCTTCTTTGCTTGGCGTTTACGTTTTGCCTTGATATCTGCGCGTTTAGAAAAGGCAAAGAAAACAATAGCAAAGTAAATTATGGCAATTAAAATCAGCATGAGTCCTAAATTAGCATAGCTAGAACCAAAACCTAACCAAGCGATGAACTCCCCTTGAGATTGATATAAAGGATAAAGAACGTGATTATTAAAATTACCATCCATATTCATAATTAAAATACCAAGGGTAGAGAAGGTTAAACCTCCAAGTAAAATAATTCCCCCGATGGAATACCAGATGATTTCCGCTATCTTCCAGTTCAGTTCTTTTCTTTCTTCTAAAGATCTTTTTTTCTTTTTATTCTTTTCCTTTTGCATAACTATCCCCTTTATTGAGAATCTTTATTATCCTTTTTTTCTTCAGTAGTTTCTTGGTTTTCTACTTTTTCTTCTTGATTTTCTACTTTAGTTTCTTGCTTACTTTGATTTTGTGCATTGAGCATTTCTTGTTCAAAGTCAGCAAGTTCTTGCCATAATTCAACATAGTCTTTCTTCCAATCTAATTCTGCTACTTGGCAATATTGTGTCCATTTGTTATGTAAGTTATCAATATAAGAACGGATGGTTCTTCCTTCTTCTGGCTTTTTATTTCCAGAGATTAAATCGATAACTTCTAAACTTAATTCAACATTCTTTTTGAATTTTTCGTCTTCAACTTTTGAATGTTCTCTAACAAATTGAATAAAGCTTAAAACTTTTCTTAATTCATTGACAACAAATGTAGATTGAGGATTTTCTTTTCCTTGATTTTCATTCATAGTACGGTTGAATTCTTCAAATAAACGTCTAACAGCGTCGGTTAAAACGAGTAATGTAATACTACGATAGAAAACTTCATCTTTTGTGATTAATTGTTCGACTTGTTCTTCATGAGTGCCTTGTTGCTTATTGAAATTCATGAAACCACGAACGATATCGTTTAAGGTTTCTCTCAAACCTACGACATAATCAAATACCTGATTTGCAAAAGCAGAATCGACGATTAATTTTTCTCCATCAATGTGGCAAACTCTAGCATCATCGCTATAAACTAATTCGACAAAATCATTTAAATTCTTACGGATTTTATCTCCAATTTCATTATCCTTTTGTTGGTCTAAAAAATGAGATAATGGAGAATTGGGTTCTAATCCATGAAGCAATGATTGCTTTCTTTGAAGATAGATATTTTTGTCATAGTTGTCTTTTGGGATTCCATATTCAAGAGTATCACGGATGATAACTGCGACTTGATAAATTCCCATTAAATATCTTGTTTCTTGATTCATTTTTGATCTCCTTTTTTTGGGAAGATTTTATCTTCCAAATCACTTACTGCTTTGATAGTTGCCTTAGCGTTTTCTTTTACTTCTTTTGGGGCATTTTCCATACAGTACGATTGGTCAAATGCTGCGAAAAGTGGTAAGTCATTCCCCGAGTCTCCCACGACGGCAGTTTCGGTTTCTTCTAATTTTAGCATAGTAAGAAGTTTTTTTAAAGCATTAGCTTTATTTACATCTTTTTTCATAAACTCGATGGAATTACTAGACCATAAGACTTCATAAGAATCCCCAAGAGTCTTAGTGTATTCCTCGGTTTGAGCACGGGCTCTTTCATGAGCTTTTTTTGTAAATCCATAGCAGGGCATAACTTTATAAAAGTGACAATCTTCATCGTTTAAGTATTTTTCTAATTGCTTATCACCAATGACGTATCGTTCACTATATTGAAATTGCATCTTCATGATTAACGTAGCGATGAATCTAAAAATGGGGTTTATTTTTCTCATGGTAATAATTAAAGGTTGTGTATTTGTCATAAATAACCAAATCTTTAATTTCTTATCTTTTTTTGTTGTTTCGTATAAATTACGAACTTCTTCTTTAGATAAATAATGTTCTTCGACGACTTCCCCATCTTGATAAAGTACTGCGCCGTTGCAGGCAATCATAGATACAGGATGATTTAATTTTTTTTCGATTTTTTTAGCGATTGGATAATTTCTTCCCGAGACTAAAATCAGTTTCCTTCCACTATTTAAGAATCGAATAAGAAACTTTCGATTTTTAGAAGTTAATATACGGAAAACTCTTTTAGGATAAAATAGAGTTCCGTCTAAATCTGTCGCTAATGTTTGAATCATTTAATTCACCCAAAAAGACTATAGCACAAATAACTATTAAAATTCTATGAAATGAGTCTTCAAATAAAAAATAATCTTCATTTTGCCTTCACTTTGTCTATTATTCTTTGATAAAGTCCTTAAAATAACGGGCAATAATTCTTCTTTTAATGAGCAATAGTTGAGAAGTTGCTAAAGTAAAATAATATTGATTTTCATTTATTTCTTCGTTTTTTAATAAAGTATGTGTTTCATAAAATAAGGATTTTAAATCTTCTTGAACGAATTTTGGATATAAACTTGCAATAATAAATCCTTTATCTTTATTAAAAAATCCTAAAACCAAAGGAATGTTTTCTTCTTTGTTATCTATGGTTGTACCCTTTTCATCACTTTCAAAGCTTTGAATATGCATTACTATTCCTTCTTTTTTAGCAAAATCTAAGGCATCTTTAGATATCACACTTGCACCACTTAAAAGTAATATTTCTAGTTCTTTATAAGATAGATGTTGGTAAGGTTTGATTCTTTTTAAAGGAGTTTGCAAAAATGGGTAAACTCCTTTTACATCTTTATAAAGATAAACATCTTGATCAAATGCTTTTCCATAAATTAAAGCACTTAAATCTGAATTTCCTCTTCCTAAGGTGATAACTTCTTGTTTTTCTGTACGAGCAATAAAACCTGGAACAATCACAACATCATAAATTTTAAAAGCTTCTTTTATGGCGCTTACATCATAAGAAATAACTTTTCCGTTTCCATACTCTTCATTAGCTAAAATGCCGTTTTCTAGATAAGAAAGCGCAATTGCATTTATTTTTTGTTCTTTTAAAAATGCACAAAATGTTAAAGAAGAAATGATTTCTCCAGAAGCTAATAAACGATCTTTTTCCTTTAATGAAATCATTTCATTTCCAAGTAAAGAAAGTGTATCTGTACTATATGGGAAACCACTTCTTCCCATCGCTGAAACTATGCATAATTTTTTAATGTTTTTATCTTTATTCAAAATTTCTAGAACTAGATTCATTTGTTTTCTAGTTGCTAAAGCTAAACCACCAAATTTATAGATTTTTAAATTCAAAAGAAGTCACCTAAATCAACATATGACTTCTTTTTCTTTTTTAGAAGAAAGAAAGTTTCATTTCACTTGCTTCATCAATACTTACAAAATCGCTTAATGAAGAATCAACATAGCAATGAATTCCATCTTCATCATCCATATAAATTGTTTTTACATTAAATAAATTTGATAGAGTTTTACCCTCCTCGATAGAACACATCATTAAAGCTGTAGATAATGCATCACAACTAGCGCCATCTAGGTTAGAATTACTAAAAACACTCACTGAGCGATGATAAGATTGGTTTTGTAAATTATTTCCCACATTTACGCCCGTTGGGTATCCTGTCATGGGATTAATAATATGATGATATCGAATCCCATCACTTGTTAAATAATAGTTTTGATAATCTCCAGAAGTAGAAAAAGAAAATTTTCCTTGATAAGCAAAATGTAAAAATTCATCTTCCTTTTGTCTTAAAGGATATAAAGGATTGCAAATGGATATATTCCAAGTATCAAAATAAGAATCACCATAAGAAGTTAAAGAAGATTGTCCTAAAGAAAATAAAGAATGTTCATCATCCATTATTTCACTTAGAATATCATTTACTCTACCTTTTGCAATTCCTCCAAAAGTGATACTGATAGTTTTATTTTCAATCTGACTAAATTTAACGCTTTTATTGATATCATCAAAAGTAAATATTTCTTTTATTTCCTCAATAGAGGGAGTATTATTTAATGCTTTATTAATTTCTTCTTCACTAGGGGTAATATCTATTGTTCTTCCTTTATATTGACTAATATAAGAATCCCATAAAGAAGATAATTCACCAATACAAAAATTAAATTTACCTTCTGTTTTCAGCGTTAAATCATAAGCAATTTTTAATAAATCATATGTTTCTTTTTCTAATGAGATAAATTCTTCATCCCCATAATGATTATTTAAATATGCGACATTATGCAATAAAGAACCATCTGCTTTTTTAAAATAGGTATGTCGATCAAAACACATCGATAAATAGACGATTTCTTTTTTACATTCATTGAGTTTTGTTTCTAAGGAAGTCTTATAACTTTCATGAAGATAGTTATAAGAAATAATTTCTGCTTGATCAAAAGCAAAATAAATGGGTAATTCCTTTTCATTACCATTTTCATCTATTTGAAAAGGAGTATATTCATTAAAAAAAACATTCATTGGTGTCATAAGGACATTTGTCCATGACATTTCTTTATCTTCAATATTGCATGAAGTTAATAAAGCTAGACAAAGAAAACCTAATAAATGCTTTTTCATAACGCCCTCCTAGAAAATCATTATACACGATTTTTAGGAAATGTGGGCTTTATTTAACTTTTTGATTATTTTTTTACTTGGATAACGCCATATCCTCCATCATTACGTTTATAAAGAACACTAATTAAATCGTCCTCGGCATCATGATAGATGTAAAAACTATGTCCAAGAGCTTCCATCTTTGTAATCGCTACTTCCATTTCAATTGGTTCTAATTCAATTTCTTTTACACGAACGATTTGATCATTATCAGCAGTTTCTTCTCCTTCAAATTGATCAAAAGCAATCGAACTAGAAAGATTTACATGATGTCTTCTACTGATTTTAGTTTTTAATTTACGCATTTGACCTTCAAGTTTATCAATTGCAAGATCTAACGCCTCATAAAAATCACTCGCGGATACTTCAACACGGAAATCCATCATTTTTGTAAAAATCGTGATTTCTACTTTTTGCATTTCGCGATAGGTTTTAACTAATACTTTTGCAGTTACACTTTCATCAATAATGAAGTATTTATCCATCTTGGATAGCTTAGTCTCAGTCGCTTTTTTCATCGCTTGAGTAATGGTAACATTTTTTCCTGTAATTTGAAATTTCATAAGTTTTGTCTCCTTTCAATGATTCTTATGTGTAAGAATATTTCTTACACATTTATTATAATTTATTTTCTTTATTTTGAGAAGTAGGTGCTTTTATTAAATTTATCAAATCTCCCTAACTTTACGCATTTTTTATTGCATTATTTTTTTTGATTTACTATAGTTTAAACAAGGAGAAAAATTTATGGCTGATTATGTAAATATGGGCGCAAATGTGGTTGCGATGGAAAAAGACCATCATAAATATGCGATGACTTGTGCCTGGTGTATGCAATGTGATTATGAAGAACTCTTACTTTTAATTGGTGGCCAATCAATTACAGGTCATCATCTTTCTGTCGGGGATATTATTGGTGTTTCTGCATTAAGCAAAGCTCAAGGGGATATTGCTAATCATTTTGGAGATCAACATTCTGATATAGTCGATAAGTTTGTTGGTCAAACTTATCATCAAGAAGGAAGTGCTCTTTTAATTGATGGAGCAAAAGTAAATATGGTATGTGAAGTAAAAGATATTACTCATGTAAAGGAAAATGATGAAGATTTCTTAGTCCATGTAAAAATCTTATCTTCCAAAGTAGATGATAAAGTCGACTTCTTATCTAGAAGTGACATGCGTTAAAAACTAAATCAAAAAGAAAAAGCTACTATGTATTTTATGAACGTAATAGCTTTTTATATGCCTTTTTAATTTACTAATTCAAATTGATATTCGTAATGATAGCTTGTAGGGAACATATGTACTTCTTCATCGAGAATCGTCTCTTTTAAATTCAATATCCCATCAATAGAATGACCAGATAATCCCGTATAATAAAAGCTTAATTCATGGCTTTTTTGATATATTTTGATTGAATTTGGAAGAACATCTTTACCATAAGAATAATAATATGCATCCGTTGAATTATTCTCTTTTAAATCAGTAAAACTGCCACTTCCTAAATCTAGATTTCCAAAAACTGAGCCATCATCTAAAAATGTAATGGTTTTGCCTTTATTATTTTCATTCATTTCTTGAACATAAGTAGAATATTTACCACCTTGATCTTCTTTACTAGTAAGTTCACCATAGGCATTATAAACTTTGATATTTTTAAAAAGGTAAGTTTTTCCTTTGACATCATCATAAAATTGAGAAGGTACTGCAAAGGATGTTTTTCCAATTTGACTCAATATCATCGTTTGAGTTATAGGTAAATAAGAATCGATAATTGTTTCCGTTTTAACATAAGAAACCATTTTATTTTCATCAAATTGAATGGTGACATTATAATCTTTTGTATTTTGTCCATTAAAATAATCCTTTAAATTTAAGACAAGATTTTCCGCGATATATTGATTATTTATTGCATCAAAAGTAAAAGAATTAAATAAATTAGAGATAGGATTAAAAAGATATTCTTTGATATAGTTTTGATATTTTTTCACAATTGTATTAAGCTCTAGACTATCATTTTCATGATTATCTTTGATCCATCTTTTCTCATCCGTGGAGCTAAATGTGATATATTCTTGATTGATTTTAGTATAAATGGAACTAACCTCATTTGCACTTCCAGGAATATCTAAAGGTTCTCTATAAAAATGTTCATAAAGTTTTTCTTTATTTTCTAGTTTTACATCTACAGAACGAGTTATAAGATTATGTTCTTCATATTTTTGCTCCACGAAAAAGGAAAAGTTACTACCATCATAGTTTTTTAATGTATCTTTCCAATCGGAATCATTCATTGGATTAAGTTCAATTAAAAATTTCTGTTTTTCACAAGATATACATCCTATGGATAACATGAATAAGGAAGTAATTAAAATGGATTTTTCAATTTTTTTCATACCGTTTTTCTCTTTTCTAACTAGAAATAGACTTTTTTATTTGTAAAATAAAGTAAAAGTTACATTTTTTTAATTGGTCAAATTAACTTTTTCTATACGTTTTTAATATTAATCAACAATAACTTGGCTAGTAAAATCTATAAAATATGAAGATGGTTCGTCTGTTTCCTCGAGTGGAATATTTATTAAAAGAACTAATACTCCTTCAAGTGAGTCACCTTTCATACTATACTGTTCATTCTTTTTTCCTTCATTATCTTCCATAAATACTTCAACACTATTTTTCTTTAAGGATGTATCACAAGTATAATAAAAAACACCATCTGAATCTGGATCCGTTGCTAAACTATCAAAAGTTCCTGCCCCTAAATCACACGTTCCTAATACTTTTCCATCATTTGTAAATTCAATGTAGCATCCTTCATTTGCTAAATTTAGTACTTCCATCATCCCAAACATGTCAGTAGATATTTCAGGAGCGCTTGTAACCGCGGTTCCATCTTCATCAACGATTTTTAAATCATTAAATACATACTTTTTTCCTGTTACATCGTCAACTATTACTTCAGGAGTAGTTGGTTCTTCACTTGATGATGGCTTACTTTCTACACTCTCAGGTGTTAAACTATTTTGACTAGATAAGTTTTCTTGATTACAAGAAACAAAACCTATTGATAACATAAATAATGAGGTAAGAAGACATACTTTTTTAAGTTTTTTCATAAAGTTCCTCCTTTATTAGTGTTGCCACTTATTAATTTTATGTTAACATTTTATGCTTTCTTTCGTCAAGAAAGGGTATTTGCATCAGCGGTAAATAAATATACCTACAAAATAAAAAAACTTCATTTTTTAAAATAAGAATATGAAGTTTTTTAATACGTTTTAATGGTTTACTTATTTTTTACCATATTTTTGATAATGGAGTAAAAGTACCATTTCTCGAAGAACTTTACATGCTACCGCAGTAGAAACACCACTTGCATCATAATGTGGGGATAATTCTACAATATCCGCGCCAACGATGTTATTTAATTTGCGCATATCTAAGATTGCTTGTTGGAGTTCTTTATAAGAGATTCCTCCTGCTTCAGGGGTCCCTGTTCCAGGAAAAATAGAAGGATCTAATACATCTAAATCAATCGTAATATAAATAGGTTCATCTTTCCACGCTTCAATGCGTTCATTTAAACCTTCTAAATCATATTTATGAAGATAAGTATGTCCTTCATCTGCCCAATAAAATTCACTAGAGTCTCCAGAACGGATACCAAATTGAGCAATACGACCATCTCCTAGAAGGTCATAGCATTTTCTTAATACAGTCGCATGAGATAATTTTCTTCCTAAAAATTCCTCTCTTAAGTCGGTATGGGCATCAAAATGAATGATATGTAAAGAAGGATATTTTTTTACATATTCACGAATTGTACCAAGAGTGACTAGATGTTCTCCCCCAATCATCATGACCTTTTTATTGTCGTTTAATATTCCTTTTGTAATTCTTGAGATCTCTTTTAAACTACCCTCGACATCCCCTAAAGGAAGCTCTAAATCTCCAATATCACAAGTAGGAACATCTTTTAAATCCATATCAAAGTAAGGTGAATACCATTCTAAACCGATGGAATCCTCTCTTATTGCACTTCCCGCAAAACGAGTTCCAGGGCGAAAAGAACATGTCGCATCCATTGGCGAGGAAAAGATGACAACTTCGGCATCTTTATATTCACTTTCACAACTTTGAAATACACAAGTATTCTTTTTTAAATGCATCATTTTTAATTTCCTTCTTTCCATTGATCTTGATCAATTACTTGAATCATACCTAAGGGTGAGTCTTTAATAATTGTTCCCCCGCTAGATTCATAAAATTCATATATTTCTATTAAATTTTTAGAGATGATTTCTCCAGGAATTAATAAGGGTATTCCAGGAGGGTAAATCATCACTGATTCAGAACATATTTCGCCTTCGGCTTTAGAAATAACAACTCTTTTACTCGGTGCATGATAAGCTTCTCTAGGACGTACATAAATATCTCCGTAGTCAAAGATGAAGTTTTTCATAGGAATCTTTTTTCCACCTTCATAATATAAAGAAGAGATTTCTTTAAATGCTTTGATTAGATGGTCTACATCCTCTTTGGTAGAACCAATTGCTAAGATAGCTAAAACTAGATACGTTTCTGCAAGTTCAAGTTGAATATTAAATTTCTTTCTTAATAAATGCATGATTTCAAAACCTGAATGACCTAGTTCTCTTACGGCAATAACAAGACGTGTTTCGTCAAAACTAAACTGCCCATTTCCTGTTTTTTCTCCATAAGATGGAGTTAAACATAGAATTCCTGGAATTTTATTTAATTCATTTCTTGCATAACTTGCTAATGCTAAATTTTGACTTAAAATATCATGTCCATGAAAGACCATATATTTTCTTGCTGCATCTAAACTAGCAAGTAAAAGATGACTTGGAGAAGTCGAACCAAACATTGCATAAACTTTTAATAATTTTTCGTAACTTACTCTATCACCTTTTAAAAGTAAAGCTGATGATTGAGTTAAACTACCCATGGTTTTATGAATCGATACTGCCGATACGTCTGCTCCTGCTTCCATTGCAGAGAGAGGTAAAGATTCATGAAAATGGAAATGTGCTCCATGAGCCTCATCGACTAAAACAAGCATATTTCTTTTATGTGCTTCTTTAACAACTGAAGCAATATCACATGTAACTCCAAAATATGTAGGATTAATGATAAAAACAGCTTTAGCATCAGGATTTTCATCCATCGCTTTTATATAATCTTCAACTAAAATATTATTTGCAATTCCTAAATATTGATCATATTGAGGTTCTACAAAGATAGGAAACGCTCCTGAAACAATTAAAGAATTAATCACCGATTTATGGACATTTCTAGGTAAAATAATCTTTTCATTGGCATTTACTGTGCCCATGATCATCATCATGATACCTGAAGTTGTACCGTTTATTAAAAAGATTGCTTTATCCGCGCCATAGGCATCCGCTAAAAGATTGGCACTTTGTTCTATAACTCCTCCACCTCGATATAAAACATCAATTCCAATTGGAGCATTTACATCATAACGAAAGGCATCAATACCAATAACATCACTCAATTCGGTATGAATTCTTCCCATTTTATGTCCTGGAACATCAAATGGAATCGGATTAGAGGCAACATACTCTTTTAAAGCAGTGAGTAATGGAGTCTTTTCTTGTTCTTTTAAGTCCATCTTAAAGTCTCTTCATCAATTCTTTGATTTCTTGTACTTTATCTAGTTTTTCCCATGGACAATTGACATCTGGGCGACCAAAATGTCCATAATTAGATAAATCTCGATAATGGAATTCTGGCTTTGTTAAAGAGAAATTCTTGATAATCATGCCAGGACGTAAATCAAACAATTTGTTGATAATAGTTAAGATTTTTTCCTTGCTAATCTTTTCAGTATTAAATGTTTCTATAGCAATTGAGATAGGATGAGACATTCCAATTCCATAGCTCAATTGAATTTCTAGCATATCTGCGACTCCCGCAGCAACAAGATTTTTAGCTACATAACGTGCAGCATAAGCAGCACTTCGATCCACTTTAGAAGGATCTTTTCCTGAGAAAGCCCCTCCACCTGAACGAGCTTTACCTCCATAAGTATCTACAATAATTTTTCTACCTGTTAAACCTGTATCTCCAGCAGGTCCACCTAAAACAAATCTTCCAGTTGGGTTAATAAAATATTTAAAATCTGTGTTTAAATGGAAACTTTTTACGACAGGAACCATGATTTTATCATGAATAAAGGCTTTAAATTCATCTAAAGAAACATTTTCATCATGCTGACATGACATTAAAATCGTATCGACACGAATATCATGTGTATAATCAATTGTCACTTGAGCTTTCATATCAGGTCGAGCACCAATAAATGAACCATCTTTTCTTAAAGAAGTTGCTAAACGAACTAATTTATGCGCCATAACAATAGGTAAAGGCATATAATTTTCTGTTTCATTCGAGGCATAGCCAAACATCATGCCTTGGTCTCCTGCGCCGATATTTTCTAAAGAATCTCCATCAACTCCTTGAGCGATATCAAGTGATTGATGTTTAATGCGGTTTTCAATTTTACATGTATTTCCATTAAAAAGATATTCGTCTTTATCATAACCGATATCTAAAATGACTTTTTTAGCAATATTTTCATAGTCGATGATGTCGTTATTATGTAATGTAATTTCTCCGCCGATTAAAAGATAATCTGTGGTGGCAAAACATTCACATGCCACACGTGCATTCGCGTCGCTTTTTAAACATTCATCTAAAATTGCGTCTGCGATTTGATCACAAACCTTGTCAGGATGTCCTTCTGAAACAGATTCAGAAGTAAATAAAATTTTTGTTTCTTCCATACTTTACTCCTGCAAAGCAGGAGCACTATTTTTTCTTCCTACTTTGCGCCTTTAAATTATTGCTTTTTTCATTCTTAAAGTCAATCATATTAATTTTATTTAAGAAAAGTTCTTGGGGAGTTATTCCCGTGACTTTTTGAATCACGTCATAATCCATTCCTAGTTCAAAAAAAGTCTCTGCAAGTTTGAATTGTTCTTGATGTTTTTTTGTTTTCATTTTCTTTCACCCCTATTAGTATTAGTATGTGAAGAATAGAAAAACATAATCATCTAAAGATGAAATTTATAAATGAACTATGTGAGGTAACTATTTATTTTCTACTTTTTAAAATTTCTCGAGCAATTTTAACTCCATTTGCGCCAGCTTGAGCTAAGCCTCGAGTAATTCCTGCGCCATCTCCACCAACATAAAGATTTTTAATTTTGGTTTCAAAATGCTCATCACAAGCGATACGATCACTATAAAATTTTGCTTCTACTCCATAAAAGAGGGTATGGTCATTTGCAATACCTGGAGTTACAACATTTAAAGCGGTCATCATTTCAATCAAAGATTGCATCGTTTTATAAGGTAAAATTAAGCCTAAATCCCCTGGCACTGCTTCTTTTAATGTAGGGCGAACAAAGCCTTCATCAATTCTTCTTTTTGTTGATCTTCTTCCTGCTTTAATATCGCCATATTTTTGGACAATGACAGAGCCTCCACTTAATTTATTGGCTAAAGAAGAGATTTCTTCTGCATATTGATTTGGATCTTTAAAGGGTTCAGAAAATTCATGAGAAACAAGTAAAGCAAAGTTTGTATTTTGACTTCCTAGCTCAATAGAATGGTAAGAATGACCATTGCAGACCATGATGCCATTATGGTTTTCAATAACTACATGACCACTGGGGTTGGAACAAAATGTTCTTACTTGTGTACCTACGGAGGTGTTATAGATAAATTTTCCTTCATATAAATAACGATTAATATCATCCATAATGATGTTATTTGTTTCCACTCGAACACCGATATCAACGCGGTTATTGGTGACTTCGATGCCATGTTTCATCATCATCGAGGATAACCATTGTGCTCCAGGTCTACCCACACCTAAAGAGACGGCATCCGCTTCAATTACTTCACCGTTTTTTAAGATAACACCTTTTACTTTATTATCTTCTACAACAATATCTATGACTTCGCATTTAAAGCGATAATCTACATGACCCTTCATCGCTTCAAAGATATTTTTTAAGACATTTAAATTGAGTTCAGTACCTAAATGTCTTACTTCTGAACGGAGCAATTTTAGACCAACTGATATAGCTTTTTTTTCAATTTCAAAAACTTCTTTCGTGTTAGGATTTGTTAATTCTTTTGGTGCTCCATATTGAAGTTGAATTTGATCTACATAACGGATTAATTCAATGACTTCTTCTGTCGATAAATAATCGGTCATCCATCCTCCAAAATCGCTTGTGATATTAAATTTTCCATCAGAAAAAGCCCCACATCCCCCAAAACCAGAAGTCATAGAACAAGCAGGTTTACAACCTGAATTTCCATAGATATCTTTAGGACATTGTTTAATCTTTTTCTCTAAAATAGGACAATTTCGATGATAAATATCATTTCCTTTATCAATTAAAAGAACTTTTAAATTTGGATCATTATGCATGAGTTCATAGGCAGTATAGATGCCCATAGGACCTGCTCCAACAATAACGACATCATACTTCATTTAAAATATTTCCTTTCTTACAATGGTTTGATATTTATCGGGACCTACAGAAAATAAAACAATAGGTGTTTCCACTTCTTTTTCAATAAATTCGATATATTTTTGCGCTTGAAGAGGTAATTCATCAAAGGACTTAACTTGGGATATATCTTCCTTAAATCCTTCAAGAGTTACATAATTTGGAATACATTCTTTAAATACTTGATTCGATGCTGGTAAAGTATTAAGAATTTTATTTTTATACGTATAAGAAGTACAAATCTTTAATTCATCTAATCCTTGCAATACATCTAAAAGTGTTAAACATATCGCTGTAATTCCATTGACCTGAATCGAGTATTTTAAGGCGACTAAATCTAGATAACCAATGCGTCTTGGACGATGGGTAACGGTTCCATATTCATGACCTTTTTCCCGAATATAATCACCGATTTCATTATGAAGTTCGCTAGGGAAAGCACCTTCACCAACACGTGTTTGATAAGCTTTAACAATGCCTAAGACTTCATCAATTCCATGTAATCCAATTCCAGATCCTGAAAGAGCTCCTCCACTAGTAAGGGAACTACTTGTGACATAGGGATAACTACCAAAATCGATATCTAATAATGCTCCTTGTGCCCCTTCAAAGAGGATGTTTTTATTTTGTTTTCTTGCTTCTTTTAAAAGAGCAATCGTATCACATACCATCGGAGAAATCTTTTGAGCTAGAATCATATATTCTTTTACCGTTGATTCATAATCGATGGGGGTTCCTCCTAAAAAGGTGATTTCTTGATTTTTTCTTTCTAATAATTCTTTATATAAATTAGGGAATTCATCGCTAATAAAATCACACATTCTCATTCCAATTCTTGAGGTTTTATCGGTATAACAGGGGCCAATTCCTTTCTTTGTTGTGCCAATTTTTTTATCTTTTAAATGTTCTTCATTTAAGCGATCTAGTTCGATGTGATGATCAAAAAGCACATGACTACGATCAGAAATAAATAGATGATGTGTAGAAAAGCCTGCTTTTTTTATTTCTTCAAGTTCTTCAATTAAGGCACGAGGATTAATCACCATGCCATTTCCCATCACACAACAAATATTTTCATCAAAAATTCCTGAAGGAAGTAAACGTAAAGCATATTTTTTTCCATCAAAAACAATGGTATGTCCAGCATTATTTCCCCCTTGATAACGGACGACAACATCCGCTTTCGTGGAAAAATAATTTGTGATTTTTCCTTTTCCTTCATCGCCCCATTGAGCGCCTAAAATTAATAATGATTTACCCATAATTACCACTCCAATCTTTGATAAATATCATCGACATGTTTTAAATAATAAGAAACGTCAAAACATGCATGAATTTCTTCTTTTGTTAAATAAAGAAGCACTTCTTGAGATTCATTTAGAATTTTTTCAAAAGAAACTTTTCTTTCTAAAGCTAAAAAGGTCAAAGGTTGAATTAAATCATAACCTTTTTCTCGTGATAAGCCTTTTTGAATGAGCTTTTGTAAGACATTTCCAGAAAATATCACATCATAAGTAAGATGAATGTTATGTTCCATTTGCTCAGGGTAAACAACAAGATTTTCAATAATCTTTGTCATTCTCTGTATCATATAATAAATTAAAGAAATCGCATCTGGAAACATAATACGTTCCGCGGATGAATGCGAAATATCTCGTTCATGCCATAACAAGTTATTTTCAAGTGCTACAGAGACATAGCTTTTCATGATTCGAGCGCATCCACAGATATTTTCAGAAGCAATCGGGTTTCTTTTATGAGGCATTGCAGATGATCCTTTTTGACCTTTAGTAAAACCTTCCTCAACTTCTTTAATTTCGCTACAAGATAAGTGACGAATTTCTAGTGCCAACTTCTCTAGCGTTGAGGCGATGGCACTAAGCGAAAACACGTATCCTGCGTGGCGATCTCTAGATAATACCTGCGTAGCGATTAAAGGCGAATCTAGATGAAACTTTTGTGCGACAAATTTTTCTACTTCTAGAGGTATATTTGCATAATTTCCTACTGCACCAGAAAGTTTAATCATCTCTAAATTTTTGCTTTCTTCATTAAAGCGTCTGAGATCTCTATTGAGTTCATCATAAAATAATACCCATTTTAAGCCAAAAGAAGTAATTTCAGCATGCATTCCATGTGTTCTACCCATGATTGGTTGATATTTATATAAAAGAGCCTTTTCTTTAATTGCTTTAAGTAGTTTTTCATAGGCGTTTTTAATATATTCATTTCCTTGATGATATAAAAGTGACCAACTTGAATCGACAACATCTGTCGAAGTTAAAGAATAATGTACCCACTTTTTTTCTTCGCCAAGTTGTTCAGAAATAGAACGGGTAAAAGCAATCACATCATGCTTTGTAATTTCTTCAAGTTCTGCAATACGCGCTAAATCAATATGGGCTTTTTCTTTAATTTTTAAATAATCACTTTTAGGAATAACGCCTAAAGCGACATAAGCTTCAATAACTGCAAGTTCGACATCTAAAAAGGTCGAAAACTTATTCTCGTCGGAAAAGAGAACTTTCATTTCTTTTGCTAAATATCGATCAATCATATTTTACCTACTTAATATATTTTGGATTAATGACTCCGACATAAGGTAAATTACGATATGCTTCATTATAATCAAGTCCATATCCAATCACAAATTTATTTTCAATTTCAAAGCCTACATATTTTGCTTGAATGGGAACTTCTCTTCTTTCTTTTTTATCAAGTAACACACACATTTCACAAGATAAACATCCTTGAGCTTTAAAATATTGTTTTAATTGATAATACGTAAGACCTGTATCGATTATATCCTCAATTAATAAGATATCTCTTCCTCGAATTTCAAAATTCGAATTAGAAATCGTGACATTTCCAGTCGTTGAGGTCGTATTTCCAATATAGCTTGATGCTTTAATAAATTCGATACGACAATCGATATGGATATTTTTCATTAAGTCCGCGAAAAAAAAGATAGCACCCTTTAATGTGCAGACGATTGTAAGAGGGGCGTTTTGATAATCTTCATTAATTTTTAATGCAAGTTCTTCCGCTTTCTTACGAATTTCTTCTTCTGATAAAAGAATTTCACTAACGATGTCTTCAGGATAATTCATATTGACCTCCAAAAAGAAAACACGTAAACATCATACCATAGCTTACGTGTTTTTAAAATTGAAATGATAGGTTTTTTCTTTTTTTATTCGCTGACTTTTAAAGTTTCACCATTTGGTCCAGGTGTGCTATTTAAATAAGTCACGATTGTTTGAGCTTTATCTTGTTTAATCACTTTACACATACGTACTTTCGTGACCTTTCCTTCGATAATAGCATCTACTAAACCTGCACAACCAGGATATCCACAGGCACCGCAATTGGCACCAGGCATATTTTTCATAACTTCCGCTTTACGTGGATCTTCTTGCACGGATAAAAATTTATCTGCAAGAGCAAGAACAACACCTAAAATAATGGCGATAACAACGATTACCGCGGCAGCAATTAACATTGATTGATAGTTAAATTCCATTTATTTTTCCTCCTTATTATCTGCTGCATCGTCCTTATTTTTATTAAACTTACAGAAAGTATTTTTACATTCTAGACATTCAATATCATCATCACACCCTTCAGGTTTTGCTACCTTTTTATTTAAAAGATAACCGATGATAAAAATGGTAAGTAAAACAGCAACAATTCCAATCGCAGCAATGATTTCCATTTTAGAAAATTCCTACAAGTCCATTCATAAAGATCATGGCCATAATTGCAGTACAAAGTAAACCGACGGCAACGCCAGAAAATCCTTTAGGAATTGGTGCATTTTGTAATCGTTCTCTTAAAACAGAGAAGATGTAAAGAGCTAAGAAGAAACCTAATGCTGTACCAATAGAATAAACAAGCATGAAGATGAAATCACCAAATTCACCACCGATAGAATTAGTAAGGGATAATCCACCTAAAAGGGCATCCATATCGACGACTTGTTTACAGATATATAAGACAACACAGTTCGTGGTAATTAAAGGAAGATAGATTCCTAATGATTTATATAAAGATGGTGAGAACTTTTTAATAAACATTTCCACGAATTGCACGACACTTGCGACGACTAAAATAAAGCAAAGTGTCGACATATATTCAATATTCCATAAGACAAGGAGCTTATTTAATAAATAGCAGATAATCGAGGCTAAAACCGCGACGAAAGTAAGAGCAAATCCCATACCAACAGCGCTTTTCTTCGATTTAGAAACACCTAAATAAGAACATACCCCATAAGGAAGGGAGAATACGACGTTACTTGTTAACATCGCAATCATGAGTAACTTGAATACTTCTAACATAATTATTTAACCTCCTTTACTGGAGCGCCATTTTCGGCTTCTTTTTTTAAAGCAGCTTCTTTTTTAGCTTTTTCTTTTTTATGTTCATCCATCATCATACGGATACAATAGAAAACACCTAAGATTAAGCCAAACATCATAAAGGCACCAGAACTTTGGACAAAGATTGGCATCTTATATTCTGCAAATGGTAAGAAAGAGAATAATAATTCATTGTTGAATGGATTACGGATAGTAAATCCACCTGTTCCTAATAATTCTCTAAAGAAAGCTAAGATTAAACAAGAGATTAAAAATCCGATTCCTGTTCCAAGTCCATCAAGCATTGAATCTACAACACCATTTTTACTAGCAAAAGCTTCCGCTCTTCCTAAAATGATGCAGTTAACTGTAATCATAGGAATAAATAATCCTAAACTACTTGCTAAATCTGGAGTAAATGCCTTCATCAAGTATTCAACCATCGTAACAAAGCTAGCGATGATGACGATAAAGACGGGAATACGAACTTCATTTGGTACCCATTTACGAATTAAAGAGATAAAGGTATTCGTAAAGAATAAAACCATAATGACAGCGACACCCATACCTAAAGCGTTATTTAATGAGGTGGTAATTCCTAAGACTGGACACATACCAAGGAGATTTACTAAAATGGCATTTTCACGAATCAAAGGATTTACAAACGTAGCTAGTTTTCCATCTTTTTTCATTAGGCATTACCTCCTAAAGTTTTGTAATGAGCTAAAGCTTGATCAACAGCTTTTTTCATTGCATTCTTTGTTTTAGTCGCTCCTGCATAAGCTGGGAATTCATTTTGTCCTGTATAAGTTTTTAATTCACTTAAAGTTGTTTCATTGTTTTCATATTTACTAGCATAACCAGAATTGTTATTGGTAATCATTGAATATGAATCAATTTTTCCACTTGTCTTATCAATTCCAAGCATAAAGGAGACTGTTCCCGATTGGGGATTATCTGTAGTTAAAGAATAGACATAAGAAGAAGCACTTCCATGAGGAACTTCCACTAGACCAGTGATATTTGTATAACCATTGCTAGCAAAGTCATAAGTGACTTCTTTAATGCCATCTACTTGAACACCATCATAAAGAACTTGATATGCTTCATTTCTTTTGACCATTTCATTATGTTCAATGACGGGTTGACAAACGTTATAGACCGCGGCAAGCGCTGTTCCAAAAAAGAGACATACACCACCTAAAAATAAAGGAAGTTTTATAAATTTATTCATTTTATTTACCCTCCACATAATCTAGAACACGATTGATACCATACATATAGCCTGAAACCGTGTAGGTTGCTCCACATTTTATAGTATCTGGTACTTTACTAAATTCGGTATAATTTGTAGAACTATAATATTGTAAATCTAATGCACGGAATGTAGCAAATGGGATAGGATCTTCAAATTTAACATATGTTTCACTTAATTCTTTTAAATGACTACCTTTATCTTGTCGATAACCTAAGTATTCACTCATTTCTTCAACAACACCTAAGAAGTAATCACCATATCCTCCACCTGCACCTGTATCATTGACTGTTACACTAACCACTGTTTTAGCTGAGGCATTTACTTCTACATCCATATCAATTTGAACATAGGGAGCATCTTTTTCGGTTTGATTAGCAAAAGGAGTAACTTTTACATTGTAAACAGATGCACTCTTTTCTGTTACCACTGAATTATAAGTAGGTGTAGCGCTTGATACTTTTCCCATATAAGCACAGCTTACTAAGATTAATAAAGTACAAATTCCTCCCGTGATAGAGGCTTTAAGAGCTAATTTATCCGTAGTTCTTCCTTTAAAGCACATATCGATTAAAGGAGTAATCATATTTGCAAATAAGATAGAATAGGCAACACCTTCTGCGCCAGATCCCATGAAACGAATGAGCATCGTGATAAATCCTGCAAAAACACCATAGATAATTTTACCTAATGGAGATGTAGGACTTGTCACAGGATCAGTTAAGCAGAAGACCGCACCAAATAGGATACCTCCTGTTAACATTTGGGCTAAGATAAATGTTCCAAAATCACTTACACCATTTACTGCGCCAACTAACATGGCACTTAATAAACAAGTAAGTAAATAAGAACAAGAAATTCTCCAGTCGATGACGTGTAATACGACAAAAGCAATTCCAATGACGATAATTAATAAGGAGAATGTTTCACCTAAAGTTCCTCGATAATTTCCGATAAATAAATCAAAAAGTGAAACATTACTAAAGGATGTTAAAGTATTCCATCCTTCGCCTGCCCAATTGCTTAAAACGGTAGGACCTGTAAAAACCTCAAATTCTTGTATACCTTCGATATGGCCATAATTAAATGAACTACCAAAGCAGATTTGAGCAAAGATTCTTCCAAAAATCGCGGGATTGAAGATATTATATCCAAATCCTCCAAAGAGCATTTTACAAATGGCTACCGCAGCAATCGTGGTAAACACAAGTTGCCACCAAGCCATTCCAACAGGAAGAAGTAAAGCAAGAATAATACCTGTGATATAACCAAAAGAATTGATTTCTTTCTTTAAAAGATATAAGCAGATATTTCCTACTTTTTCCTTATTTTCTTTATATTCTTTTAAGGTTTTTGGTAAGAAAAATAAGATTTCTGTAACCATCGCAGTTAAAACACAAATGACAACGTTCAAGATTGCAAATAAGCCATCTTCAACATTTCCTGCGATAAAGTAATAAATAATAGCCGCTAACCAAACAAGAGCTAAACCACCTAAAAGCATTAACATGATTTTAAGTGTGCTATTTTTTGATCTTACGTAAGGAGCGGGATTTACTGCTAAATTCATTTTTTACCCTCCTTTTTTTGTGCCTCTAATTGTTTTAATTTGATGGATGTCATTAATTTGGCTTTTTTGACAAAGTCATTAACATCAATCTTACTTGGGCAGATATAAGAACATAAACCACATCCTATACAATGCCATGGAGTAAGTGCCATCATTCGATCACTATCTTTTGCTTGATAAGCATCTTTAATTTCCACTGGTTGTAAACCTACTGGGCAATGATCCGTACAGGCTCCACATCGTAAGCAAGGAAGTGTATTTAAAGTCATTCTAGGTAAAATCGTAAGTCCATTATAATAAGGTAATATAACGGCTTTATCATCCATAACTCCTCTTGAACACATTGGTCCACCAAAAGATACAGATACACTTTCACCAACATAACCACCTAAAAATTCAACAATATCAACTGCTCTTGTATAAATAGGAACATCGACATTTGATGGATTAGAAACTCCACTACCAGAAACGGTAATCACTTTATGAGTTTCCACTTCTCCATTCATTGCTCTAGCTAGCAAAATCGCGGTAGTCACATTATTGACAATGGTATGAGCTTCCGCAGGTAATTTATCATACGTTCTTTTTAATACTGCTTTTACGATGAAACGTTCCCATCCCGCAGGATAGACGTTTTTCACATGAGCTACATGGATAGAGGGATTAATCGATTCAATATCCTTATAGCATTCATCTAAATCGGGATATCCTTTTTTATAGACGATATAAGCATCTTTTGCTCCCGCGGCTTTCATCATAAATTCAATACCATGAATTAATTCATCTTTATGAAGTAGCATCGCTTCATGGTCGGTAGTTAAGAATGGTTCACATTCAACACCATTAATTAAAATGGTATCGATATTCTTTTCTAAAGCACCTAAATATTTAATATAGGTTGGGAATCCTGCACCACCTTGACCACTTAAGCCAGATTCCTTCATGCGTTCAACAATTTGTTCTGCTGAAGCTTTCAAGTCAAGAACCTCTAAAGGTTCTACTTTTTGATGTTTCTTATCATTTTCAATCGCAAAGTGTCTTACATTACGACCTAGACCTGCATGAAACATCGTTTCTTCTCTAACGATTTTTCCAGAGACTGGGGCAAAAACAGGTGTTCCTTTTTCACACGTTCCAATCACTTGACCTTCTTTTACTAGATCACCGATTGAAACATTGAGCTGAATCGGTTTAGAAGATCCTGGATCTACCACTGGAACAAAGACTTCATTGGGTTCAAATTTTAAAACTTCTTTACCCATGGAAAGTTTCTTTGTGTCTTGGATACGATAGAGATGTTTGTGTCCTAACGTAGTAAAAATAGACATAATAAAATCTCCTTCTTTGTCATTATATCATTTATTGTTTTTGAAACATAGTGATTTTTATTCTCGTTTTGTACTTTTTTTACATAGTAAAAAGGTAAAAAGAAAGATAGCAAAAACTCGTACCTAGTGAGATACGAGTCTTTGCATAATTAGATAAGTTTATTTCTTTTCCTTCTCATCGTCAGAAATTTGACATCCTTCTTTATTTTTAGCAGGGGATAGCATTTTTCTATCTAATACTAAATTGATACATGCTCCTATAACAAAGCCAAGGAGAGCAAAGATAACCATTGCTAAGATGATATTCATACCACCATCTTCATCGATAATATCTGTTTCATTATTGACATAAACTAAGGAGAAGTTAGTAGCAACAACTTTTTGCACATTTTCAAATTGCTTTGTCTCATCACTTAAAATAGAACGATATGAAGCAATCATTTGGGTAACTTTAGCGACTTTATTTTTATAATCTTGTGTTTCATCATTTTCATGAGCTAATTTTGAGTCAATGATTGTTAATTCCACATCAATTTCTGCATTTTTAGAAGTTAGTTCTGCAATTTTTTGATAATAGGCATCTAAATTGACTTCAGTTAGGCCATTCGCTTGTGCTTTTTGTAATTGATCATCAATTGCAGCATTCAAACTTTTAATTTGTTCATCATTCGCCGCTTTTTCTTGAGTTAATGCTTCTTTTTGAAGTTCTAACTTACTTACATATTCACTATCATTTGGATTAATGATTCCATCTTTACGAATCATGCTTAATAATGCTTTAATTTCATCTTCACTGATTCTTAAATTTAAGATTTTTGCATAATCATTAATTCTTAAACTAGATTCCACTAAAACATTCGAGTAATCATTTTCAAGATGGAGATAAGCTTCTTCAAGAATTAAAAGTTGATTATTTAATATTTCTACTTGAGAATCAAAATCTTTAATTTGATCAAGAAGATTAAGAGTTGCACTATAATCCATTTCTTCAGCATATTTTAAAGTCAAATCATATGGAGTATAAATCATCTTTTCAATGAAATCGCGACCTTGATTAAAAGAAACAAAGTATTTTTTAGGAACACTTAAATTATAAGAATAAGTGATTTCATTTTGATTATTGACTTCACTATTTCTAACTAATTTTACTTCATCAGCAAGATTTTTAATATCGATTGAGGCAAAGTCTTCTTGATTTTCATCTTGAATTCTTTTTAAGTTATCCTCGGAAAAGATTTCTCGATAATCAAATTTTGCTCCATTTAAATAAGTGCCTCTTTCTAAGCTTGGAATATCATAATAAAATGAAGCATTATATTCTTCGCTTTGTCGATTATAGATAAAATGAACACCTAAAGTACCAATTAATAAAAAAGCAAGCGTGGAAACAATCCATACCCATTTTCTTTTTAATGCTACTTTAATTAATTGTAATAAACTTAAACCTTCTTCGTTTTCATATTCTTCCATAAAATTCATCTCCAAATAATTCTTTATTATTATTGACAAAGTCCTTATTTTTGTCAAAGATAATATGCTTTTTTTATGTTTTTAATTAATAATCTTCATATGGATCAACGTTAATAAAGCATTGAACTCCTCTTTGGGATTTAAAAATATCTTGTAATTTTAATAAAACATCTTTGATATCCTCGAATGATTTATATTTTAAAAGAAATTTTTTGCGATAATGTCTATTTAAAATCCTTATATAATATTCACTAGGTCCTATGACTTCGACAGCTTTATCTTCAAAAGATGCATTTAAAAAGGCTTTTATTTTTAAAGTCATCTCATCAAGTAATTCTTCATTTGCAGAAGATAATGTGAGAATTGTACAATAACAAAATGGAGGATACATATTCATTTTTCTGATTTTCATTTCATAATTATAAAATCCTTCATAATCTTGTTTAGAAGCATATTTTAAGGCGTAATGGGTAGGATTATAGGTTTGTAAAATGGCAAGTCCATTTTTTGATCTACCCGCTCTACCGATAGTTTGAGTTAATAAAGAAAAGGTGCGTTCTGCGGCTCTAAAAGAAGGTAAATTTAAGCCAATATCTGCAAGTAGGACAATAGCTAAAGTGACATTTTTAAAGTCATGACCTTTGGCAATCATTTGGGTACCAAGCAAGATATCTGCTTCTTGATTTTTAAATTGTTTTAAAATGGATTTGGTTTGTCCTTTTTTACTTGATACATCGGAATCTAAACGCAAGATTTTTGCGGATGGAAAAAGCTTTTTTACTTCTTCTTCTGCCCGTTCTGATCCATACCCATTAATTCTAAAGTAAGTAGAGGAACAAGATGGACAAATGTCAGGTTCATCTTCTTCATAACCACAATGATGACACTTTAAACGATGGACATCTTTATGTAAAGTTAAGGGTAAATGACATTCTTTACAACGGAAAATATGTCCACATTTTCGACAACTAAAGGAAGGAGCAAATCCTCGACGATTTAATAAAATCATGACTTGTTCATGTTTATCTAAAGTTTCTTGAATAGCTTTTCTTGCAGTTTTAGAAAATAAGATAGACTCTTTATCAATTTCTTTATAATCACTTAATGAAACGATTTGACAAGTGGGTAAATGACCCGTTATTCGATTATTTAATGTTAATAAGTGATAAACTCCTTTATATGCACGAGAACGAGATTCTAAAGATGGCGTGGCAGAACCTAAAAGAATGCCGCAGGAATGATATTTCATTCTCATTTTTGCTACCGTTAAAGCGTGATAATAAGGGGGAGATTCTTGTTTATAAGTTTCAGAATGCTCTTCATCAATAATAATCATACCGATATTATCTAAAGGGGCAAAAATTGCACTTCTTGCACCAATGACTATATCAATTTCCCCGCGAGCAATTAGACGATATTCATCATATTTTTCTCCTGGAGTCAAAGAAGAATGTAAGATTGCAATAGAGGAAAAGCGTTCTTCAAATTGATGGATCATTTGATAAGATAAACTAATCTCTGGAACTAAAATTAAAACTTTTTTCCCCATCTCTATCATCTTTTTTGTGAGTTGGAGATAGACTTCAGTTTTTCCACTTCCTGTAACTCCTTCAAGAAGATAAATATCACGAGGATTTTCAAGTATTTTTGTTAAAACATCTTGTTGTTCATCACTTAAAGTGTTTTCTTCTTTTTTTTCGATATTTTCCGTTTTTAAACGTCTTTTTTCCTTTTTAACTTCCACAATAGCGCCTTTATCTAAAAGAGTCTTAATTATATTCGCTGAATAAAGATTTTTTAAACTTTCTTTACTTTCTTTAATCTTTAAAAATACTTCTTCTTGCTTTTTTGTTAACAAAATATTTTCATCTTTTACTTTAACATAGGTCTCATAAGCAATTTTTGGTTTACTTAATGAAGAAGATTTGGGTTTTAAACTCGGAGGTAACATTGTTTGATAAATAGAAATTAATGGAGCAAAATAATATTCTTTTAATTCACTTGCTAACTTCATTAATTCTTCATTTAAAATCGGTTCTTCATCTAATACCTTAGTAATTGATTTAATTTCTCGACCTTGTAAGACACTTTCATTCTCTAGAGAAATAATATCTTTGATAGCTAAAACATAACCAACGACTTCTTGTTTGTTAAATGGCACTAAAACACGCACACCAATTTGAATATCATCCCCATCATAAGCATAAGAAAAAGGACGATCTATTTGCATACTTGGATACTCGATTAGTACCTCGACTAGCTTCATAATATTCCTTTATTTTTGTTTTAATTTATTTAATCTATTGCGAATAATGCGCGCGATATCTCTTGCAGCACGCCCAACATTATCGTTCATCACAGCATATTGATATCGTCCTTTTAAGTTAATTTCTCGACGAGCTTTTTCTAAACGTTCTTGAATAATCTCTTCTGGTTCGCTTTTTCTTCCACGAATTCTTCTTTCTAATTCCTCTAAAGAGGGAGGTAATAAGAAAATAGAAATGACATCGTCCCCTTTGCACTTATCAAGTACTTGACGGGCTCCTTCCACTTCTATTTCTAAAAATACATTTTTTCCTTCATTTCTTAATCTTTCAACATATTCTCTTGGGGTTCCATAATAATTTCCCACGAAGAAAGCATGTTCTAATAATTCATTATTTTTTATTTTATTTTCAAATTCTTCTTTGCTCACAAAAAAGTAATCTTTTCCATCTTTTTCTTTTTTTCTTGGCGCTCTAGTAGTCATAGAAATAGAATAAGCAAGATTTAAAGATGTATCTTTAAATAATATCTTTCTAACTGTGCCTTTTCCTACACCCGAAGGACCAGAAAGGACGATGAGTAAACCTCTTTTTGTTTCTCCCATATAAGCTTTTCCTTTTGATTTCAAAAATATCTTACCTTTAAAGAAGAAAACATTCAACAAAAAGAATTCAAATATCTCCTTTTTTACCTAAAATAAGCCTTATTAAGTCTATTTTATACCTTTATTTTATAGATAATTTCTTGATTATTCTTGAAGATTTATAGAACATGAATAAGTTTCTTTTAAAATATTTTCTAGCTTTTTAGGTAAAGATATTACTCTAAAAAAGTAGATGAGTCTTCCAAGCAAAAATGGAAAAATTAAAATTTCTGAAAGGATAATTAAAATCACTCTAAAAAAGATTGGGATTTTCAAAAATCCACCTTTTTCTTTGGTAATATCTCCACTGATTTTGCCATTAGAAATGATTCCTTTATAAACATAATCTCCATAGATAAAACTATGCTTTAAGGGAATATTAATTTCTTCATTAATATCGCTATTGATAAGAAATTCTTGATGCGAACGATCTTTTAAACTGATACTTGGTGCAAAATAGATATATAACGATAAAATCATGATGATAATTCCTATTCCCATGCCAATAAAACCATTCGTTTGATTAACATTTGTCGTCCCTGTGAAGGATAATATGGCTATTTGGGTTAACATAATTGCAGTTAAAGCAGAACAAAAGTTAATAATCTTTAAATTTCGATAAATTCTAGTTTGACCTTTATCAGCAATAATTCCATAAAGGGCTAAACCAAGTTCAAAAAAGGAAACAAAAGCAATTCCAATAGCAATATAAAAAGTGTAGGTTCTTCCACTTTCTTCTTTAAAAATTAAACGAAGCATATAAAGTAAATAGAATAAACCTGCACTAAATAGATAAATCGCAATCTTTATATTCTTTTTTAAGTTGTTACTATCATTAATAAAGAGTTCTTCATAACATATCTTTTTACTGAAGAAAATAAATAGATTAAAAATTCCTGATACACAAAAGAAAAAGTCAAAGAAGACTCCAAAAAGAATTTTTCCTACTCCTAATAATATATTGAAGATTAAAGATGTCTTTAAAATAAGTCTTGCTTTGCTTTTTCTTTTTTTCATATTACTTAACTAAACTTGAAGCATGTTTCATATCGATTTCAATCGTATTGAGATATTCTTCTTTCTTTTTTAAGATGATATCTTCTCTTTTTTGCGCTCTTTTTTGATAGATAAAATAATTAACTACACAACCTAAAATTCCTAAAACGCCAAGAACGATACCTAGAACTAAACCAAGTGTTTCTAAATTCAGTGCCATAATTAAAGACATGCCTCCTCCAAGGAGAAGAGTAGAAATTACACCAAAAATATAGGCAAAGATCATACATCCTTGAAGAGTATCCTTTTTAAGTGATTGAATTTTAGAAACATTATTGACCATCTTATTTTCTAAACGGTTGAGTTCTTTTAGATGTTCCAGTTCTCTTTTTCTTTTAAATTCTAATTTTGTCTTATTTTTAGAGATTGCTTTTTCTTCGATTAATTCATAACCAAGACTTAAATAGATATCTTTAAGTAGACCCTTTTCTTCATCTTTTACTTGTAAGGTTTGATAATCATACATCATTACATCATTTTCCATTTTTTAATTCCTCCTTGATGTTTTATTGAAACAAATGTATCATTATATGAAACAAGTGTTTCATGTATGCTTTTATTAAATCACATTCATAGATAAATAAAAGATAGGAAACTTATTTTGAAACAAAGGATGAGATTTTGTATCACAAAATGAAACAAAGAAAGGAGAAATGATTCATGATTTTAAAAGAAACAAACGATTATACGAAAAGTTATATTATGACTAGTTTATTTGAGTTAATGAAAGAAAAAAACTATGAAGATATCACTGTCACAGAAATTGTTAAAAAAGCAGGTGTAGGGCGAGTAACTTATTATCGAAATTTTGAAAGTAAAGATGATATCATTCGTCAATACTTTAAATCTGAGACAGAAGACTTTTTGAAAAAACAAATTTATAAGCCAAGAACTAAAGAAGATTATTTCGATATTATTAAACTAACCTTTACTTATTTTAAAAAGAATCAAGAATTTTTTAAACTCATAAAAAAAGCACATTTAGAGACTTTATATTTAGAATTTTTAAATGAAAATATGAAGATAAACTTTATTGAAAATAATTTATCAAATAATAAATATCTTCCTTATATGTATGTTGGAGTAATCTTTAATACATCTATGAAATGGTTAGAAAGTGATTGTAAAGAAAGTATTGATTCTCTTTCTAAAACTCTATTTGATTTTATTTTTCATAATAATTAGGCTATCACCTAAAAATAAAATCCACATATATTAATGTGGTGATTCATATGGCAAGAGTATCTTATCGAAATTCAGATATTAATTATTTAGGAAGGATTATGCGCGCAGAGGCTCAAACAGAAGGGGTTTTTGGCATGAAGCTAGTCGGAAATGTGGTCATTAATCGCGTTGTTGTCACCTGTGGTGATTTTAAAAAGATTAAAAATATCTATCAAGCAATCTTTCAAAAGAATCAATTCGAGGGAACAAAAATTCCCTTATTTAACGCTCAAGCGACAGGAAAAGAAAGGCAATTAGCGCTAGATTGCATTAAATTTTGGAGAGCAGATCCTGCTTATAAAGCTTTATATTTTCAAAATCCAGGAAAAAATAAATCTTGCAAAAAACGATTTTGGGGTCCTTATGCTGGAAAATATAAAAAGCATTGTTTCTATAATTTAGATAAATATAAAGGATGTAATTTATAATTCTTTATAAAAAGAACAATTAGTCTATTTTTAGGTGTTTTTCTAAAAACTACGATAAATAATCAAAGTCTTTTCCATGTACAAATTAATCACTTATTGTAGAATTCTTTAAAAGAAGTTTTAAATAGAGGTGTTTCCCCTTGCCTAATCGGTAAGGGGATTTTAACTAGACTATTGAAAGATTAATATCCATAAAAAATAGTTTTAGTTTCATAATAACTTTATAAAGCCAAAACTAACTTAAGTTTAGACATTTTAATATCGAAACAACTTTTTCAATAATTATAAAATTTTTTTAGATAAATTTAGCAAAAACTGCAATTCATTTGTTTATTTTAACAAATTTATGTAAATCTATGTAGTATGGAAATCATTGAAGCTTATATCATAAGTTTAATAAAATAAACTAAGCAGCTTTATTTTTTAATTCTTTTCTTAGCTTTAATTCTTTAATTGAATCTTCGCTTGTTAATAAATCACTATTTGTAAAGATCAATAAAACGGGGAACATATAAGTTGGGGATAAGAAAGTATTATCGATTAATCCATGAATAAAACCAAATAAAATAAAGTAAATAAAGGCAATTCTTAAATTTCTTTTTAAAGGTAAAGAAGTAATAATAGCTTGAATATTAAATAAGATATAGCCAATTACTCCAAGAATTCCTCCAAGAGCAAGCATCGTATAGAAAGTATTATGACATAACATCACTTCTGTATAGGGTGAAGAACCAAAGGCTTTATCATTAATTTCAAATAAACTAATAGGACCTCCACCGAAAAGAGGATTTTCTTTAAAGAATAAAAGTGCTTGATACCAAATTTTATCTCGACCTGTAACATCATTTCCACGTTCAATTAATGAATCAATATTCGCATGAATCGTTTCATTATTAAGATAAAAGATAAAACCTAAAAAGATAAAGCCTACAATCAATAAGAAAGTAAATAGAATTCTTTTTTTCCAAGGGAAATTAATCACTAATAAATAACACATTAAGGGAACTAAGAAAATGGAAGTAATCATTCCCCCGCGAGAATAAGAAAATAAAATGAGGAAATAATCACAAATTAAAATAAGCCAAGCCCCTAATGAATACGGATTAAAGAAATGTTTTCTTTCAGTTAAAACAATAAAGGGCATAAAGCATTCAATCGTTATAATTAAGGTATTTTTATTTCCCCATCCAACATCGATATAGACTTGATCTTTATTGATAAAAACCACTAAAACCTCAAATAAAATCACTAAATTTAAAGCTAAAAACATCGGACGAAGTGATTGAATATATCCTTTGATACCTGTTGAGGTTAGTAACATATAAATAAAGACATAAATGACAAAATATAGATAATAATAAAATCCATATTCATGATAAATTCCATGTTCTACAAAAGAATGTAAGACATAAGAAATACCAAGAACAACTAAACAAAATAAAAATGAAAAACCTAAACTTCCTATCGGAGCTCTAAAAGATAGATGATGTACTTTTCTTTTAATAAGGAATAAGAAAATAATAAAAACATAGTATCCTAAAGCGATAAATACCTCGATAGGTACTCCAGTATAACTAGGAAAACTA
This sequence comes from uncultured Bacilli bacterium, assembly GCA_947626895.1. GTDB lineage: Bacteria > Bacillota_I > Bacilli_A > RFN20 > CAG-449 > CANRPC01. The sequence continues at coordinate 41,028 of CANQTY010000005.1, forward strand.
GAAAAGGAAATCATATAAAGGAACGCTAAAGGAGCAAATAAAGTTCCATCATTTGAGTATAAATAAATAATTGTAGATATCACAATGGCACTAAGAGTAGCAAAAAGTAAAGAAGAAGTATACCAAGCAAAAAAGAATGCCATTGCTTCGATAAAGAAAAATAAGAAGCTATGCATCTTTTCTTCAATTTGCTCATTTCCTAAGTGCTTAAATAAAAAGAAATTTTCCATATTTACATCCAAGTGATCTTTCGTTCTTCGCCTTTAATTAATCTTTTCACATTTTCTTTATGACGGACGAGAACAAAAAATGCCATAAAAAGTAGAAATGAAGGTAAAACAATATCATATATCATCCCAAAATCCATACCAAATTTTAAAATAGGAAAGATGATTGGAATAAAAGAAATAATCGAGATGATAAAGGTCGATAATATTGAAGATAAGGAGACATATTTTTTAAGCCATAAGATAAACATAAATACGGCAATACCAATCAAAGCCAAACACCAATTGATGGAGATTAATAATCCTCCATAGCAGGATACAGCTTTTCCTCCTTTAAAATGTGTAAACAAGGGGAATGTATGACCAATACATGCAAAAAATCCTGAAATATAGGCATAATAAGTTGGTTCCATAAATAAAGATTCTTTGGGGATTGCATAGTTCATGATAAAATAAATACCCCAAATGGAAATAATTGTCTTTAATACATCAAGTAAAATAACGATTAACCCAACCTTTTTTCCAAAGACTCTTCCAGCATTTGTGCCTCCAGCATTATGGCTTCCTTCTAATCGTGGATCACGATGAAAAAATAACTTACCAATCACTACACTAAAAGAAATACTACCTAAAAGATATCCAACAAAAATAGAGACAAATATCATACCTATCGATAAAGCAATATTCATGGGGAAAAGGCTCCTCCTTTTTTCTAAATTTTACCCAAATAGTTTACAATAAATTACTAGAATTATCAAAGGATATTTGTTAAAATAAAAAAAGTGACAAATTTAGGATATTTTGAAAGGAATGTGAGTATTCATGGTTGAAAGAAAATATGATGCAGAATCATTAAAAATATTAAAAGGTCTTGAACCTATTAAAAAAAGACCTGGTATGTATATTGGCTCTACCGATTGGAGGGGCACCCATCATTTAGTATGGGAAATTATTGATAATGCTGTTGATGAAGCAATTGCAGGATATGGAAAAAATATTTATGTTACTATCCATAAAGATGGGAGTCTTTCTGTTTTAGATGAAGGAAGAGGCATTCCTTGTGATTATAATGAAAAAGAAGAAATGGAAGGACTTGATATCGTCTTTTGTACCGTCCATGGTGGAGGTAAATTTGATACTGAGGTTTATAAAGTTGCCGCGGGTCTTCATGGTGTTGGCGCGGCATGTGCAAATGCCTTATCAGAATGGCTTGATGTCCACGTTTATAAAGATGGAATTGAATATCATTGCCGTTATGAAAATGGGGGAGCTATTAAAATTGGTACTGATCAAATAGGGACTACTACAAAACATGGTTCTTTAGTTCGTTTTAAACCTGCATTAGGTATTTTAAGTGATGTAGAATTCCGTTTTGATGTCATCGCAGATCACCTGAATAATACAGCCTCACAATGTCCTAAAATTCGCTTTTATTTACATGATGAAAGAGATAATAAAAAACAAGAATTTTATTATGAAAAAGGCATAAAAGAATATTTAGAAAGAAAAAATGAAGGGAAAAATCCTTTACATCCTGTCGTATATTTTTCTGATGATACAAAAGAAATTAAAGCAGAATTTTGTTTTCAATTTCTTTCTGATGTTTATGAAGAAAAAATCTATTCCTTTGCAAATTCCGTTTTTACCCCTCAAGAGGGAAGTCATGTTCGTGGTTTAAGAAGTGGCATAACGAAAGCCTTTAATGATTATGCTTTACAAAATAATCTTATCAAAGGAAAAGAAAAACTTGATGGCGCAGATATCCGTGAAGGTCTTTCTGTTGCCCTTTCTGTAAGAATTCCTGAAGATAAGATTCAATTTGAAGGACAAACAAAGGAAAAGCTTGGTACTCCTGAAGCTGCCTTTGTCGTAGAAAATTTAGTCTATGATAAAATTAACTACTACTTAATGGAAAATAAAGAAGTTGCTAAAAAGATCTTTTCAAGAATTATGGAAGCAAAAAAAGCTCGTGAAGCGGCGCGAAATGCTCGAGATGATGTAAGAGGTAAAGTCAAACAAAATAATGAAAAAACAACCCTTTTATTATCAGGAAAATTGGTACCACCTCAATCAAAAGAATATACAAAATGTGAACTATTTATCGTCGAAGGAGATTCCGCGGGAGGGTCTGCTAAAAAGTGTCGAGATCGACGTTATCAAGGTTTACTTCCTTTAAGAGGAAAACCTAAAAATATTTCAACAGATTCGGAAAATGCCTTTATGAAAAATGAAGAATTATCTACTCTTGTTTATACCATTGGCACAGGCACAGGAAATGATTTTTCTTTAAAAGATTTACGTTATGATAAGATTATCATCATGACCGATGCGGATACTGATGGTGCTCATATTCAAAATTTATTAATTAACTTCTTCTTCCAAAAGATGCGTCCTTTAATTGAAACAGGACATGTTTACATTGCTTGTCCTCCTTTATATCGTGTCTTTAAAATGGTTGGAAGAACTACGCATGAAGAATTTTGTTGGACCGATAGCGATGTAAATGAAGCTAAAAAGAAACTTGGTTCAGGTTGTGAAATCTCCCGTTATAAAGGACTTGGAGAAATGGATGCAGATCAATTATGGAAAACCACGATGGATCCTAGAACAAGAAAATTGATTCGTCTTGTGATGCCAAGTATTGAAGGGGCAGCCAAAAAAGTAGATTTATTCATGGGAAAAGATGCTGCACCAAGAGCAAAATGGATTGATGAAAATATTGATTTCAGTGATAAATCCGACTTTTTATCATTAAAAGGAGGAAATAACTAATGGCAAAGAAAAAAGATGTTAAAGAAGAAATGATTGAAGAAGTCATTTTAGAAAACGATATTGAAGAAGTCATGTCTCAAGGCTTTGGGCGTTATTCTAAATACGTTTTACAAGAAAGAGCAGTCCCTGATGTCCGTGATGGACTTAAACCTGTACAAAGACGTATTTTGTATACAATGTATTTAGAAGGGAATTTTTCGAGTAAACCAACAAGAAAATGTGCGCGTACCGTAGGCGCGGTCATTGGTCGATTCCATCCTCATGGGGATGCATCGGTCTATGAAGCTATGGTACGTTTATCTCAAGATTGGAAGATGCGTGTTCCTTTAATTGATTTCCAAGGAAATAATGGCTCAATTGATGGGGATGGCGCGGCAGCTTATCGATATACTGAAGCGCGCCTTTCCGAAATCACGGATCAAATGATTCTTGACTTAAATAAAAATACCGTAGATATGGAATTAAACTTTGATGATCAAGAATTAGAACCTGTGGTATTGCCCTCAAGATTTCCCAATTTATTAGTCAATGGTTCTCAAGGAATTGCAATGGGTGCCTCAACGGATATTCCCCCGCATAATCTTGGCGAGGTAATCGATGCGACCATCTATCGTATTCATCATAAAAATGCCACCACTCAAGATTTAATGCAATTTATTTTAGGCCCAGATTTTCCAACTGGTGGAGTTATTTTAAATGTTGATGAACTCCCATCAATTTATGAAAAAGGCAAGGGATTAATTCGCTTGATGGCAAAAACATCTTTAAGAGAATTAAAAGATTGTAACCAGATTGTTATCTCTGAAATCCCTTATGGAGTGAATAAATCAGAACTTGTGAATGACATCGATAAATGTCGTTTCCAAAATAACTTAAATGCCATTCTAGAAGTTCGTGATGAAACCGATAAAGATGGATTATCCATTGTCATTGATGTGAAAAAAGACGCGGATATTGAAAATATTCGTAAGTTTATTATTTCGAAAGGTGTTTTAACTCAATCGATTAAGTTTAATATGTTAGTTATCGATCATAATCGCCCAAGAACTTTAGGATTATTAGATACCATTGATTGTTATATTGAGCATCAAATCGATGTGATTACAAGAAGATCAAATTTTGATTTAGAAAAAGCCAAAAATCGTTTACATATCGTCGATGGATTAATCAAGATGGTTTCCATGATTGATACAGTGGTACATTTAATAAGATCTTCAAAAGACCGCCAGGAATCCAAAGCTAGATTAATAAGCGAATGTGGATTTAGTGAGGCTCAAGGGGATGCTATTTTAGCTTTACAACTTTATAGATTATCTAATACTGATGTAACTACTTTAGAAAAAGAAGCAGAAACGCTTCGTAAAACCATCCATGATTTAGAAGAACTTTTATCCTCACCGACCTTGATGAATAAATTAATTGCTCATGACTTAACAGAAATTAAAAATAAATTCGCAGATGCAAGAAGAACTTCTTTCCAACAAGAAGATTTAGATTTATCCGTGGATAAGCGTTCTTTAGTGACAAAAGAAGAAACCGTCGTTGTCTTTACTCGCGATGGTTACTTTAAAAGATGTCAAGTTCGTTCTTATAATTCCTCTTTAGGAAGTGAAACAGGAATTAAACAAGGAGATGTCATCAAAGGGGTCATTAAGTGTTATACAACAGACTATTTATTAGCTTTTACTTCTTTAGGAAATTATTTATTTATCCCTGTTTATCTTCTTTTTGATACAAAATGGAAAGAAGAAGGAAAACATATTAATGAAATTTCTAGCATCTCTGGGAATGAAAAGATCGTTTCAGGCATTGTTGTCTCAGATTTTAAAGAAGGAATTCAAGTGGTAATGGTATCAAAACTTGGTCAAGTAAAACGTTCTTTACTTAAAGAATTTGAAGTTACTCGTTTTTCTCGACCTATCCGTTGCTTCCAATTAAGTAGTGATGATTCTTTAATCAGTGCAAAAATTTCTCATGGAAATGATGATATTCTCATCTTAACAAGCTCAGGCCAAGCTTCTTTATATAATGAAAATGAAGTATCTTCTGTTTCTTTAAGAGCTAAAGGTGTAAAAGCCATCAGCTTTGGAAAAGAAAAAGCCACGATCGTGGATAGTTATGTTTTAGAACCCAATGAAAATTATCGTCTTCTATTATTAACTCATCATCATGCAATCCGTCTTGTGGATGTAAAAAATATCATTCATACCGCGCGTCTTGGTATGAAAACTCCCTTATTTAAAACCTTTAAAAGCGATTTACAATATTTAGTCGCTTCAAGATTAATTAAGAAAGGGGAAGAAGTTAGTAAAATTACGGCGATATTTAAAAATCATCAATCGAGTGAAATTGATTTAACCGATGTCAAGATTCAACCTCTAGATGCTTATCTTAAAAAGAATTTAAATTTTGAAATTCAAGCTGATATAGAAGATATGCATCAATATGATGTACCGAGTGTTAATATGGATACAAGAGTAGAAATACCCCAAAAGGTGGAAACAATTAAACCTGAAAAAGAAGACGTAGAACAATTATCATTATTTGACTATATCGATGATGATTAATTATATATAATATAAGGAGATTTAAACTATGAATGAATGGACAGTAAATGATTTTTATAACTTTGATAAAACTTATATCAAAGTGCTTAATTTAGCTCGTAAGCATGATTATGATTGCGTATCATATGCATTTAGTTTTGCAAATTCTTCTGAAATAAGTGAATTATCTTATGATAGTGGCTCAAGATTACGTACTGCAATTAATTCATATGACTATAATACGATTTATAATGCATTTGTAAGAGAAAAAGATTATTTATATAAAATATATATAGATAAAGTAAAAAATGCTCAAAAATATCGTTGGAGTCGTGAGCGATTTAATGAATTTGTTGCCCTTTCTGCAAGAATTAGAGAAATGGCAAGAAAACATAATCCTGAATGTTTCTATGAAGCTTATCATATGGCATATGAGCAAATGATGGAAATCGCTGATGATGGAGCGTTCAAATTAATTGATGCTATCGAAAAATATAAAAGCTCACAAGATTATAATAGCTTTATTTCCGTGCTTGAAGAATCTTGTGGTTATTGCTTTAAAGTATTCAATTACGTATTTGGTTACATTGTACTTTAAATTAAAATCATTAGTTAATTCTATAAATGGAATCTACAAAGTCCTATTCATAGGGCTTTTTTAGAATTTATTAATAAAAGTTCTATAATAAAATCTATATATAGACTTTCTTTTTAATTGTGCTTTTTCGTTTAAATTTCAATAAATTTGAAGAATTATTTATTAAAGTTAAAATTTAAAATAAATTAAAAAATATGGCTGAATATAGGTAATTTAATAAAATTATAAATAGAATAATTATCCTTAAAACATTCTATTTTTTAACAAAATTAAAAAATACCTTTACTTTTACCCTTGTAAGGGGTTACAATTTAAATAAAGAAGAAAGGATCCTTCACGATGATTAATTTTGGAATAAAAATGATGGCAGTTCTATGTACATCATTTTCCTGTTACATGGGAACATTACCTAAACAACCCTTAAATTTAGCAACAAACGAAAATGAAGTAATTTATGAATCATTTAGCTCATTTCCAGAAGATTGGATTTTATATGATAAAGCAGATATAGCTTATACTACGTCAAGAGTAGAAAATAATGAAGTTGTAATATCACATACTTACAATGATAAAGTTGAGGGTGAAAGCGCAAGAGCTCATCTATATTATGGCTCTTTTTATAAAATAGAAGGATTGGAAACATATGAAGACTTTACTTTTACAATGGATTTTAAAATTGATTCATATTTAAATGAATCTAGATTTGTAGGTGTAGCATACCATACAAATGAAGTTAATGATTATCTAAATGGATTATTCATGAATTATCGTATGAATGGTCAATCTGCTTCTTCTGTAATTTATTCTAATGGATCATTTAAAGATGATTCTGCTAAACAGGGACCATCCTTATTATCTGATGGAGAATATCATCAATTAACGATTACTATGGAAGGAAATACAGTAAAACATTATATGGATACTCATCTTGTAACACAATATGATGCATCTACAAAATATACTAATAATCTTCTGGGTAGTAGTTTTCCTAAAACTGGAGGATTTGCTATTTTAGCAAATAAATGTACAATGAGAATTAAAAAGATTAGAATTACCCCGAATGCAGAGAAAGTCGAGGAAAAAGAAGAAGAAAAAGAAATTGATTTAGATGAGCAATTAGTAAAAACATATCAATATGATAAAAAGAATTTGATTAACTTTCCTACCGTGGTTAGTAAAGTTGAATCAAGTGAAGATTTAGAAACACTAAAGAATAATGTTATGAAACCATCCAATGTCATCTTAAGAATGAATAAAGATCAAAATATTGTTGATAAAGAAGATAATGTCATCGCTTCTTTTGAAAGTATATATCTTGATGTCTTAAAAAAAGATATGATTCCTGTCGTTGAAGTTGAAGAAGAATCTGAAGCAATTGCATTAATAAGTTTTTTAAATAATAAACATCATATTTTAGATATGGCAGTTTATTCTAAACGCGATTATTTAGTGCAAAAAGTAAGGCAAGGTTTTCCTAAAATAAGAGGAATTATTTCTTATGAAGATCAACCTGTAACCATGGGTTTAGTTGTAAGAAATTCAAATGAAAATCTTGCGAATGTTGCAGTTTTATCTAAATCTCAAGCAAATCAAGAAAATATTAATTATATTCAGGCTCGATTTAAAACTGTTTGGGTACAACTTGATGATAATGATTCAGATTTAACAATAGCTAACATGATTAATAGTTCTTGTTATGGACTAATTTCTCATGATTATCAGCATATTTATAATGTATTTGATACATATGAGGAAAATAGTTATATTCATCCTGTGTTTAATGCGGGGCATCGAGGATTACCAAATAGTTGTAACGAAAATTCAGTTTCAGGTGTTAAGGCGGCAATGAAAGCAGGAGCAACGCATCTAGAATTAGATTGTTATCTAACGAAAGATAATCGAGTTGTTATGATGCATAATCGTAATATTGAAGGTGCCACTAATGGGACAGGGAATGTCGATTCATTTACTTTAGATGAGTTAAGACAATATAAATTGGATAAATTTGGACTAGAAGAAATTCCCACCTTAGAGGATATTTTTGATGCCATGAAAGAAAAAGAAGATGTGGTTTTAATCTTAGAATTTAAAAGTTTTGATGATGTACAAAATCCTATAAGAATAAGCGATACAGTGCAATGTGTAAAACAAATTATTGATAACTATAAGTTTCAAGATCGTGTGATATTTATTTCCTTTAATATAGATTTTATAGATGTGATAAGAAGTTTAATGCCTAATATGTCTGTCGCGTATTTAAACTCGAATCGATATATAGGAAATACCTTAAATGAGGAAGCTTATGCACCATTATTAACAACGATGTGTGAACATAGTATGATTTATGATTTTGATTATACAAATAAAAAAATTAAAATAACAAAAGAATTTAACGAGCAATTCTTAAGAGATCGAGGCTCAATCGGTTGGTATTGGACATTTGAAAATACATCATCTTTAGAAAATAATGTTCCAAATAATGGTTATTTAGGAGTTACAACCGATTGTCCTGATTATTATAGTAATTATGTTAAATACGTAAAAGGTATAGAAGTTAGTTTAGAAAGTGGCGCTACAATAGGCGTTAATAGTCCTATAAAATTAAAAGTAGAAAAATATAATGGAACAGAAGAAGATGTTGAAGGAAAAGTCTTTAAATTAGAAGATCAAGGCGATTATTATGATGTTATTGCTTCTTATACAGTAAGACAAAATAATAAAGATTATATTTATTACACTCAAGTGTTTAAAATACATAAATATAAAGAAGCAGTGAATCCAGGTGGCTCTACAAGTAGTAGTCAATCTTCACAAGTAACATCAAGTGAAACAAGCTCTAGTGCTTCTAGTTCAATAACTTCCTTTAACAGTAATTCACATACGAGTATGGATTCAACAGCAAATTCTCAAGATGGAGGAAATGAAAATAATGTCGTTCCTATAGTCGTTGGAGTCAGTGCAGGCGTTGGTGTTAGTGCTCTTGCAATTATTCTTGCAATTTTAAAAGCTAAAAAGAAAATCTAATTTCTAAATCACTAATTTAAAAAGAGTTAATTTTCTCATATTTAAGGGGAAACCAGCTCTTTTTTGCTTTAAACAATCTTTAAATAAAGATAGAGATGGCTTTAACTTATTTTCATTTTTATTGTTCAATTAAGTAAATTATGTTATTATCTTTTCGTAAAAATTATTATTTTTTACTCAAAGAAAACAACATAAAAAGGAGAATTGTTTTATGACTATCACCGAATGTATTGATGAATTTGTAAATACAAAAGAAGTAATGAGTCCAATTTTCACTAATGATGTTTATAAATATGTTCAATCTAAAATAAAAGATGTAAAAAAATCTACAGTGAATATGAGTCTAAGACGATATGAAAAGAAACATCCTTATTTTTTGCGTTATCAAAAAGGCATTTATTATAAGACTGCCGATTCAATATTCGGAGGATTAGTACCTATTAATTACAAAGCTATTATGTTTAGAAAGTATTTAGGCACTCAAGATAATATAATTGGTTATGAAACTGGCGCATCGCTAATAAATCAACTTGGTTTATCAACTCAAGTTCCTCGTTGTACTTTTATCGCATCGAATAAGACTCGTTATGAACACGATGTTCCTAATGCTTTTATTCATTTAGTAAAACCTGTAATTAAAATTACTAATGAAAATGTAAGATATTTACAATTTTTAGATTTACTATCTAAAGAAAATCGATGGCTTATTGAAGTTCCATATTATCTAAGAATTTTTAAAGAATTTATTCGTACTTATCATTTAACTTTTAAAAAGCTTTGTTGGTATGCTCAATTTTATAGACAAGTTGAAATCTATGAAGGTCTTGCAGAATTAGTTGATATGAAAAGTTCTAAAAAAACTTCCTAAACAACCTGTTTTTAGCTAATTTTAAATAAATATGAAGGTCATTTGAATAATATACAAATGATCTTTTTAAAAAGTTTTTAAAGTTTTTCAATAGTTCTTTGCACAGTGTTGTTTTTTCTAGTATAGGAAATTAAAAATTGTTATAATAACCACAGAAAGGAT
>CANQTY010000006.1 GCA_947626895.1 uncultured Bacilli bacterium
CATTATATTCAAGTGGCAATTAATAACACTGTAAATCGTGTCCATCAAGCTATGGAATCTTTTATTCACAATATGAATACTATTCATTCTCGTGGAGGAAATCAAGTTGTCTTTTCAAGTATAAACTATGGCACGGATACTTCCGCGGAAGGAAGATGTGTTATTCGTGAAATTTTAAATTCCACGCTTGAAGGTGTAGGAAATCATGAAACTGCGATTTTCCCAATTCAAATTTGGAAAAAGAAAAGAGGCATTAACTATTTACCTGGGGATAAAAACTATGATTTATATCAATTTGCCTGTAAAGTCACCGCGAAAAGATTTTTTCCAAACTACATCAATTTAGATGCTACTTTTAATCAAAATAATCTTTGGAAAGAAGATGATCCAAACCGCTATAAATATGAATGCGCTACAATGGGATGCAGAACCCGTGTTTTTGAAAACCGTTTTGGTGAAAAAACATCTATTGGTCGAGGAAATTTATCGTTCTCTACAATCAATTTACCTCGTTTAGCTATCGAAGCAGCACATCTTGCTCAAGAAAGAACAGGTCTTTCTTTTCCAATTGGTGAAGATAGTGAACAATATATGAATAAAATTTATAAAGATACTGTCATTCGTATTTTTATGAACCGACTTCAATATTATTGTGATTTAACCGCTAGACAATTATATGAACGTTATCAATTTCAATGTACTGCACTTGCAAAACAATTCCCTTTATTAATGAAAGGAATGTGGATGGGAAGTGAAAACTTAAATCCTGATGATCAAGTAGAACCAGTTTTAAAGTATGGTACTCTTTCAATTGGTTTTATCGGTTTAGCAGAATGCCTTGTTGCTTTAGTAGGAAAGCATCATGGCGAAGATGAAAATGCTCAAAAATTAGGTATAAAAATTATCACTGCGATGCGTGATTATTGTCTAGGCTATGCAGAAAAATATAACTTAAATTTCTCAGTACTTGCAACTCCCGCGGAAGGATTATCTGGTCACTTTACTAAATTTGATAAGAAAGAATTTGGTATCATCAAGGGAGTAACAGATAAAGATTATTATACCAATTCAAACCATGTTCCTGTTTGGTATAAATGTACTGCAGAACATAAGGCAAAAATTGAAGCACCTTATCACGATTTAACTCGTGCAGGTCATATCTTTTATATCGAATTAGATGGTGATGCTGTTAAAAATCCTGAATCAGTGACCGCGGTCGTAGATTTAATGGATAAATACAATATGGGGTATGGAAGTATCAATCACACTCGCTCAAGATGCATGAATTGTGGATTTGAAAATTCCGACGCCAACCTTGAACAATGTCCAAAATGTGGAAGTCATGATATTGATACGATTCAACGTATTACTGGTTATCTAGTTGGTACAACTTCGAGATGGAATTCTGCAAAACTTGCAGAACTTCATGATCGAGTTACGCACGACGGATTTGATGAAGATAAAAAATGAATATTGCAGGATTTTATGATGAAAGTATCTCTAACGGATTAGGTTGGAGATTCGTCTTATTTGTCTCAGGTTGTCCTCATCATTGTAAGGGTTGCCATAATCCTGAAGCTCAAGATTTTTCTTATGGTAAACCTTATGATAAGAATCTTTATTTAGCTAGAATTCAAGAAAATTCTATCTTAAGAGGGGTTACTTTTACAGGTGGAGAGCCTTTGTGCCCTCAAAATGTCGAAGGAGTCTTAGACTTTCTTTATGAAGTTAAAAAAATTAAACCTAATTTTGATTTTTGGTGCTATACAGGTTATACCTATGAAGAATTAATTGCTAGAAATGATCCTAAAACAAATGAATTTTTAAACCAAATCGATGTATTAATTGACGGCAGATTTGTCGAAGAATTAAAAGATCCTGAACTTTATTTCCGTGGATCATCGAATCAAAGAATCATCGATATGAAAAAAACAAACGAACTTAAAAAAATTGTTCTTTTAGACTTAGATTAAATAGCATGTTTTGATAAAAGATTTTCATATCTTGAATTATGAAAAAGGCTTTTATCCCTTGCTATTTTCTTTTTTTCATATATTGTTTAATCTTTTATAAAGAAATTATTTTCTTAACAAAAGACATTTTAACAATTTTTATTCAACATGTGTTCCCTAGTCTATTTCCTATGATATTACTAAGTGAATTATTTTTTTCTCTAGGAATTATTCATAAGTTAATGAAAAATCATCCCTCCTTAGCGCATTTTATGATTGTCCTATTTACGATGTTTTTAGGTTGTCCTTCTTCTCTTCCATTTTTAAATCAATTAAAAAAAGATGAAGTAATCAGTAAAGAAGAAAGAAATCTTCTTCTTTTCTCTTTTGGAGGTATTTCTTTTCCATATCTATATTCTTTATTAATATTACATGCTCTCGATCAAAAGGATATTGAACTTTTCTTTATCTTATATCTAGTAGAAATTCTTATTTATCTATTTTTTTCGATACGTTTTAGGAAAGATAGACAAATTAGAGATAAAAATGAAATCAAAATAGAACTAAATCATTCAATTATTTCTTCATTAAAAACATTTTCAATTATTTTTGTAACGACGTTACTATGGAATTATGGTTTTGCTTCTTGTCTATCTATTTATAAAAATATGTCCCCTTTATCGATGCTAATAGAATTTTCTTATTCTGGTTATTTTGTGCATGCGTTAAAAAGAAATGAAAGCTTATTCTTTCTTTCCTTTCTTTTAAGTTTTACATCTATATCTAGTTTTGTAGGAATAAGTTTAATAGATCAAGATTTTCCCTTATTAAAGCATATGAAAATACGCCTATTTCTAGGCATATTCACAACTTTATTGACTTTGATATTTTTGCTTTAAATATTCATTTACAATCGGAGGTACTAAATCTTTAACATCAACATGATGAGATACCATTTCTTTAATTGAAGACGATGAAATAAAACCAAGGCCAACCGAGGACATTAAAAATACCATTTCAATATTTGAATCAATATAGCTATTGGACGCGGCAAGCTGAAATTCAAATTCAAAATCTGTTACTGCACGTAATCCACGAACAATCGCAGAAGCTCCAAGTTCCTTTGCTTTTGTAATAACTAAATCATTTGTGTAAGTAACTTCGACATTTTTTAAATCTTGAGTACTCTTTTTTAACATATCTATACGTTCTTCAAGACTAAATGTTGTTTTTTTATTAGGGTTTGACGCGACACATACGTAAACTTTATCAAAAAGAGATAAGGAACGGTTTAAAATATCCATATGTCCATTTGTCACTGGATCAAAACTTCCTGGATAAAGTGCAATTTTCATAGAGTTACCTCCCTTGTAATTCTAACATGAACGATTCCATAATGATAGTCTTTACTTTTTCCGTATGTTCCATTTAAGGGTGTATCTGATTCTTCGACTAAAAGGGCATGTTCGCTTAATAAATGATATTCTTTTAATAAAGAACGAACAATTTCATATGCTTCTTTCATTTTATATGGTGGATCAATAAAGACGAGATCAAATTGATAATTTTTCTTGCCTAATTGCTTTAAAACTTGACGATAATCCCCTAAAAAGACTTCCGCGTGCTCTTCTTTTAATTTATTTAAATTATTACGTATGGTTTTAATAGCACTTTTGGATGAATCGCAAAAAACACAAGAGGCTGCGCCACGAGAAAGAGCCTCTAAACCTAGAGCACCTGAACCTCCAAAAAGATCTAAAACACGGCAAGAATTTATTTCATTTTGTAAAGAAGACATGATTGCTTCCCTTACTTTATCAGTCGTGGGTCTAGTTGTAGATACATTTGGTGCGTCAATATGTAGTGATTTATATTTTCCAGCGATAATTCTTAGCATTTATTTTCTCCATCTATTTTAAAAATTTCTTTAAGCTTTTGTTCTAAATATAAAGTTGGTTCACTAGCAATAAGATATAAACTATTATATTTTGCTACTTTTTCATCATTATCCATTGTCCTTTTTGCGTCGATTAATTTCATTTTCAATTCATCTTTATTTTCTAAATTATATTTTAAAGCTTCCTCAAATAATGATTGTGCTTTTTGAAATGCAACAACTTTACTAAGACTTTGATCTGAAGCATAAATTTCATTTTCCACATCAAGAAGAGCTTTTCTTTCTTCCATATTTTTAATTAAATTTACCATTTTTTTTAGTTTTAATTCGTATAAATCCATTGTTTTCACCTTTTTAAGTTTAGCATACTTTTCTTTTTTAATAAACTTTATTTAGGTGAAGAAAAATAAATACTACATTAACTCTTTAGCAAGTGTGACCATCATGGATAAATCTTCCATGCGATCCACAAAACGCTTTCTTCTTTTTAATTTATATTCTTCTATAAATAAAGGAAAATCTTCTGGATTTCTTGATAATCTTTTATGCCAAATTGGATTCTCTCTTAAGAAGATAAAATAATCTTCATCTTTTTCTAATTTAGCAATGATATCACTCCTCATCAATCTTCCTCCTTTTGATAGGGGCGAGTCTTATTTTTTTTAGAAAACTTAACCCCATCATCGCTTTTTGTTACTTCAGAAAGAATATTTAACACTTTTTTCATTCCATTTAATCCATCTGAAAGTTTATCGACATCAAGTCCAGATAAAAGACTAAATATAGAAGATAAGGAATCTTCATCTTTTTTCTCCTCTTTTTGTGTTTCCTTTTTTTCTTCTTTTTGAGGCATTTTAAAAAGAGCATCGTTTTCTCCATATAAATCAAAATGCTCATATAGTTCTTGCCAAGTTGTCTCATGATTTTTAACTTTTTGTTGCAGAAAAGGTTTATCTTTGACAAATTCGCGAAATTGTTCAAAATGGTCGTGCATAGAATCACCCATTCTAACTTATGCAAAAACTAGAAAAAGTGAACAGATAACTATCTTGAACAAATTCACATTACTTGCATAAATTACACTAGGAGGTAAGGTATGTATTATACAAACTATGGTTATCCTCAAGGGGGATATAACTATATGCCAACAAACCAAGGAGCTTCTTGGGGCGGCGTTTTTGCTTTTATACTTGTAATCTTTATCTTATTAGTGATCATTGGTTGTAATTTTGGAAACAATAAGTGCTTCGCAAATCGTTCTTCCTGTTCCTATTGTGGATAGATTAAACGGGTGAATCGCCCGTTTTTTTCTAAATTCTTTACTTCATTTTTTGAGTTTGCTACAATGTGCATGAGGTAAAATGCATGTTAAAGATTTATGATGACAAAAGTAAGATTTTAAGAGAAAGATGCGAACCTGTTTCCCTTCCTCTTTCTAAAGATGATGAAAAAACTTTATGGTCTATGTTAGATTATTTAAAGAAAAGTCAAGATGAAAAATACGCAGAAAAACATCATATCCGTTCAGGCGTAGGACTTGCTGCCCCCCAAATCGGATTAAAGAAAAGAATGTATGTGATTTATTATACAAAAACGGGTAAAAACGGCAAAGAAGAGGTTGTTTCTTATGCTTTAGTAAATCCTAAAATTGTATCAAACTCTGCTAAACTTTGTGCCTTACGTGGAGGAGAGGGTTGTTTATCTGTAAAAGAGGATAAAGAAGGGTATGTATATCGTTATTATAAAATTGTTTTGAAAGCCTTTGATTTAGTTCAAAATAAAGATATTACAATTACTGCTTATGGGTATGATGCGATTGTTTTACAACATGAGCTTGATCATCTAGAGGGTATTCTTTATTATGACCGAATCAATAAGCAAAATCCCTTAGAAATAAAACCGAATTCTGAATTAATTTAGCTTTGAAAAAATTTTATTTTTTGTTTTGATTTTCATATCAATACTCTTTATAATGTTCTTGAAGAAAAAAGATATCGGATAATACCACTTTTTTTGAAACGGAGTGTAAGAAACTTATGGATAATTCGTTAGGATTATGTTCTCCTGTGCAAGTTTATGCTTTAGGAGGTCTCGGTGAAGTCGGGAAAAATATGTATTGTCTAGAAACAGACAATGATTTAATCATTATTGATGCAGGGGTTATGTTCCCTGAAGAAAGTGTATATGGAGTTAGTTATGTAATCCCTGATTATACGCATTTAAAAAATATGCGTAATAAAATTAGGGCACTATTTATTACTCACGGACATGAAGATCATATTGGAGGCATTCCTTATTTACTCCAAAATGTTTTTATTCCAACAATATACGCCCCTAAATTAGCCGCGGCATTAATTCGAAATAAAATCAGTGAAAATAATATAAAAGATAAAGTGGCAATTGTAGAAATAGATGAAGAAACGAAAATTAATGTACGTGATATTTTTAAAGTTCAATTTTTTCATATGACTCATTCCATCCCAGATTCTTATGGAATATGTGTGGATACTCCACACGGAAGAATTATGACTACGGGTGACTTTAAAGTAGATTTAACTCCTGTCCGCCAAACCATTTCATTAAACAAAATTGCACAACTCGGAGAAGAAGGTGTAGATTTATTTTTATCCGACTCTACAAATGTCGAAAGAGAAGGGTTTACTCCATCTGAAAGAACTGTAATTTCTTCCATTAATGATATTTTTTCTAAAACACCTGGAAGATTAATCATATCGACCTTCTCTAGTAATGTTTCCCGTGTTCAACAAATCGTAGAAGCTTGTGTTACATACCATAGAAAACTAGCAATTTTAGGTCGTTCAATGGAATCTACGATTACTTTGGCAAGAGAATATGGTTATATTAAAATTCCTGATGAATCAATTATCTCTTTAGATAATATTAAAAATATAAAATCAAATGAACTTTGTATTATATGTACAGGATCTCAAGGCGAGCCTTTAGCGGCGCTTTCTCGTATCGCTAATGGAGAACATGCCTCATTTTCTATTATGCCTGGAGACACTGTCGTATTTTCTTCTTCACCAATTCCTGGAAATACGGCATCAGTTAATCGTATCGTCAATCAATTGACACGCATAGGCGCAAACGTATTAACAAATTCTGTTTTGACAAATTTACATGCTTCAGGTCACCCATCTAGACAGGAATTAAGATTATTGTTAAGACTTGTTCATCCCAAATACTTTATGCCTGTACACGGAGAATATCGCATGTTAAGAATGCATGCAGAATTAGCAAATCAATTAGGTATGCCAAAAGAGAACACATTTGTTTTAGCAAATGGTGAGGTTTTAATTCTTCAAAATCACAAGGTGAAGAGAGGGGAACACGTGCATACAGATGATATTTTCCTTGATGGAAAGGACATAAATGGTCTTTCTAAAGCTGTAATTAAAGATCGTGAGCTTTTAGCGGACGAAGGTGTATTAGGAATCTTAATTGCCATTGATTCGCGTAAAAACATCTTACTTGCTAAACCAAAGATTGTTACTATTGGATTTTCCTTTTTTGATAAGAAAATTGAAAAAGTTCTTGAAGAGACAAATACTAAATTAGAAAACGATTTAAAAAATCTTTTGAAAAGCAAAGTTACTTTTGGAGATATCAAAAACACCATTCGTAGCACTGTTTTAGATATGGTTTATAAAAATACAAGACGCACCCCGATGGTTATCCCATTAATTATGAATAGGTTATAAAATATGCATATTATCTTAGCTTCAGCATCTCCAAGAAGGAAAGAACTTCTTCATAAGATTTTATCTAATTTTGAAATTATTCCTGCAAATATTGATGAAGATCAATATCCTTTGAATATGCTATCTTTAATAAAAGCGCAAGAAATAGCTAAAACTCATCCCTCTTCTTTAATCATCAGCGCAGATACTGTTGTCATTTTAGATGAACAAGTTTTAGGTAAACCAAAAGATGAAGATGATGCTTTTGATATGCTAAAAAAACTTTCTTCAAGAGTTCATGAAGTATCTACTTTTTATACTATTTACTCCAAAGAAAACAATATTTCTATTACAAGACAAGTAACTTCTTTAGTTTATTTTAATAAATTAAGTGATGAATTGATTAAAGCATATATTGCTACTAAATCGCCCTTAGATAAGGCAGGAGCCTATGGAATTCAAGATAAAGAATTCCCCTTGATAGAAAAAATAGAAGGAGAAGAAGATAACGTTATTGGTTTACCTCTTCAAGAAATAAAAAAAGATTTATTATCTCTAGGCATTCATCTAAAAGAATAAATAAAATCTCCATAGTCTATAAGGGAGGTTTTTTTATGCGTTATGTAGAACCATTTTATCGCGAAGTAAACGATAACGAGCGTTTTGGCGAAGTTTTAATTCCTTTTTTAGGCGGAGCGCTCCTTGGAGGCTTATTTGCTCCAGCAAAACAGGTACCAGTTTATGTACCTAGCTATCCTTCTTATAATTATGGAGGATATTATCCAATGTATTCAAACTATCCATATGGGGTGCCTTTATATTCAAATTCACAGAATGGGTATATGCAAAACTATCCTTATATGAGGATGAAAAGAATGCCTTATCCTTATAGAATGTTTTAGTTTTGATGATCTTTAATAAAATCGACGATTTCTTGCGATGCACTATGACCTACGACAAGAGTAATCTTTTTTGTGGTTTTAACAATACTGCTGACACCAAGTTCTTTTAATTTTGCTTCATCAATTAAAGAATAATCTTTTAAAGATAGATTAATTCTTGATTCTTTTGCTTCAAAGGAAAGAATGTTTTCACTATTTCCAAGCGCAGATAAAAGATTTTCTGATCGCATCACTTTTTCTTGAGCAATTCTTTTATTCTTTTTCTTTGTTAAAAAGATGATAAATCCTATAGCAATAATAATGACTGCAATAATTAAAGCAATCCATACGATTAAATTTAGTCCTAAAAATTGTATATTTTCCATATTAATCCGCAACAAAAGCCTTTCTTAATCTATAAAAATAACTGACATCTTTATAATGTAAAGATTTAACAGTTTTATCCGACAATGTGACGATTATTTCATCATCAATTGAAGAAGAATCAATATTGACAAATTGATGATCATAACCGATTAAGCAACGTTTAAAATTCCCTTGTAAACGGATGATGTTTCCTTTTCCTAAAACTAAAAAAGAATTTAAAGAGCGATAAGCATTATGATTTATGGAAGCAACTTCTCCCATGGTGATTGTCTCTAAATTAGGGTCAATTAAAGGACCTCCTAGAGATCGATTATAGGCAGATGCCCCTGTGGTCGAGGAAAAATTTAACCCATTTCCACGAAAATTTTCTAATAATTCATTTTGAATATATACATTACAAATCATCGTATTATAGGGATTTTCCACACGAACTTCATTAATTCCATAATAATGTTGATTCTTATATTCAATATCTAATAAGTGATGTTCAATGATAACTGGTTTCTTATTTAAAAGTGAATCAATTAAATCATCAACTTCATTTCTTGTAAACTCACAAAAGAAACCTAATTTTCCTGTATGAATACCGATGAATTTAACATGGTCAACTTGATTAAGAAATTGATGAACTGCACGAAGATAAGTACCATCTCCTCCAACAGAAATGACAATATCAGGATTTTTTTCATCTAAGATATTATTAGCTTCTTTTAAAGCATCATGAATTTTATCTTTTAACATCTTAGAATTTACATCATCTCGGGTACATATAAAATATTTCATCGATTAGTCTCCTTTTATGGAATTTCAATCATAATTATTGTATCATATCTTTGTTAAATTTGAAGAGGAGATTTTATTATGAATTCAAATATTGAAATCGAAGCAAAAGTCCTGTTAACCGCGGAACAATATGATCTTTTAGTAAATCATTTAGGTTTAGATAAGTATCGTAAGGTACGTCAAACGAATTACTATATCGATAGCAAAGAAAGAATTCTAAAGCATAATGATATTGCACTTCGTATTAGAGAAAAAGAAGATTTTATGCTTACCTTAAAAACTCCCTTAAGTGAGGGCTTACTTGAAAAGAATCAGGTCATTTCCTGGAGAGAATATGAAAACTTTGAAAGAACCAACGTGTTTCCTACAGGTGATATCAAATTATTCTTAGAAATGTTAGGATTTAATCCTAATCAACTAGAAATCTTAGCTACTCTTCATACTGAACGGATTGAAATGAATGTTGAAGATGGTTTATTAAGTTTAGATAGAAATACCTATTCAAACACAACAGATTATGAAATTGAAGTGGAAGCCTCTTCGATGGATCGTGCAGAAGAAATCTGCCGTAAAGTTCTTAGTGAAGTAGGTATTACGGATTTTAAATTTAACACATTATCAAAGCAAAATCGTGCCATGAACGCACTAAATAAAGAATAACAAATCACAAGAAAAGAGAGGCTTATATGTCGACTCTTTTTTAGTAGGTAAAGATAAAAGTTTTATAAAAAAGCTATGGCTCAATAAATGGAATCCATAGCTTTTTATATGGAGATTACTATTGCTCTAATTAAGCTTGTACAAAGTGAAATGTAGAAATCGATTGTGCTTCTACATTTGATAAACGAAAGGATGAAAATAAATTTTTCACCATTTCATTCATTTCCATGCCTGCATTTTGAACATTTGAAATACCATACTTTTCATCTAAAACGATGATCGTATCAATATGGAACATGTAAAAATAGGTTAATGCTCTAAAAAGAAGTTCTTTTCCTTCTTCCTCTTTATTCATATGGAGAAGACGGATAATTCCTTTTCCTTCGCTATTTTTTCCATATTGGATAAATCCAGTGATTTGTCCTTCAGTTTCAGAGATAAAGACTCTTTCAAATGAAAAGATATCTTTATTAAATAATTCATCATCAAAATTTTGTTTACTACCTTGGAATCCTTTTTCCTCGAACCATTGATAAAGTGAAATTGAATTTGCTTTTGTAATTGCTTGTATCATAATTTCCTCCTTTACACTTTTTGTGTACATTAAGACTATAACATAAGTATGTTTTTTTATTCTCTATTCCCTAATTTTGCTCTCTACTGCAATTCTTTATTTAGTAGAGTTGACTTTTCTGAACTCTACTAATGGTAGAAAGTGCAAAAACGTTGACAAATAAATATCAATTTTTTAATATATAGACATGGAAACGAATGAAAAAATTCAAGAAAAGGTATTAAAGACTATACCAAGAAATATTGCTTTGCTTCGTAAACAAAGTGGTATGACTCAATTAGAACTCGCAGAAAAACTAAATTATAGTGATAAAGCGATTTCTAAATGGGAAAGAGGTGAAGCTTTACCAGATATCATCGTGTTGACCCAAATATCTGAATTTTTTGGTGTATCTTTAGATGATTTAGTACATTTAGATTTAAGTATAGCAAATGATGCGACTATAATTACGCGTGAAAAAAAGCAACGTTCTATAGCCAACAAATGCATTATCGCTCTCATGTCCGCGGGTTTAGTTTGGCTTATTGCCACGGTTGTTTTTGCTTTAATTGAACTAATTATACCTAATCAAATTCCTTCTTTTTTAGCATTTATCTATGCCATTCCAGTTTCATTTATTGTTTTATTAGTATTTTCAGCAATATATCGCTTTCAACTCATCACATTTATTTGTGTTTCAGTGCTAGTTTGGACTTTATTTACTTCTGTATTTGTCACAATGAATGTATTTATGCCGATTGATAATCTATGGATGTTATTTGTTATCCCCGCGGCATTTCAAATTCTTGTCATCTTTTGGTTTTTAAGAAAACGTGTCGTTCATAAGAAAAAAGAAAGTAATGAAATAGAATAATTTGATAGGGATATTAAATCCCTATTTTTAACGGTTGAATTCTTTTTTATAGACTTCTAACATCTGTTTAAAGCGATTGTAATGAACGATTTCTCTTTGTCTTAAAAAGAGTAATGGCTCGATTACATCTTCGTCACGTGATAAATCAATGAGATGTTCATAAGTTGCTCTTGCTTTTTCTTCCGCGGCCATATCTTCACTTAAATCCGCGATGAAATCCCCAGTTGCGCCAATCCCTGTGACACTAAAATCTTGACCATTAGAGTCTGTCATGAAGATTTCTGCTCCATGGGTAGCAAAATGACCACCTAATCCACCTTCTTCAAATTCACGTAGTGTTGCCCCGCGTGTTAATTGATAAAGCATGGTACAGATCATTTCTACATGGCTATATTCTTCTGTTCCTATGGAAGTTAATAAAGTTCTTCCTCTTTCATCTGGCATTGTGAAACGTTGGTTTAAATATCGTAATGCTGCGCCAAGTTCACCATAAGGGCCTCCATACTGAGTTAAGATATATTTAGCTAAGCGAACATCTTTCTTTTTAATATCAATCGGATAAGGCATTCTTTTTTGATAAGTATACATAAAAATCCCCCTTATTTAATTCAGTTTTAACCATACACTTGGGGTTAAAACATATGAAAATGTGCCATTTTTATCCTTGGCTTTGCTTGGTGTTAGGGTTTCAAATTTCTGTTGATATTCCTCGATTAATTCATTGGCCTTTTTGGCATATTCCATGAATTTATCTAAGAGTCTTTTATCGCCTGGATAGATATCTAAATAAAGCTCTAAATCATGAGCCGCGGATGTAAATGCTTGAATATTAAGCATTAATATATCTTGCTCTTTTTTGGCAGTTAATTTTACTGGTACATAGTTTTTATATCCTTTATATTCATCTCTAAAGGCATTTCCTTTTTCTAAAGCCTCATCTACTGGAAATAAAGCTTTTTCTTTATGATCAAGTTTTCCTTCATCCTTAGTATGTCTTATTTCTTCATCAGGATAAGAAGGGACGAAAAACAACGGGCTATTCCCATAATAATACATTTAAAAATCCTCCTGGAATAAAGTATGAGAAAAGTTTAAATTGCTTTATGCTCTTGCCTAGAGATGAGATGTCTTTCTTTTTATATACATATTTTAATTTTGGAGCAAAAAAGTTTTTAAAAAAGCAAAAGCATCAAAAAATGGATAAAAAAATAATATTTTCTTAATAAAATATAAAAATATAGTTTCGAGAAAACGGTGTACATGTAAGTGAAGAAGAACAATTTAAATCATATTTTTTCTTAAAAATTGAAATTGCACTAAATTTAGGCAAGAAACATGAATATCTTTTTTGTTTTTCGTGTTATAATGGTCTTGGAGAAAATTATGAAAATACAAGAATCACAAGAAAATTATTTAGAAAGAATCTTAATGATTAGCGAAGAAAAAGGAAAAGTTCGCGCAATTGATATTGCTACGTCCATGAATTTTTCTAAGCCTAGCGTTTCTATAGCTATGAAAAAACTTCATGAAAATGGTTATATTCGGATTACGAAAGATTCTTATATTCTCTTAACTAAAAAAGGAAAAGAAATTGCTACACGAATTTATGAACGTCATAAATTATTAACATCGATTTTGATTCATCTTGGAGTGCCCGTAGAAATTGCTAAAGAAGATGCATGTAGAATCGAACATGATCTTTCTAAAGAATCTTTCGAAGCAATTAAAATATATGCTTCAAAATTCATTCAATAAATCTTTTAAAAACTTTTGAAAACAAGTAGGGATAGCAACTTGATGATTAATTTCATCTTTAGTAAAGCTATCTTTTTTATTTTTAGGTGTTTTAATATAAACTAAATATCCCTTCATAAACCAAATGCGATGAGTAAAGATATGTTTTTGATCTTTTAACTCCTTAATTTCTTTAATTTTATATCCATCTTGAATAAGTATAGTTTCAACATCTTTTTGCAATAAATGACCATCAAAAATAAGAGGGCCAAACATGTTTTTTAATAAGCCATCTTCTTTTTTTAATAGATAATATTGTACCCCATCATATAAAAATACACATGTTTTATTTTCAATCTTCTTTTCTGTCTTACTTATTTTTTTAGGATATTCATTTTGCAAAGAGAATAAATTTGCCTTACATTTTGTCTTCAAGGGACATTTTTCACATTGTATATTTTTTGAAGGTAGACAAAGAGTTTGACCTAGTTCCATGAATGATTCAATAAAATCACTTGCATTTTCATTATTCATATATTTCTCTAGTTCATATTTATATTTTAACTTCACTTTTTCTAAAGAAATATCTTCTTCATCAAGAAAAAATCTTGATAAAACTCTTAAAACATTTCCATCCACGGCAGCATAAGGTAAGTGATAACTTCTTGAAAGAATCGCTCCCGCGGTATAAACTCCAATTCCTGGTAATAATAAAGCTTTTTGATAATCTTTAGGGAATTCATCGTGGTATTCATTATGGATGATAAGCGCAGCCTTTTTTAAATTCATTACACGAGAATAATAACCAAGTCCCTCCCAAGCTTTCATTAAAACTTCATCTTGTGCATTTGCTAAAGCATCATAATTTGGAAATAACTTGATAAAGTTTAAATAATATGGGATAACGGTTTCAATTCTTGTCTGCTGGAGCATGATTTCACTTACATGAATTTCATATGGCGAAGGGTTATTTCTCCAAGGCAAATTTCTTTTTTCTTGACGAAACCAAATTAATAAATTATCTAATACATCGTTTAACATAGATTTTTTATTTTTCGAGGAAATCTTTTATAAGTGTAATGATTTCTTCATCAAAAACTTCATATAAAGAAGTATCAATATATTGCTTTTTAAATTCACTAAAATTAATGTTTTTTCCTTTTTTCATCTCATGAAATTGATGATGCATCCTATTGCGGTATTCATTACAAGACGATGAATATAAAATGCCATTGTGTCCGCGTTTATCAATAGTAAAAACTTTGACATTTTCTAAGGGATGCTTTATGCAAATTTCCGCTAAAGAACAGGAATAAGGAACCACATGATCATCTAAAGAATGTAAAAAGAAATAGTGAATATTTTTAGTGTCTTGAATGTTTAAATAAACTTCATCTTTTTTAATAGGATGAGCAAGAGTTTCAAATAGATTCATCCAGGGCATTAAACACCATTTTAAAAATTTAGGAATCCTATTCATAGATGTTTTATTTAATATTTCTTTACGATCTTTAAATCCTGAAAAAGCGATTACTTTTTTTACTTTTTCTTTATATTCTTTAGATAACATGGTGATGGAATACGCGCCTAGAGAATGACCAATTAAAACGATTTCTTCATATTCATCCCATGTATTAATTTCTTTTAAGATGACTTTTAAATCTTCGACAGCTTGATATAAAGATTTAATTCCCTTTCCAGAAGATTTTCCTGCACCAGTACCATCAAAAGTAAATACGCTATAACCTTCTTGATATAATCTTTCATAAATTGTCATGTAATTTTTATGTTCAGAAAGTAATCCGTGTGCAAATATAATGAGTTTATTTGAATTTTTATTTTCATATAGATAGCCTTTTAAATATCCTTTTTTATTTGAAAATGTATATTCTTTTTCATTTAAAAATGTACCTCTATCTTCTTTATTAATAAAATGAAATTCAAAGATTTTCTTATAGGAAATTCGCGCTAAAACAAAGGTAATAAAAAGAAATATAAGAATAACAATCAAAGGAATAAAATAAAGAAAAATCATAACTAACCTCTTTAAAATCTTAAATTCTTTTCATATAGATTTCAAGTTTAGTGAATAAAGGATTCGACTAGAATTTTAATACCAATGGCAATTAAAATGATTCCTCCAAGAATCGTTGCTTTATTTTTTAATAGATTACCAAATTTCTTTCCTAAAAACAATGCAAGTAAGGAAAGAGCGAAGGTGATTAAAGCAATAATTAAAAAGGCAACAAGAGCCTCACTATAAGATTTACCAACATAGATGAGTCCAGCAGTTAAAGCATCAATTGAAGTAGCAATTGCTTGTATAAATAAGGCACTGAATGATGTTTTTAAATCTTCTTCTTTTTTTATAAAAGATTCAACAATCATTTTACCTCCAATGAAAAGCAAAAGGAAAAAGCCAATCCAAGGAATATATTGAAGTAAAGTCTCTGAAAAGAATGAGCCAGCGACAAAGCCTATAAAAGGCATAATTCCTTGAAAAAAGCCAAATAAAAAAGCGATGAAAAACATCTTTTGTATTTTCATTTCTTTTTCAATCATACCGTCTGTCATAGATACACTTGATGCATCCATAGCTAATCCGACACCTAAGAAAATAGTTTGTAAAATGTCCATCCTTTTCTCCAAAAAAATCTAGGCACTATGCCTAGATACTCATGAAATATAACTAAACATGAGATTTAAATATCATAACTAATACGTCATTTCTAAGCATCTACTAAAGAGTTAGAGAATTTAAGAATTTGAGATTGTTTTCCAAATACAAAGATTCGATCTCCTGCCATGATGACATCTGTCGCCTTAGGTGCAATCGATTGATTCTTTCTGCGAATTAAAATGATGTTAACACCAAATCTATTACGGGAATCTAAATCAATAATAGAAATCTCTTGCATGTGTTCAGGCGTGGTGACTTCAACGATAGAAAATTCATTGGTTAAATTAAAGAAATCGACAAAGTTATCATTAATAATACGGTTTCCTAATCGAATACCCGCAAGTTTTTGGGGTGAAAAGATATCTGTAGCTCCAAGTTTTTCTAAAATAGGAAGATAACGATCATTATCACAACGAACAGTTATTTTTTTAACTCCTAGATTCTTTAAATTGACGAGTGTTAAAATAGTATCTTCTAAGTCTGTCCCAAAGCAGATAATTGCATGATCAATATTTTCAATTCCAATACTTTTTAATGCTTCCTCATTTGTTGCTTGAAGAATAAAACATTGATTGATAAATTTCGTTGCTTTTTCTACTTGCTCCTCGACAGAATCAACTGCGATGATATTATCCGTATATTTAGATAATTCCTCGACTAAAGCTAAACCAAAGCTTCCTAAACCAATAACCGCAAAACTTTTTTTCATCATAGCCTCCTAACCGATGATAATTTTTTCTTCTACATACCTTACTGGATCATCGCTCGTAGCGAAGGCATGTCGATTTAATAAAGAGATAAATGTAATTGGACCTAAACGACCAAAATACATTAAGACACATAATAAGAGTTTGGAACCCCAAGATAATTCAGGGGTAATTCCTAAAGATGTTCCCACTGTAGCAAAAGCAGAAACGGATTCAAATAATACATCTTTAAAAGGAATATTCACTTCTATAATCATAATAATTGTTGACATAATTAAGACAAAAGCAAAAGCAACAACAGCAAGAACAAAGGCCTTAAATATCGATTCATTAGAGATTTCTCGATAATGAGAATGAGTTCTTTTATTACCAAAAGCAAAACTTAATACAGCTTTGACCATGGTATATAAAGAAGTTGTCTTAATACCACCTGCACATGAAGAAGGAGATCCTCCAATAAACATAATAAACATTAAAATCATTAGGGATGCATTTCTTAAGCTTGCCATATCCACGGTATAAAATCCCGCGGTTCTAGCAAAGATTGTTTGTAAAATTGCATCAGACCAGGAAATCGTATCCCAATTAGTAAACTTAGTAAGTAAAGAACCTATCACTAAAATTAGGAATGTGGCCTTAAAAACAATCTTTGTATGAAGTGAAAGTTTTTTTAAGCTTCTTTTTTGTAAAACATCGAAAATACAAACAAATCCCAAACCTCCAAAAATAATGAGAATAGAGGTAGAAAACATCAATAAGAAATTATCCTTATACATCGATAAAGAAGCATTTCCAAAGATATCAAATCCCGCATTGTTAAAGGAACTACATGCGTGAAAAAGACTATATGGGATAGCATTTAAAGGATCGAATCCTAATTGTAATAAAGCAAAATAATTTAATATAGCTCCAAATAATTGAATGGTAAAAGAGGTTAAGACAATCTTTTTAACTAAAGGGAGCATATTGGCATAGGAATTTTGATTTAGTGCTTCTTTTAATAAGACACTTGTAGAAATTCCTATCTTTTTTCCTAACATGGAAAAGAAAAACATGAAGATAGTAACAAATCCTAAGCCTCCAACTTCCATTAAAAAGACTAAGACGACATGTCCAAAGGGCGAAAATAAATCTGAAACAGGAATGGGTGTAGATACAAGTCCTGTAACACATACCGCGGAAGTAGAAATAAATAAAGAATCCACAAAAGAAATGCTGTTTCCATTCTTTAATGAAATTGGTAATAAAAGTAATATTGTACCAATTAAAATTAAAATTAAAAAGCTCGATAAAAGAAGAAGAAATGGCGTAAGTTTTTTCTTAGATTGCTTTTTTAACTTCAACATCTTTTTCTCCTTTCTTAACGACTTCTTATTTTATCACGATTAAATTTTAAAAAGAACAAGTATAAATATCTCTATTCAAGATTTTGTATCTCGTCTTTTAAAGAGGAGACATCTTCATATTCTAAATATTTAGCATCATAAGCAAGTAAAATAAGAATTATTAAATTAATGACTGAAGCAAAAACAGTACTATCTGATCCAAAAGTTTGAAAAATATATTGCCCTGTTAAAATCTGGGTACAACAAATTAAGCTAGATAATTGCTTTAAAATAGGTAAATATCTTCTCCTTTTAAAATTAATTGCATAGATAAACATCATCACATCGGCAAAATAGAAATATCGTTCATGCATATGTGGTAAAACAAATGGTGTTAAAATAGAAAATAAAGTCATCATATATAAGAAGTTATTTTTTGTAAATGGTAATCCTTTTTTAACATAAAAGAAGATTACCATGACAATTCCAACAAGAGATAAGGCATATAAAATACTTGCTCCACCATTATTCATATAAGGATTAAAGACCTCAAATGGGAAGAAAGCATACATACTACCAGCGCCATATGTGGCATTAGGATATTCCCCAAGTTGACGGATTACTGCATCAAATAACGTATTGATCTTAGCGCCAAAAAGTAGGGCAGGAATTAAAGTAATAAATATTCCTAAAAAGATCATTAAAAGTTCTCTTAATTTCACTTTTTTAGCAAGCCATAGCCAAACAAATACAGGGAAAAAGAAAATTGCTTGTAATTTTGTTGCAAGTCCAATGCCATAAATAAAAATAGCTAAAAGATTTCTCTTTTTAAGAAGATAATACGCTGCATATATAATAAAACATGTCCATAAAGCATCACATTGCCCCCAAATGGAAGAATTTAATATGCCTATGGGCATCAACATAATAAATACCATACTAAAAAAGCTTGCAGCTTTATTCTTTGTCAATTCAAATGTCAATAAACCTACACCAAACGCCAAAACATAATCAATACAAATAGATAAGATTTTGATGACTTGATAAGTTTCTAAAGGTAGATAAGTAAATAAAGCCAATAGATTCAGATAAGATAAGAAATAATCTGTCGTAGAATCGCCAAAATAAGGATAGTATTTTAAAGCAACAAGCCCTCCATGTCCTTTCATAAAGTCCGCCCAAGGGATAAGAAATACCATCATATCTCTAGATTGAAAATCTAAAAATGCTAAGCGAATAAACAAAGATAATATAAATATAATAAGAAGAGCAATTACGAAAAGATGTTTCCTTATAAAATTTAAGGATACTTCATATACTAAATTACAAATTTCATCGATTTTTTTTAAAAATGATTTAATTTTTTCCATAAATTCCCCTCTTTTTTAAGTTTAACATACACAATTTATGAATTAAAGAAATATTAAATAAGAAAAGTAAGGACAATATCAAGCATAAAAAGTGCGCTAACTAGGGTTGGAATAGAAATTGCTACGCCATATTTAACAAAAGAAGTAAATCCATATTGAACATTTTGTTTATCTAAAAGTTCTGTGAACATGATTCCCGCTAAAGCCCCAATGGGAGTTAAAAAAGCTCCAATATTAGACCCTATAATCGTAGCGTAAATTGCCCTTGTAATATCTAAACCTTCCTGCATGCTAGGAAGAGTAGAAAATAAAACACTCATAGGAATATTGTTCATCACATTTGAAAATAAAAACGAAGCCACTCCATATCGCATAATCGTCATATCATTACCCAAAAAAGAGGCTAGATAGGATGATATTCCTTGTACTTTTAAGCTTGTAACAATTATAAACATCGATAAAACAAAAGGTATTAAAGCATAAGGAGCTCTTTTTAAAGTACCTAATAAATGTTCTTGTTTTTTCTTTCTAATGACATTCCATAGACTGATAAATATAAATAAGCTAATTGCACAAGATAGAGAAATTAGCCACATTTCTAAATGCGTATAAGAAGAAATAACCATCAAAATCAAGCACACGATTAGATGGATTAAACCAATGATTAGTCCGCCTTTATCCTCGACTTGAACATGTTCCATTTTAATGTGCATTGGCACACTAAGTTTCTTTCGAAATAGAACAAAAATCAACCCCATCTCTACAATTCCTGCTAAAAACGTAGGTAGTACCATCACTTTTAAATAAGACATAAAATCAATTTCTGCAGAAGTTGCAAGATATATATTTGTAGGATTTCCAATCATTAACATCATACTCCATGTATTCGCACCACTAAATTCAGCGACTAAATATGGAATCGGATCAATATCTTCATTCTTACAAAAATAACAAATAAAAGGAGTTAAAGTTAAAATTACAATATCATTCGAAGTAAATATTGTTAAAAAGGAAGTTAATAAATAAAGAATACAAAACAAAACTTTTTGGTTTTTATTTGCAACCTTAGTGGCTCTTACTGCAAGCATATGGAAAAAACCAATTTCATCAAGATAAATGGATAAAAGGGTCATAGAAAAAAATAAAACTAATATTTTAATAGGATTAACACTAGTGTTACTTGAAAAAGTATTCCATAGTTCATTAAAAGAAATAGAACCACATAAAAGCATTAAAACGGCACCGAATAAGCAAACAATCCAATAGGTTTCTATAGTAATATTTTTGATGTGTATTTTAGGAAAAATAAGTACGGATATAATTAAGCATACACAAGTTAAAATGGCGATAATTGCAGTTAATATCAAAATTAAGCCTCGGAAATGTAGTCATTTCACAACCCCTAAAATATAGCACAAGGTAAATGAATTTTGTATAACTTTTTTAATTTCTATCAATGAATTTAATAATAGAAGAAATAGAAAATTAAAGGTAAACCTAAAAACATCATCACTTTCTTTAATTAAACGATATCCATTTTTTAATTTAAAATAACTTACATAACCACTTTTTGAATTTTCTTCACTATTTGACCATTTCGTCTGTCATTTTAATCATCTAATTAAGATTAAATTACATTTCAATAATATACGAAAAAATAGCTAAATTCAGCCAGTTTATAAATAAATTCGCTTATTAATTTCTAACATTACGCAGATTATTTTACCTTTTCCTTTATAGCGATGATTCATTATATAATTAGGAATAAGACATCCTTTATAAGGATAATTAATTTCATAACTATAGTTTCTTTTTTCAATCTCTTTAATGATTGTATCTATAATTTCTTGATTATAATAATCTTTTTCAATACCTATGCAAATGTCCTTGAAAGGTGGTTTAAAAAAGTGACTGGCCATTTTATCAGAAAAACTATGACAATCAATAATTAAGAGTGTTTCATCATTTTTTAATAACCGTTTTGTGATTTTATCTAATTTTCTATGATAAGCGTCGTAATATTTTAATACCCTTTTTCGATATTTTTCATCATGTTCATGAAATCTAGTTCCATCATATAAATGTGTATAGATAACTCCCTCACCAAGTTTGGACATGATTTCATCTTCATCATTTCGAAAACGTTCTACATCACAAAATAGGCGTGAATATTTTGCTTTAAATTTTTTTCCTTTGACATCTTTAAAAAGATAATCCACCCCCATATCCGTCATTTCAAGGTTGTAACGTATAAAATCCTTTTTGGAAATACATAATCCATGATAAAAATATTTGGGTACTTTTAGACTGCTATGAGGGATGTGTAATAAGACTTTCATATAACTCCTTAAAAAAACTTCCATCAAACGATGAAAGTCTTAATGTATTTATTAAAAGTCCCATCGTTCAAGCTTTAGCACCTTACTTAAAAGGTTGCTGACGGTTATGAGCTTGTCTCTAGCCGTTCTCTTTATGGTGCTTCCATTATAAAACAAAATAAAAATGATAGATATAAATATTGATAAAAATTGATTTATTTTTAAAACATTAAAAACGTATCAAAAAACTTCTAGACTTGTTAAGCCGACAGCTAAAGTAGTATCCTCTCGTTGGGTAGGAGGATTACT
This sequence comes from uncultured Bacilli bacterium, assembly GCA_947626895.1. GTDB lineage: Bacteria > Bacillota_I > Bacilli_A > RFN20 > CAG-449 > CANRPC01. Next base: position 22,132 of record CANQTY010000006.1, read on the forward strand.
AGGATTATATTGATTGATTTTATTTCCTGCGGTGACATTACCAAAGGTTTTTCCAAAGCCATTATAGTAATTTAAGTATTCAGAAAAATCATTGTAGTGATTATGCGTATAGTACACATGTCGATTTTGCATAGTCGTTTGAGTAGTATATGAACTATTTGTCGCGTATCCTAACAAGAAGCGAAAAGTATTGCGACTAATTGAAGTACCTTTGATATACTGATTACTACCAGTCGTGGCACCATAATCGATTTCTCTATAGTAAATGGTTTTGTCATCTTGTCCTTCTAAATAAGGTTCATATTGGAATCTAGAAGATGAAGGTCCAGAATAATATCCAAAATTTAATCTTCCAAATTCTCCATATTGGGCAACTACTTCTTCTTTTTCCTTGCTTCCAGTTCCAGTGTTATAGTTAACAGGAATATTATTAAAAGCATATAAATATGCTGCGACATCATTCATAGAAACATAAATTCCACAACTAAAGATTTTATAATCATGACCATCTAATGAATTGATAGTATAAGCAACATATTCACCATCTTGATTAACATCAAAACGGGCTAAAGCATGGCGATAATATTTACCATTAGAATCTTTAGGATGATCTCTATTATCAGGTAAAGAACCATCTTCTTTTAGATATTCACCGCTTAATAAATAGTGTTTAGAACGGAAATAGGCATCTTCATAGCTTGTCGCAGGTTTATAGTTTTCATAAAAGTCAGAAACGTTGATATTTTTATAAGGATCTTTACTTTCATCAATTGAAATATAAACTTTTGTTTCTTGTACGATAACCTTATTTACCTTTTGAAAGGAATCATAATTTTCATTTGATTCATTGCTAGGTTTTTCGCTACTAGAAAAACTAGTATTGTCATTAGAAATGTCACTACTAGCAAAACTTGAAGAATTTGGATTATGAGAAATCCTTGTACCATTGCAAGATGCAAGTAAGAATAAACACGTAAATAATATGATTTTCTTCATAACTACCTTTCTTCCCTTCTTGATTATGTATTCTATCAAAAATTTACTTTAAAAGCAAATTTAAGAATTTTTTAAGCGCTCAAAAAATTAAAAAAGAAATGCCACATTTATTTAAAATGAGGTAATGGGTTAAAAATTACGCCTCGATTTTCTCTTTTTTTGTTTCTTCTTTTTTATTTAATCTTTCTTGCGTTAATGTATAAATGAGTTGTTCCTGTTCAGAATAGTTTTCAATTCTTCTTTTTTCATCTTTTGCCGTTAAGGGACGAGTTAACTTTGAAACTTTTGCAAGTAATTTAATGTATGGATCTAAATCCATATTAAGAGAAATTTTAAATAATTCAACATATTTTGCTACGAACACTCTAATAAATTCCATGAGAATTTGGACAAGTAAAGAAACACCAGAAATTAGTAATAAAACTTTTTCAAAATCTGTTGCACCATATGCAATTAATTCATAGACATTTACTCCAATCATGGTTCCATTGATTACATATTTAGCTATTCTTAATGCTCTTTTGAAGTTTTTTGTAAATTTACTTGGTTTATGATGAGTTACAATATAAGTGATAAAACTGGTTAAGTTTAAAACTGCTAAAATAGAATAGATAATTAAAAAGATTAGTTGATTTAAATTTGCATAAATTGAATATCCATAATACCCTAAGAAAATAAATTGAACTACAATAATCGTCCAATAAAGAATCGTTTCTATATCATGCATCATCTTTTGTGCAATCGTCTGAGTGTTTTCTAACATAAATAAATCCCTCGATAAAATAACTATATCACGTCAAAAATAAAAAAACTATAAAGAGAAATATTTTTAAGCAAAAATGCCTAAAAATAAGTGTTTTAATTTATTAGTGAAATAATTTCTTACATCTTTAACATACTAAGAAGGGATTTGTTTTTTCTCATTAAAAATCATATCTATTTAAGGTAGATATTGTTATAATGAAGTAAGAAAAAATCACTACAAAAGTGAGATAGATTTGAAACAAAGGGGAGACTATGGAAGAAAGCAAAACATACATTTGCATTGATTTAAAGTCTTTTTATGCATCAGTAGAATGTGTAGAAAGAAATTTAGATCCCTTAACGACAAATCTTGTTGTCGCGGATTCATCACGTAGTGAAAAGACAATTTGTTTAGCTATAACTCCTGCTTTAAAGAAATATGGTCTAGGAGGAAGAGCACGTCTTTTTGAAGTTGTTCAAAAGGTCAAAGAAATTAACCGTGAAAGAAAAAAATCTACAAACAACTTCAAATTTATTAAGAAATCATTTAATGCCACAGAGCTCGATAATAACCCAAATTTAGAACTTGATTTCATCATTGCTCCTCCACGAATGGCACACTATATTGAAGTTAGTTCTAAAATTTATAGTATCTATTTAAAATACATTGCCCCAGAAGATATTCATGTCTATTCTATCGATGAAGTTTTTATGGACGTTACAAAATATTTAAAAGCATATCAAATGACACCTCATGATTTAGCTATGAAAATGATTAAGGATGTTTTGCGCCAAACAGGAATTACCGCGACCGCGGGAATTGGCACAAATTTATATTTAGCTAAAGTTGCCATGGATATCGTAGCGAAAAAAATGCCCGCGGATCAAGATGGAGTACGAATTGCAAGTCTAGATGAAAAACAATATCGTAAAGAACTATGGGAACATACTCCTTTTACTGATTTTTGGAGAGTTGGAAGGGGATATGCTAATAAACTTATAGCAAACGGAATGTTTACTATGGGAGATGTTGCCTTAAAATCTATCGAGGATGAAGATTTACTTTATAGTTTATTTGGCATTAATGCTGAATTATTAATTGATCATGCCTGGGGATATGAACCGTGTACAATAGAAGCAATTAAAAAATATAAACCTGATAATAAATCCCTTGGTTCAGGACAAGTTTTAAGTGAACCCTATAATTTTAATAAAGGAAAACTAATCGTCAAAGAAATGATGGACTCCTTAGCGCTTGATCTTTGTGATAAAGGATATGTTACTAATCAATTAGTTTTAACGATTGGTTATGATGTAAACAATATTGAAAATAACGATTCTTCTTACCAAGGAGAAATTTCTTTAGATTATTTAGGAAGAAAAATTCCTAAACACGCGCATGGCACGATTACTTTACCTAGATATACATCTTCTTCAAGATTAATGATGAGTGAAATTGTTAAATTATATGAGGCAATTGTTGATAAAAAACTTTATATTCGACGAGTTTACATCACTGCGATTAATGTTATCACTGAAGGGGAAGCAAGAAATCGAAGAAAATATCGTCAATTAAATCTTTTTGATGATTTATCAACGAATGAAGACATTAATAAAGAAGAAGAATTAAAGGAAGAAAAGGATCTAAAATCACAAAAAGCCATATTAGCTATTAAGAAAAAATATGGAAAAAACGCGGTAATGAAAGGAATTAATCTTGAAGAAGGCGCAACGATGAAAGAACGAAATGAGCAAATCGGAGGTCATAAAGCATAATGGGACAATATGATTCGATTATCGATTTACCACATCACAAATCTAAAAATCATAAACGGATGCCGTTTTTAGATCGTGCTGCCCAATTTGCACCTTTCGCTGCCCTTACAGGATATGAAGAATCGATTATAGAAACTGCGCGAATTACAGATCAAAAGATTGAATTATCTAAAGAAGATTTAGAGCTTCTTTCATATAAACTCAATTATTTAAAAGAGACAAAGTTTAAAGAAGAAATTGAAGTTATTTATTTTATTTTTGATGAGAAAAAAGAAGGTGGTCATTATAAAACTTATAGAGGAAAAGTAAGAAGATTAGATGAAGCAAATCGTATCCTTCATTTTGAAGATCAAACAAAGTTATCTCTTGATTTAATTGTTGATATTAAAAACGAAGCATTAAATCAAATATTCCATAATTATGCAGATTAATCTTTTCTAAGTAATTCTCTAAATTTTCTCATATAGACGTATTTTTTATGCAAAGAATCAATATATAAATAGCTTGATTTTCCTCGAGCATCAAGTGCTTTAGCATAAAGGCGAGCAATGCGTGATGCATTATAATATAAATCGTGTATTTTATTGTTTAAAACATAATCAAGATAATAGTCAACTCTAGTGCCTAAAAAAGCAAAATATTCCTCTTCGTTAGGAATCACATGCTTTGCTTTCCATGCTCTATATAAGGCAATTAATTGCTGATTTTGAGTATTACTATTATTTAAGCATAATTGATTTTTTTGTGATTCATCAAAATTTTCTATATATTTAGTTAATGTTTTGTACGCTTCACCATATTCATCATCTAAATTAGAAAAATAGCTAAGAATTAATCGATATAAATCAACATTATACAAATCTCTTCCATGTATATTGTTCATTTTTTCCTTTAAATCATCAAAATCGCCAAAAAACAAATCATAAAGCGCTGCGTTTTCAGGTTCAATTGATAAGTAATCGCCTTTATTATCGAAGGCATGATGGTAAAACGCCACTACAAAATTTTCCTTCGTAGGTTTATAACGGAAAATGTTTTGATAAATTTCTTGATTGGAAGTTTTTATATTTAAAGCTTCCTTTGTTTCTAGCAATAGATAAAGAAGTTCTACTTTATTAGAAGAATGGGTGTCTTCCATTTTGTCTAACGCTATTTCTAGAGTTTTATAAATTTCATCATATTTACCTAACTTTTTTAATTTTGAAACATATTCGCAATAGTAAGTTGAATCTTCTTCGATGAAATCAAGAGCAATTTTTTCGTTATCTTGAGGTACTTTTTCCATTGCTTCTTTTAAGAAATAATCAATAATAAATGAAAGAAAGTCCTCCTTTTTTTCTTTTTTGAGCTTTAATAAGTATTTCTTCCAATTAGGCCAAAAATTAGTTAAGTTAAATTTTTCCTTGCAATATTTATCAAAAAAGTTAGTTAAATACTTTTCTTTTAAGTGTTGTGCAAATTCATATATTTTTTCAGGTTCTGCTTGTACGTGAAATGCACAAATTAAACCACGTTCTATAAATTCATAATATCCAAAATTAACTACTCCATCAATCTGTGAAAAATCAAAAATTTCTCCCGAGTAAAACTCATCTGGATTATATTCATTATATATTTCTCCAGATATTTCTAAATGAAGCATTAATTCATAAAACTTTAGTGCTTCAGCATATTTCTTTTGCTTCATCAGTTTTAAAGTAAATCTAAATGCTTCATCTAAAGTATCACCAATTTTATCATAATCGCGATAATGAATATCATAATCACCATAATATTCTCTATCATAAATCTCGCAATAATAAAGATATAAATCTCCATTATTTACTTTTTTACAAAATTTAGAAAATTCTTTAAAACGTTCGTCAATTTCTTGTTTGCTAATATCCAAAGCTTCTTCCATATTTTTTACAAATAACGGATAATCTTTTTCGTCAACAAAGTCGAGAAAATGGGTTAAAATTCTCCTCGCCTGTTCTAAATCTAATTTATTGATTCTTTTAATAACAGTTTCTTTTTTCATAATAATATATCTCCACTTATTACATTTAATTATTTATAATCTTTATTTGCAAGTGTGAGTTGGAAAACAAGTATTTTTAATAGTTCTAACATGTGCAAATCTCACAGAAGAAGAATCAATTTAAAAGACAAAAATAATATTGTCGTAGAACCATTAGAGCTTTTTCATATTTTAATGCGATTGCAACTAAAAAAACTAAAATCAAATATATTTATTATATACTCATCGTAAGATTACAAATATTCTTTTGTTCTTATATAAATAAGGTAAGAATATATTGAAGTATGAAAAAAATTCTTTTTATACTAACCATATTTTTTTCAATATTCACTAATGGTACAAGCAAAGTAACCTCTAGTGAGGCATCTTATTATGCTAGAAATTATATTGTTATGGATGATTCTACACATGAGGTTTTAGAAGGAAAAGCTATTTATAATGCATATTCAGTCGCGTCTATATCTAAAATTATGACTGCAATATTAGCCTTGGAAAGTGAACAACTTTTTAAAGTGATTATAGTAGACGATATTATTAATACAATTGAAGGATCGTCTTTATATTTATCTATAGGTAATCAAATAACAATTTTAGATTTAGTCTATGGTTTGCTTCTTCGCAGTGGAAATGATGCCGCGGTTTTAATTGCTAAAAACGTATCAAAAAATATAGATGATTTTGTTTTCCTAATGAATCAAAAAGCAAAAGAAATAGGAATGAAAAATACTACCTTTCATAATCCTTCTGGATTAGATATTTTTGATGAGGGCAATATTTCATCTTGCTATGACATGGCTTTACTTATGTCTTATTGTTTAGAAAACGATTTATTTAAAGAAATTATTCATACATCCTCTTATAAAAACGCCATAAAGGGCATATGGGGTAATAAAAATAAACTTTTAAAGCAATATGAATATTGTATAGGTGGAAAAACTGGATATACAAAAAAAGCAAGAAGAACATTAATAAATGCTAGTGAAAAAGAAGGGCAAACTTTAATTGTTGTTACCCTTGATTGTGGTTCTGATTTTGCTTTTCATAAAGCCCTATTTGAAAAATATTTTAATCAATTTCATTATTTACTTGCTCTTCAAAAGGGAAGAAATTATATCGATCAATATTATATAGAAACTAAAAAAAATTATGGAATACGTATTCCTAAATCAATCGCTTTAAAAGGTACTTTAGTTTATGAAATATATCATGGAACTACAACTCTTCATATATATTTTATTTTAGAAAGTGGTGTTCAATATGATGGAGGTTCTTTTGATGTAGAAATCATCAAAAAAGCTTAATCTATCTTATTTTCTTTAAGTAATTCGTCTTTTTTATTACAATAATAAAGGAAGAAAAATGGAAAAGAAAATGATTCGTTTACAAAAAGCTATTGCAAATAAAGGTATTTCTAGCAGACGTGCCGCGGAAACTCTAATTAAAGAAGGAAAAGTAAAAGTGAATGGAACTTTAGTTACCACGATGGGATATTTAGTAAATGAAGATGATCTTATCGAAGTTGAAGGTCTAAAAGAAAAAGAAAAGAAAGAAAAAGTAGCCTATTTATTTTATAAACCCGAAAAAGTCATGACGACTGTTCATGATGATAGAAATAGAAAAACGGTATTAGATTATTTTCAAAATGAACCTTATCGCTTATTTCCTGCTGGAAGATTAGATTATCTTACAATAGGGGCACTAATTATCACAAATGATGGAGAATTAAGCCATTTATTAACTCATCCTTCAAGTCATTTAGAAAAAACTTATGAAGTAAAGGTTCGTGGAACTTTATCAAAAGACGATATTTATCAATTAGAAAATGGAATTCTTCTTGAGGATGGATTAACCTCACCTGCGAAAGTGAAAATCATACAAAATAAAGAACATTCAATTTTTTATTTAACGATTTATGAGGGTAGAAATCGTCAAATCCGTCGTATGTGTGAAGCCATTCATCATCCTGTACTCTCTTTAAAAAGAATTTCGATTGCTTTTTTAACTCTAGATGGGTTAAAAGTTGGAAGTTATCGAAAACTAAGCCAAGATGAAATCGAATTATTAAAGAAAAACTGTATTGAAAAGAAAAAGACGAATATCATTCCAAATTATAAGAAGAAATTAAAATAACATCTCAACTATTTTATTAAAGTTGTTACTTTATATTATTTTTGAAATTTAAGTGATATAACGCAATATTATTTCTAGTTAATACATTACAATTAATAAAAAAAACAGTGAAAAAAATCGCAAGTCACCTTGCGATTTTATTGAAATCAATGATATGGGGTCAAATTAAATAAACATTCCGATTAATTTTAACACCAAATTATTTTCCATGAAGAATTTAGAAAGTCTAAATTGTTCAGGATTGTTTAATGCCATTTGATCTGCAAACCAATTCGACATATCATTAAAGAAAGGTACAGAAGTTATTCCTGTAATTGCGATACATAAAATATCAATAATAAAGATTCCAAATACAACACCAAGGAGTGCACCAAGAACTCTATCGACTGTCTTAATCGCAGGTAATTTATCTAATAATCCTTTAATAAAGCGACGAATTAAGATTAAAAGTAAACGAATTACAATAATTAAAATGATAAAGCAAATAATTGTTAAGAATAACATCATTAAAGTACTTGCAACTGATGTACCAAGTTCAATTCCTTCCAAGGGAATTGAAGGAGTAATTTTATCTGCAAGGAAAGAAGCAAGAAAATCAGGAATATATAAGCTTTTTAATGCATCTAAAACAGCTTCTCTTTGATCAGGATGAAAGGTAGTTGAAAATATTGGGTTCACACTACACAACCAAGAATATATATTATTTTGTCCTTCTTGAACAATTGGTAAATTTGAAAATAAACTAGCAACTGGTCTACATAATAATAAGGCAAGAATAAAAGAAATTAAGCCTTTTGCATAATGTAATAATGACCTTAAAAGACCAGTAACTGCTCCAAAAATAATAAATCCAAGGAGTATGACAATAAACACACACGAAACAACATCCATAAGTTTTAACCCCCTTATTTGTTAGTATAGCATAATCACTTTTTCTTATAAAGAAAACTTTAAAAATTATTTCTTTTCATAGCTTCTAATTCATGCTAAAATAAAGGTAATTTAGAAAGCGCTTCCAAAAGCGCATGGAGGAAATATCATGACAGATGGACTTTCAAAAGCTTCCCAAATTCGAAATATTGCGATTTTGGGTCACCAAGGTTCAGGAAAAACAACCCTTAGCGAATCTTTATATGCAGTTTCAGCAAAAAAGGACGCAAAAGGCAGTGTTGAAAAGAAAAATACGATTTCTGACTTTTTACCAGAAGAACAAAAAAGATTATCTTCTGTGTCAACATCTTTAGTTCCTTGTGAATATCAAGGATATCGTTTCAATATTTTAGATGTTCCAGGAAATGATGATTTCATTTCTGAAGTGTATAGTGCCACTTCTGTAGTTAAAGGTGCAGTTCTTTGCTTAGATGCTTCCGCTTCTGTCGAAGTTGGTACCATTCGCCATTATGAAATTTTAAGACAAAAGAATATCCCAACATTAATCTTTGTTAATAAAATGGATAAAGAAAATGTTCACTTTGATCAAGTTCTTGAAGATATTCGTGAAAAATTAGGAAAGAATGCTATTCCATTCTGCTATCCTTTAGGACATGAAAATAGCTTTGATGGTTTTATCAATGTTGTTGAACGTAAAGCTCGTATCTTCAATGGAAAAGAATGTGTCGATAGTGATGTCCATGAAGATAAAAAAGATAAAATGGAAGAATTATATAACGTCATTTGTGAGGCAGTTGCTCAAACGGATGATGTATTATTAGAAAAATATTGCGCAGAAGAACCTTTAACTCAAGAAGAAATTAAAACAGGTCTTCGTAAGGGTGTTTTAGAAGGTGAATTAGTCCCAGTTTTAGTTGGTTGTGCTACAAAAAATATTGGCGTTCAAACCATGCTTGAAATGTTTAAAGATTATTTACCAGATCCAAGTGATTTAAAACCATTACATGGTAAAGATGGATCAGGCAAAGAAGTTGAAAGAAAAACTGATGAAAACGAACCATTCTCTGCTTTAGTCTTTAAAACCACATGTGATGCTTATGCTGGAACAATTTCTTATGTAAAAATCATCTCTGGTGTATTAAATGTTGGTGAAGAAGTTTATATTCCAAACGAAGATCGTAGTGAAAAAGTCAATACGATGTTCCATTTATTAGGTAAAACACAAACTCCAGTTCAACAAGCATTCGCTGGAGATATCGTTGGATTATCTAAAGTTGACCTCAAGAGTGGTCAAACACTTTGTAATCCTAAAAATGTAATTACCTATAAGGGAATCGATTATCCATCTGCTTGTATTTTTAAGGGATTTGTTGTTAAATCCAAGAACGATGAAGGTAAATTAAATACCGCATTACAAAAATTACAACTTGAGGACCCCAGCATTGAATATCGTAGAAATCCCGAGACAAATCAATTATTAGTCGGTGGTCTTTCCGCAACACACCTTGATTATTTAGCTAGTAAATTACTCAATATCTATCGTATTGATATTACAACTGAAGAAGAAAAGATTTGTTATCGTGAAAGTATTACACGTCAAGCAAATGGCGATGGACGTTATGTCAAACAATCTGGTGGATCTGGTTTCTATGGCGTTGTTGCCATGACTTTTGAACCAACTGAAGAATCTACTTTTGAAGAAACCGTCTTTGGTGGAGCAGTTCCTAAAAACTACTTCCCCGCGGTTGAAAAAGGATTCTATGAAGCTCTTGAACATGGTTTACTCGCAGGCTTCCCTGTAATTGGAGTAAAAGGAATTCTTACTGATGGTAAATATCACCCAGTTGATTCTAATGAATTAGCCTTCAAAATGGCTGCAATTCTCGCCTTTAAAGATGCATATATGAAATGTAAACCAGTCATTCTTGAACCAATTGATATGGTCGTTGTTTCTGTACATCAACAATATATTGGTGATATCTTAAGTGATTTAAATACAAGACGTGGAAGAGTTCAATCCATTGATGATGGTGAAAATGGTCGTCAAGAAGTCACAGCTTTAGTTCCTGAAAGTGAAATTAAAGATTACGCGACAAGATTAAAAGCTATGACTCAAGGTATGGGATATTTCACAAGAAAATTTGAAAGCTATGATCGTTTACCTGAAATGTTAAATGATAAAGTAATCAAAGAAAACTCTACATTGAAAAAAGACTAGTTATATTTTATTTACCCCTTTCTATTACTTACTAAAAAGAGATGTCGTTTGCATCTCTTTTTAGGTTGATAAAAAACTCACGCATTTACTTGTTATTTTTTGTAATTTTATTATATGTTCTTTTTAATAATTAACCCCATATACTCATTTTGCATTTTAGTGTTCAAAACTAGCGCTTAAAAACCTTGAATTAATTTGACCGGTCTTTTTTACATTTAAGTTAAAATCCACTCATAAATCTTTATATTTTTCTAGTTTCAAAGATGCTTGCTGGAGAGATACCTTAAATTTTATTCCTTTAAAATAGATATGAATATTCAAATTTAGTTTTAAAAACAACACTTTTGATTTATACTTCATATTGAGTTAAGAATATGAAAAAAGTAATGAATAAAGAAGTCATTCTAGTCACATGTAAAGACCTTTCTAGCGAAGGAAAAGGTGTCGTTTTTTATAATGGAATGACAGGATTTATTGATCATCTTTTACCAGACGAAGAAGCAAAAATAGTTATAACGTATCAAAAAAAGGATATCTTTTATGGTAAAATTGATACTCTTATTAAAGCAAGTGAAGAAAGAAGAAAACCAATTTGTCCCTTATTTTATCAATGCGGGGGATGTCAATTGATGCATATGTCTTATGCTTATCAACTCCAATATAAAAAGAATAAGGTAAAAGAATGTTTATCAAGAATTGGTCATTTATCTTGTGAAGTAAGTGAACCTATTGGTATGGAAGAACCTTATTATTACCGTAATAAGATACAAGTACCAATAAAAAAAGTAAAAGGGAAAATTGTCTCAGGATTTTATAAAGAAAAAAGTCATGATATTGTTCCAATTGAACATTGCTATATTGAAAATAAAGAAGCAGATCATATCTTAAATTCTATTCGTATATTAATGAAAAAATATCGTATAGAACCTTATGATGAAGATAGAAGAACAGGTGTAATTCGTCATATTTTAATTAGAAATTCTCGCTTAACTAAAGAGAATATGGTTGTTTTAGTTACAAATGTTGATGCATTTCCAGGGAGAAACGATTTTGTAAAAGAGTTAAAAAGACTAGAGCCATCAATTTCCACGATTGTTCAAAATATGAACTTTCGTGATACAAATGTAATTCTAGGAGAAAAAGAACGTATTTTAAGTGGAAAAGGATTTATTGAAGATAGTTTATGTGGAGTTAAATTTAAAATATCCCCTAAATCATTTTTTCAAGTGAATCCAATTCAAACAGAAAAACTATATAGTCTAGCTATTTCTTTAGCAGAATTATCCAAAAATGATCTCATTCTCGATTCCTATTGTGGAATTGGCACTATCGGATTAATCGCATCAAAAGAAGTAAAAGAGGTCATTGGGGTCGAAATTGTTAAAGAAGCAATACAAGATGCAATTAAAAATGCACGAGAAAATAATATTCATAACGCCACTTTTTATTGTGGTGACGCAGGTAAATTTATCAAAGAAAAATATAATGAAGGTGTTCACTTTGATGTCGTCATTATGGATCCACCAAGAAAAGGAAGTTCCGAGCAATTTTTAGATATATTAAAGAAAACTTTACCTAAAAAAATTGTATATGTTTCTTGTGATCCTGCTACTCTTGCTCGAGATTTACACATTTTATCAACTCATTACGAAATAAAAAAAGTTGTTCCAGTAGATATGTTTCCAAATACTGAACATATTGAAACGGTATGCTTATTAGCAAAGAAAAGTAATAAAAAATAAATAGTCTCATTTTTGTTTTGTTATCGTCTAAATATACAAAAATGGTATAAAAATAATGTTGTAAAATTATAATATCAACTGTATGCAAAAACTTATAGAATACTAGCCTAATTATAAATTTGTACTACACCTGTTGAACAAATGGATTAAAGATATTTATAAAAGTGATTAAATCATATGGTACATATTTTTTTAACCAATTTTATAATGAGATAAAAAACTTGACATGTAACCTATGGGGATAATCTACAAGCCTAGCATAAATTAAAAAAAAGATTGACATCACATCAATCTTAAATCATTACATTTGGTGGAGCTGACGAGGATCGAACTCGCTACCTCATGAATGCAAATCATGCGCTCTCCCAGGTGAGCTACAGCCCCAAATGGTCGGGAAAACAGGATTCGAACCTGCGACCCCCTGAACCCAAATCAGGTGCACTACCAAGCTGTGCTATTTCCCGTAAGTATGGCGCGCCCAGCAAGAATCGAACTCGCAACCTCCAGATTCGTAGTCTGACACTCTATCCAGTTGAGCTATGGGCGCTTCTTTTTAGAAAATGGAGGTTCCTAACGGATTCGGACCGATGATCATTGAGTTGCAGTCAATTGCCTTACCAACTTGGCTAAGGAACCAAATTTCATTTTCCGCAAATATGATTGTAGCAAATGGAAAATCAAAAAACAACGAGAAGTTGATGTTTTCTTAAATTGGTGTTCATGGGTTTTTACTTGAATTTAAGGTGTAAGAACTCCACATTTATCATATGAAAAAAATCTTTATTGTTTCCAAGAATAATATTCTTTATCTTTTTCTAAATCGATATCAAAATCTTCTTCTTTGATTTGAAATTTAGAATTCTTATATAGCTTTAAAAAATTTTCTATTGTAGTAATGATTCTAACGTACGATGAATAAATATTAATCTTATTTTGTTGCATGATAAAAATTTGACTAGCATCTTCAAAAAGAACTAAAATATAGCCATTTTTTAATAGTTCTAAAGCTTCATCTACTGAATAAAACGACTTCATTATTTTTCTTCCTTTCCATACATAAAATCACTAAACGCATCATCAACATTAATAAATAATCGATAATATGGAGAATATTCTTTTGCTTTATATTGAATTTCTTCTATTAATTCTTTAGAGTCATATTCTTTTTCACTAGAAATTACTAAATCAAAATGAATATCAATATATGTAGGTCCTTTTTTAATATGAAAATCATGATAAGAAATAGGAAAATCAAAGGAACTTAATATAGTTTCGATTTCATTTTTAATTTTAAGAGTTCCTTCATCGTCGCTATCAATGGGGTCTATATGTAAAACCAAATGAATATTTTGTTCTTCTAAACAACGATTTTCTATTTCATCGATAATATCGTGAGCCTCAATTAATGATAGACTTGTTAGCATTCCTACATGTAACGATGCAAAAGTTTTTCCCTCTCCATATGAATGCATAAATAAATCATGCATTGATTGAATATCTTTATATGATTTAACTAAATTTAATAAGGCATCAATTTGATTTTCACTAGGTTTTTGTCCTAATAATGGTGAAGCTTGTTCTATCATTGCTTTTAGACCTGAAATTAGAATAAATACACTAATTGCACAAGCAAAATAAGCATCTAAATCAAGCTTTAAATAATAAGAAATAATTAATCCAATTAAAGTAGATAAAGAAGCAATAACATCGCAAAATGAATCTAAAGAAGATGCTTTTAAACTTAAAGAATGAATTGTTTTAGAAATATATCGATAAAAATAACATTGATATATTTTTACTAAGATAGAAAAGGAAATTAAAACACATGTAATGACAAAATAGGTATATTCTAAAGTAAAAGAATTTGATACAAACATCTTCTGGATAGCTTGAAATAACATTTCTATACCCAAAGCCACGACCATGGATGCGACAACTAAACCCGTGAGATATTCCATCCTTGCATGTCCATAAGGGTGATCTTTATCCGCGGGTTTTGAAGACATTTTAAAGCCAATAAAAGAAACAATCGAGGAAATTGCATCGGAAAGATTATTTAATCCATCTGCAATAAAGGCAATAAAACCTAAAATTGCACCTATAATTAATTTAATGAAAGAAACGATTAAATTAGAAACAATACCAAAAATGGAAGCAAGTTTTCCATATTTAATTCTTGTCTTTGCATCCTTTAAATCTTGGGAATGGGGTAAAAAAATCTTTACTAATAAAGGCTTCATATTACATTTTAATCATGTTTAGATAACGAGATACACCCTAACACTAAATAGACAATAGAGCCTAAAATTAAAAGCCAACCAACAATATCTAAAAGCAAATCTACAAAGGTACCAAGTCCTAAAACAAGAACTAAAACACCAACAACTAATTTAGGAAGTTGTTCTTTAAATTCTTCTTTAAAATGATCTCTTCTTAAAATTAAAAATACAACTGGAACTGCGATAAAATAAACTCCAACAATGATACGAACAAATGTTTCTTGGAAGAAAATTAATAAAATTGCTAAAACAATAGATAAAATATTAGCAATCAATAAAAAGATATTTTTTCTTACAACTTCTGAAAATAAAGCTAAAATTGCTTCAATGATAAAAATAACTGCAAAAATAATAAATACAACACGAGCAAAAAACGCGCCATCAAGCAAAATAAATAAAATACCTAAGGCAATACCTACTAAAACAGTAGTAAGCATACGAATTAATAGATATTTTTTCATCTCCGACATATAGGTTCCTCCTAGATTTCTTTTATAATTATAGTATTTCCTCTAATAATTATCTATATAAATATGATATAATAAATATTAGACATTTTTGTTTTTTTGAGGTGTTTTATGGATGAGAAGAAGTACATTGTTGTAAAAGGTGCAAGAGAAAATAATTTAAAAAATATTACAATTTCTATTCCTAAAAATGAACTTGTAGTATTTACAGGAGTTTCAGGGTCTGGAAAATCTACATTAGCCTTTGATACGATTTATAATGAAGGTCAAAGGCGCTATGTTGATTCTCTTTCAAGTTATGTTCGTCAATTCATGGGAGATTTACAAAAACCTGATGTAGATTCTATTGAGGGATTATCTCCAGCAATTGCAATCGATCAAAAAACAACTTCCCATAACCCTAGATCTACGGTAGGAACCGTCACTGAAATATATGATTATTTAAGATTACTTTATGCTCGTGTGGGCGTGGCATATTGTCCAACGCATCATGAACCTATTCAAGCGATGACTGTACAACAGGTTTTAAATATTGTGATGAAAAAAGAAGAGGGAACAAAATTATATATTTATGCACCAATCGTAAGAAATGAAAAAGGTACCCATAAAGACACATTAGATAAATTTTTATCTTCTGGATATGAAAGAGTTCGTGTAGATGGTATTGTTTCACGTATTAGTGAAGTTCCTCCTTTAGAAAAAAATAAAAAGCATTTTATTGATATTGTTATTGATCGCCTTATCTTAAAAGAAGAAAATGAATCTCGACTTTATGAAGCCATTGAATCTGCTTTTGATGTATCCGATGGTTTTGTTATCATTCAAGACGAAAACGAGGAAACATTATATAATGAAAAGGCATCTTGTAAATATTGTGGATTTTCTGTTCCCCCATTAGAGCCAAGATTATTCTCCTTTAATGCCCCTTTAGGTTCTTGTCCTTCCTGTAATGGATTAGGCATTAAACAAGAAGCCGCGGAAGATTTGATTGTTCCAAATGAAAATTTTTCCTTAAATCAAGGGGCTATTGAATACTTTAAAAATCAAATTGATGGAAATACGATAGAATGGCAAAAATTTAAGCAACTATGTGATTATTATGCTATTCCTATGGATGTTCCATATCGCAAATTAACTTCTGAACAAAAGAAAATTTTAATGTATGGAACTCATGAAGAAATTCCAATTTCTATTAAAACCAATAATCGTATTACCAAAGTAAATCAAGAAATTGAAGGATTAATTCCTAGAATTACTCGTTTATATCAAGAAACTGGTTCCGATTTCATGCATGATTATTATGGTAAATTTATTAAAGATAGCATTTGTCCAACTTGTCATGGAGCAAGATTAAACGAGCAAGTTTTATCCGTACGAGTCGGAGGATTAAATATTTATGAAGCAACTTGTTTACCTTTAAATCGCTTTAGAGAATTTTTAGATCATTTAGGTTTAGATAAAGAAAAAGAAGAAATTGCTCGTCTTGTTGTACAAGAAATCAAAAATCGTGTCGACTTTTTAATTAATGTAGGTCTAGAATATCTTACCTTATCAAGAATGGCCATGACTTTATCTGGCGGAGAATCTCAAAGAATTCGTTTAGCCACCCAAATTGGTTCTAAATTAACTGGAGTGCTTTATGTTTTAGATGAACCATCAATCGGTTTACACCAAAAAGATAATGCAAAACTATTAAATTCCTTAAAAGAAATGGTAAATTTAGGAAATACTCTGATTGTTGTAGAACATGATGAAGATACAATGCTTGCCGCGGATCATCTTGTAGATATTGGTCCAGGTGGAGGGGAACATGGGGGTTATATTGTCGCAGAAGGTACACCTCAAGAAGTGATGGATAATCCTAATTCCTTGACAGGACAATACTTAAAAGGAGAAAAATTTATCCCATATCCTTTATATCGTGCGAAAGGAAATGGAAAATTTATTACCATCAAAGGCGCAGAAACGAATAACTTAAAAAAGATTAATGTGCAGATTCCTTTAAATACTTTCGTTGTCGTCACAGGTGTCTCAGGCTCAGGAAAATCGTCATTAATCACAGAAACACTCTATAAGACCGTGCGTAAAGTGCTTTATGAATCAAAAGAAGAACCAGGTAAATGTGAAGCCGTATTAGGCATCCAAAATATCGATAAAGTAATCAATGTTTCTCAAGAACCTATCGGAAGAAATCCTAGAAGCAATCCCGTGACTTACATCGACGTGTTTTCAGAAATTCGTGAGTTATTTGCAAATACAAAGCTTGCTCGTTCTAGAGGATATACTGCAAGTCGCTTCTCCTTTAATGTCAAGGGAGGACGATGTGAAAAATGTTTTGGCGATGGCGTAAAAGAAATCAAGATGAATTTCTTACCATCCGTTTATGTTCCTTGTGAAGAATGCGGGGGAAAACGTTATACAAAAGAGACTCTTGAAGTTACTTATAAGGGTAAAAATATTCACGATGTTTTAGAGATGACTGTCGAAGAAGCCTGTGATTTCTTTGAAAATATTAAACCTATTTATAACAAAATTAAAACTTTATATGATGTAGGTCTTGGCTATATTCGTCTTGGACAATCTTCGACCACTTTATCTGGTGGAGAGGCACAACGAGTAAAACTTGCTAAAGAATTATCAAAACGTCAAACAGGAAAAACATTATATATTTTAGATGAACCCACGACAGGTTTACATATGGATGATATCAAACATTTAATTGGCGTTCTTCGCTTCTTAGTATCTTCTGGAAATAGCGTCGTCGTGATTGAACATAATCTTGATGTTATTAAAAATGCAGATTATATTATCGATTTAGGTCCTGATGGAGGGGATAATGGAGGTCAAGTGGTTGCCACAGGAACTCCAGAAGAAGTTGCTAAAGTAAAAGAATCTTATACAGGACAATACTTAAAACCAATATTAGAAAGAGATTATGCTCGAATGAAGGCAAAAAAGTAGTTTTCCTTTATCACGAAACCTATAAATGATTGAATGAAAAGAGAAAATGCTTTAGACTAAATAAGAAAGGTGTAGATTATGCCACAGAAAAAAGTTACCATCCTAGATTATGCAAATCACTTTGGACTTGTTCGAATCCATGGGGATATGATTGCAATGTCTAGAGAAATTACAGAAATATCCGTGAATCGACCAGGTCTTGAACTTGCAGGATTTTTTGATTATCCTCGTTCACATCGTCTTGTCTTTTTAGGAAACAAAGAAATTACGTATATTCAAACAATGTCCGAGGATGCGATGCGAACATCATTTGATTTTTTAACTTCAGATACGTGCCCAGGAATTGTCATTTGTCAAGGAAGAGATTGTCCTAAAATCCTTCTAGAAATTGCAAAAAAGAAAAATTTTCCTTTACTTGCAACCTCTAGAGCGACCAATATGTTTAATTTAGAAACCGTGATGTATCTTCAAGAAGCCCTCGCTCCTATGCAATCTATTCATGCAGCGTTACTTGAAATATATTCTATGGGTGTATTAATTTTAGGAGATTCTGGAATTGGTAAATCTGAAACTGCTTTAGAATTAGTAAAAAAAGGTCATCGTTTAATTAGTGATGATCGAGTGGATATTTCTTATGTACAGGGTCGTCTTTATGGCGAAGCTCCTGAACTTTTAATTGGCATGATGGAAGTACGAGGAATTGGAATTATTGATATTTCCCGTATGTTTGGAATTAATTCTTTGATGAATCGAATTGATATCCATTATGCTATACAATTAGTAAAACCTGATTTAGCTAAACCTATTGAACGTCTTGGTACAACAAAAAATTATTTTGAATTATTCAATCAAAAAATACCTCTTTTAAAGATTCCTGTCTTTGCAGGTCGTAGCATTGCAGAAATCATTGAAACCGCGGTTACGTATTTAAAATTAAAAGATTATGGATATGATTCTAGTTATGAATTTGAAGTTCGTATGAAAGAATTATTAGCTCGTAAGAAAGGAGATAAAAAATAATGATAACGTTTTTAGATAAATTACCTACCGGAATATCAATTTTTAATTTTGAGATTCGTTTTTATGCCATTTTTATTGTTGTAGGAGCCATTTTAGCTTATATCCTTTCTAGAGTCTTCTGTAGAAAGGAAGGTTTAGATGATACTATCTTAGAAGGTACCTTTTATTTAGCTTTTCCGATGGGAATAGTTGGAGCGAGAATTTGGTATGTAATCGCAGAATGGGGTAAAGAATTTGCTAATCAACCCTTCTATAAAGTCTTTGCTATATGGGAAGGTGGGCTTGCTATTCAAGGTGGAGTTATTCTTGGTGCTTTAGTGGGAATTTGGTATATTCATCACCGCAAACCCAATTATAATGTTTTAGCAATCGCGGATTTAGTTGTTCCAAATATTTTAGTTGCTCAAGCAATTGGAAGATGGGGCAATTTCTTTAATGCTGAAGTATATGGACTTTGTGTTGATGAAAGTCAATGGGGATTTTTACCAGGATTTATTACAGAACAACTTCATTATAATAGTGCAGGTGGCTTAGCCTGTAGTGCAGGACAAATTGTCACGCCACTTTTCTTAATTGAATCTGTTGTTAATTTATTAGGTTATGTTCTCATCATGTTTGTCATTCATAAATTCTTAAAGAAATGGCTAGCTTCAGGAGATTTAATTGCTAGTTATCTCATTTGGTATGGAATTGTACGTGCCATTATGGAACCTATGAGAAATCCCACTTTCCAAATGGGAAGTAATACTTTAGCCTCACAAATGATGGCTTATATATTTATTGTTTTAGGTGTATTATTAATCGTCTTATTCCATCTTCTTGATCGTTATAAAAAGAAAAAATATGCACATGTTGAAGAAAATTCTAAAGCCTACTTTGCCGCTAGAGAGGCTTATGAAAATAATGAAGATAAAGGGAATGAATGAAAACAATTCTTTTTGATATCGATGGAACTCTTTTAAATACAGATACTTTAATTATGAAGGCGTATCTTCATCTTTTTGATACGTTTCGAAATGATTATCATGTAAGTCAAAAAGAATTAACTTCTTTTTTAGGACCTACTTTAAAAGAAGTATTTCCAAAATATTTTAAAGAAGATTTTGAAGTTTTACTTCATGAATATCATCAATATTCTAAAGAACATATCCGTCAATTTGTTCATCTTTATGATGGGGTTGAGGAAATGTTAAAATCCTTTAAAAAAGAAAATTATACTTTAGGAATTATCACCAATCGTTTTCGTTATAGTCTTGAAGAAGTTTTATCTCCATTTCATATTGCTTCTTATTTTGATGTAATGGTGACTTTAGATGATATTCAAAATGCTAAACCTGATCCAGAAGGAATCCTTTTAGCCATGAAAAAATTAAATGCTACAAAAGAGGATACACTATATGTTGGGGATAATGAAAGCGATTATAAAGCTTCTAAAAATGCTAGAATTAAGTCGGCATTAGTAAATTGGTCATTAGGAAGAAATAATGCTTTATTAAATCCTGATTATTTAATAACTTCCTTTAAAGAATTTCAAGAGGTGATACTGCATGAAGGAAACTAAAGTCTTTATCGTTGGAAGTGGGCCAAGTGGAATTACCGCGGCAATCTATTTAAAACGCGCAGGAATTCCCTTTATTTTATGTGAAAAAAGTATGGTCGGAGGAAAAGTTGCTCTCACTGCAAAAGTAGATAATTATCCAGGATTTACTTCAATTGATGGTGTAGAACTTGCCTTAAATTTACAAGAACAATTAAAACAAAACGAAATTAAAGTAACTTATGATACGATTCAATCGATTCATAAAGAAAACGAGCTTTTTTATCTTGAAGGAAATAAAGATCAATATATTGCTAAATATGTAATTTTAGCTACAGGAACTAAAGAAAAAGGTCTTGGTTTAGATAATGAAGAAAAGTTTTATGGAAAAGGGATCTCCTTTTGCGCTATTTGTGATGGCGCTTTATATAAAAATAAAGATGTCGCTCTTGTTGGAGGAGGAAATTCCGCGCTTGAGGAAGCTTTATATTTAGCAAACATTGTAAATAAAGTTTATTTAATCCATCGTCGCGATGAATTTCGTGGTGATCTCACTCTTGTAAATAAAGTAAAGGATAAAGATAATATTATTCTATATACTCCTTATATTATCAATAAATTAAGTGGAACAAATCATCTCGAAGAAATTCAAATTGTTTCTAATGAAGAAGTTGAAAGTTTAAGCGTTTCTGCGCTTTTTATCTACATAGGATACATTCCAACTTTAGAAATGCTAAAAGAGGACATTTTACTTGATAATGGGTATGCTGTTGTAGATGAAAATATGATGACTTCTCTTCCTAATTTATATGCCATCGGGGATGTAAGAAAGAAAAATTTAAGACAAATTGTCACTGCAATAAACGATGGGGCAATTGCTTCATATGCGATAGGAAAAAGGGAAAATGAATGAAATAGAAAGTAAAAAACTGATCACCTTTGCGCGTCTTGTAAAAGAAGAAATCATTACTCAAGAGATGAGCGAAGAGGAAACTTTATCGCTTTTATCTGGATATATTAAATGCAATGGTACTCTTTCTTTTAAAAATCAAAAAGAAATTTTAGTCATTCGTACCCAAAACGCTAAGATTGCTAAATTTATTTATAAAAAAATTCAAGAATTATTTCATGCAGAATCTTCATTTACTTATTTTCGCGAAATTAATTTAAAGAAAAATAGTATTTATCATATTGAGATTATGGAAAATATCAATCACATTTTATCTACTTTAGAATTATTTAAAGATGGATTTCCTACTTATCCTGAAATACGTATAGATAAAAAGGTCCGTCCTTTTTATTTATCTGGGGTATTTTTAGCTATTGGAAGTGTCAATTCTCCTTATAAAGATTATCATTTAGAAATGAAATTTTCTGAAGAAGATGATGCAAAATTTATCTTAAAAATTTTAAAATATTATAAAAGCAATTATCAATTTGAATTTAAATTATTTAAAAGAAAAACAAAGACCATCCTTTATTTAAAAAAAGCCGATCAAATCGCGGATTATTTATCATTAATACACGCGCCAACGGCAAGACTTGAATTTGAGGATGTACGGATTGAAAGAGATTTTTTAAATTCGGAAAATCGTTTGAATATTTGTTCAAGTCAAAATCATCAAAGAACCTATAAAAAAGCTCAAGAACAACTTGAATACATCCGTTTCCTTAAAGAAAGTGGAAGCTATGCTTTACTCTCACAAAAAGAAAAAATGTTATGTGATTTAAGGCTTGATAATGAAGATGCTTCCTTACAGGAATTAAGCCAACTCTTTCTTGAAAAATACAATATTACTATATCTAAATCTGGAGTAAATCATTTATTTTCCTCACTTAAAATGAAAGCCGAGGAATTTAAGAGGAAGCTTGAAGGGAATTAGTTTCTTCAAAAACTTCATCAATTAGTCCATATTCTTTTGCTTCATGCGCAGTCATGAAGTAATTTCTTTCTGTATCTAAAAAGATTTGTTCTTTACTTTTTCCTGTATGTTTACTTAACAATGTAATCAATTGATCTTTTAAATATAGGTACCTACGATTCATAATATCCATATCGGTTACTTGTCCTTCAAAACCTCCCAGAGGTTGATGAATCATCACTTCGCAATTCGCGTAGCAAAAACGATGATTTTTTGTACCACTAGAAAGGAGAAACGCTCCCATCGAGGCACATAAACCAATCCCGATTGTTTCAATAATACATCCTGAATTTTTTAAGGCATCATAAATTGCAAGTCCACTTGTGACACTTCCTCCTGGAGAATTAATATAAAGTGTTATCTTTTCTTTAGATATCGCGGATAAATAAAGGATTTCAGAAAGAATGATATGTGCTAAATCATCATTAATTTCTCCTGAAATAAAAAGTATTCTTTCTTTTAATAATAAAGAAAAAAGATCATAAGAACGACTGCCTTCAAAACTTTGAATATTTACCGCGGGTATATAATTCATAGAATCGCCTCGATAATAGTTTAGGAAAGTTTTCTTAAAAAAATACATAAAAAAGATAAAGAATTCTTTCTTCTTTATAAATCGCATGAAAAATAGTTGAAAAACAAGGAAAAGATTAATAAATTTAAGTTGTAAGTAAAAAAAGTTAGGTGTCAATATGGATTTATTAAATAAGGAATATGAAATAGGATATATTGGTTTTGACGAAATTAAAGATATTGAAGAATCTTTAAAAAATCATCTCTTTTTTCAAGATAAAACTTTCCATATTCATGAAGAAAGTGACCTTTTTGTAATGTTAAGTAAATTAAGAAATGAAGAATATGATTACATCATTATTCCTTCTAGAAATGAGGAAAATGAAATCAATGATTTATTTTTATCTTTAATCTCAAGAATTGATATCGAAGGCATTAATGAAATTGGGATGCTTTTAGGTAAACTGCATTATGAAACTAAGACAATGACCTTTGATGAAACAGTGAATAGTAATGTTCAAGCGATGGATCGTTTCAAAAGAGGCAATCAATTAAGTACATATCAAATATCACAAGACGAAAAAGAAAATAAAGAAGAAATCCAAATTGAATATCGTATCTTTAAAAAGAATTTATATGAAACACCCAAAAATATTAAATTTGGTATTTGGTTATTAAAAAACGATCGTTTAAAACATTTTATTGAATTTTCTTCAGGCTTTGTTGTATTCGCTATGCTCATCTTTTTAGCCTTTAGATTAATTCCTTCAGTCAACGAAGAATTAGAACAAATTAGTATTCTTGTAGAATTATTTGCGACCATAACAATGGTTTTATTACAACTCATTTTAAGAATCGCGGATACCGAAGAATCGATTAAAAGAAAGATGATCGTGGGGCATTGGATTTATTATTCTCTTGAGGAAACAGATGCCAAAGGGAAATTTGTTCCTAAAGGTTTTAGAACCCGTTTAGTAGAGATTTCTGACAATGGGGGAAATCTTTCTTTTAAATGTAAATTTGAAGGGGAAGATGAAATCTTTTTTGCCACGGATACTTTAACTTTTGATTATGATATCTCCTCGCAAATGGGAAGGGGATTTTATTATTACACCTCGAATATCGTCAATAATGATGGAAAGCGCGCCGAAGGTACTTGCCGTTTTGAAGGGGAAACCATTAAAAATAATCAAATAATGACGATGAATGGATGGTTCTTTTCTCGAGGAACTTCCCTTACAGGGAAAGTAAGATATTTTAGAATTACGGAAAAAGATTATCATGATTTACAATCCTCAATGTCTTTTTATAAATTAAATATTAAAAAGGATGAACGCCTAATTATTGGTGTCTATGGTTGTGAAGCTTCAAATACGGATGTCGCCTCAAAAGACGAAGAAATAAAGCAAGCAATCTTTAACCATCATCAAGAAGTGTGTCCTTTAGAATATGCCTTTTTTGAGGACATTGATACTTTAAAAAGAGCGCTAAATGTCCATCAAGTCGATTACATTATTGTGCCTAGTGAAAATCGAGGAAATATCATTAAAAGCCATGATATTTTCGAAAAAGAAAAATATGAAAATGTCTTTTCTAAAGAAATGGATATCTATTATTATCTTGCCGTCGAGGATGGAAATCTCGTTTTAGATGAACATACCACCTTCTATGGACATAAACAATCTTTAGAACAATGCAAAAAGTTTATTAAAAATCGACCAACGATTGAAGAAGCCTCATCCTCTCGCGCGGCGCTAAATATGTCAAAGGGATATTATCAAAAAAATGCTGTTGTATTATGTAATGAAGAAGCTATTCGTAAATATCATTTGACCTATTTAAAAGATGAAAATGATTTTCCTATCAATCCTTATCTTGATGAAGATGTTCCAAATCGTACAAAGTTTGTTGTTTACCATTTAAAAAGCGAATAATTAAAGTGATTTTTTTCCTTCAAGATAGGAATTTACATATTCACCTTTTTTCTCTTGAAAAGAAGGAAAGATATGCTATAATTATCGCAAATTTTTATATTTTATATAAATATAAAAGTTTTAACTTAATGGCGATATGAAGGAAGAATTCGAAAAATTTAGAAAAAAAATTTTGCTTGAGCATTTAATCAAAGCGCTGATTTTAGGTATTTCTTTAGGTGCTATTTTTACTGCACTTATTTTTAGTATTTTTAAATTCATCGGTATCGATTTATTTTTTGTCTTTTATATTTTAATCTTTTTAGCCTCTTCTGCAGGTCTTATTTGTTTATTATATTTTAAGCATCAACCAAGTGAAAAAGTCATCGCTAAAAGATTAGATGAAACATATCATTTAAAAGAAAAAACACAAACGATGGTAGAATATCCATCAAATGATAATGAAATTTTAATTAAACAAAAAGAAGATGCTAAAGAAGCTTTAGTAAATTGCGATATTAAAGAATTAAAAATTGTTATTCCTGCTAGTTATTATATCTCTTTAGCTATCGCACTTTTACTTGTCATCGGTTCTTTTTTCATTCCTTTAAATGAAAATTCTTTCTTTCATGGAGATACTTCATCAAGTACTCCAGTAGATTCAAGTTCTATTGATACGAGTTTATCTTCGAATGATTCTACTTCAGAACAAGGTGGAGAACAAGGAAGTGGAGAATCTGGAGATGAAAGTGGAGATTTAACAAGTGGTGATTCAGGTGACACGAGTGAAACCACCTCTGGTGATGTCGATAGCGCAAGTGAAAATTCTTCTTCCAATTCCATTCAAAGTGGAGATGGAGATACTCAATATGGTCAAGGTCATGTCTTTACAAAAGACGGATTTACAGAACTTGGTGATGTCCTTGATGATTACTACAATCAAATCGTTGAAGGGGAAATCCAAGGCAATATCCCAGATGATCTAGGGGATATCTTAGATGAATACTTTAAATCGTTATATGATCAAAATAAAAATAACGAAGGAAATACTGAAATACAAAATGCTATAAAAAGGAGAATGCTATGAAAAAATTAGAAATCAGTGAATTTGCAACATTAGTCAAAAAGATTAAAGAAGAAGTCCATAAGGATGTCGTCGGTCAAGAAGAGGTTATCGATAATGTCATTATCGCAATTCTTGCTGGAGGTAATGTCCTTCTTGAAGGTGTTCCAGGCGTTGGTAAGACACGTCTTGTTCGTTCTTTAAGTCAAACGTTAAGTTTACCTTTTTCACGAATCCAATTTACCCCAGATTTAATGCCATCCGATTTAATTGGTATGAATATCATTGAAAAAGATGAAAAGGGGAAACTCAATACAAGATTCCAAAAGGGACCTATCTTTGCAAATTTAATTCTTGCCGATGAAATCAATAGAGCAACCCCTAAAACACAATCCGCTTTACTTGAAGTCATGCAAGAACATAGTGTCACCGTTTCTAATCAAACATATAAAATTGATGAACCCTTCTTTGTCATGGCAACAGAAAACCCCATCGAACAAGATGGTACTTATCCCTTGCCAGAAGCTCAAATGGACCGATTCATGTTTAAATTAGTCATGGAATTTCCTAGTAATGAAGAACTTGAAAATATCGTCAATATGACGCAAGTGACGATGGATGAAGTAGCGACAAAAATTATTGATGGTCCTACTATTTTAGCAATGCGGGCTTTAGCAAAAGATGTTCCAGTTCTTCCTGAAATTGTCACTTATGCAATGAAACTAGTTTCTTCTAGTCACCCAGAATTAAAAGATACTTCTGAAGTTGCTAAAAAATATATCCGTTATGGAGCATCCCCTCGCGCGGGACAAGCTTTAATTACCACTGCAAAAATCAGAGCCTTAATTGAAGGAAGATTTAATGTAAGCTATGAAGATATTGATGCCTTAAGTTATCCAATCTTAAGACATCGTATTAAAATTAACTACAATGCGATTAATGAACATCTATCTTGTGATGATGTGATTGCTTTATTAATCCAGGAGAATAAAAAAGGTCATTAATTATGAAGCAGATTATCGATGATCAATTCTTAGAACAAATCGAATTACTGCAGTTAAATATCCACGATATCATTCAAGGAAGATTCGGGGGGAATCATAAGACAAAAAATTATGGTTCCTCGGTAGAATTCGCTGATTATAGAGAATATATTCCTGGCGATGATGTAAGTAAAATTGACTGGAGTGTTTTTGCACGTACCGATAATCTCTTTTTAAAGTTATTTTTAGATGAAAGACAATTACATACAAAAATCTATATTGATGCTTCCGCGTCTATGGGTTATTTTTCTAAAGGAATCAAAGCTTTAGAACTTGCAGCCTCCATTGCTTACTTATCGATTAAATACATGGATAAAGTATCGATTTATTATGTCCAAGAAAATCAATTATATGGCATCATGGAAAATGTCGTAGGAAAAGATTCTTATTTAAACTATATCAATCGCTTAAATGATGTAGAATTTAAAGGGGAAAGTAATCTTCTTGAAGCTATTTTAAAATCAAATGTGGGATATGGGGATGGAAATTCTATTATCATCTCAGATTTTCTTACTGATTTACCTTATGAATATTCTATAGATCATCTTCGTGAAAAAAGAAGAGATGTTTTATGTTTACAAGTGCTTTCAGAAGAAGAATTAAATCCTACAAAAAGAGGAAAAGTAATTCTTTATGATAGTGAAAATAAAGAACGATATTATAAAAATAATATCACTCAAAATGTATTAGATGCTTACCAAGAAGCAGTGAAATATGTCACAAGTAGAATTAAAAATTATTGTGAAATTCGCGATGCGAAATATTTATTAATTCCTGTGAAGCGTTCTTTACAAGACGTGTTTTTTAAAGACTTCATGTCTATGGAGATTGTCAAATGAGTTTTCTATATCCATGGGGTTTATTAGGTTTAATCGGGATTCCTATTTTAATTATTATTTATATAATAAGGAATCGATATAAAGAACATACTGTATCTTCTTCTTATCTATTTGAATTAAGTGAAAAATTCTTAAAAAGAAAGAAGATTTTACGTCGCTTTGAAGGATTATTAAGTTTAATCTTTGAAATCGTCGCAGTTTTATTCTTATCGATTTCTTTAGCGCATCCTGTCTTTTATCTCCCTGATCAAGCTGAAAACATTTGCTTTGTTTTAGATGCTTCAGGAAGTATGAATATAACTCAAGACGGAAAATCTCGTTTTCAAATCGCTCAAGAACAAATTAACTCTACAGTGTCTTCTTCTTTAATCGGAAGTACATATACTTTAATTTATGCAGGAAGTGAAGCTCAAACCATTGCCAAAAGAGCTCAAGATAAAGATATCTTTTATCAATTAAATAATCGTTTAACTCCAGAAGATTCTTATATCGAACTTGATGATGCTTTAGATACCGCGCTTAATTATTATCAAAATGGGGAAATCTCTAAACTTATCGTTTATACAGATAAAACTTATACCCATATTGATAATGTTGAATGGATTAATTTATCAAATCATGAACAAAACTATGCAGTTTATGATTTATCCGTGAAAGAAGAAAATAATCGTCTTGTTTTTGAGGGAAATGTCTTATCTTATGAAGAAGACACAACGTTATCTTTATCTTTATTCTTAGATGATAATGAATTAAGAAGTCAAGAACTTAGTGTGACTAAAGATATGGAAACTCCCTTCCAATTTGATGTCATTAAAAGAACTTATGAAAAGGCAAGTGTGAAGATTAATAATGAAGATAGTTTAGCTTTAGATAATGTAGATTCTTATTATCCCTTGACGAATAAAAATAAATCAAAAATTGCTTTAGTTAGTAATACTCCTTTTTATGTTCAAGCGCTTAT
>CANQTY010000007.1 GCA_947626895.1 uncultured Bacilli bacterium
TATTTTGTTTAGCTAATTTTTTTTGACAACTCCAAAAGGTTTGTATATACTAAAATGGAAGGGCGAAAGCGTCCTTCAAAGTAGTTCGCTCCCGACCATGCGAATCATAAATAGGTCGCGAAAAAGTTATTTTGCCTCTTGCTTTACATAGCAAGGGGTTTTATTTTGAAAAATAAAAAGTATATGAATGTTTAAAGGTTATATAAAAATCATAATTTGCAAACGTGATATGAAAAAATTCCTATTTATAGGTCTTTTCAACAAATCTTCTTTTGAAATGTAATGCTTTTTTCAGTGAGTTTTGCACATTTTGTAACTATAAAAAAACTATTTTTTCATATCACTTTCGTAGATTATGATATTTTTAAAAATTTTTTTACAAATTTTCTTTTGAATTGTCTATTTATATATATGAAAGGAATTGGTTATGAAAATTAGTTTATCCCTTGTTTTATTATTCACCTCATCTTTTGAAGGTAGTTATGTTGAAATTCATGGTCCAAGTACCATTGAGCTTCCCTATTATCAAAATAACGGAGAAAAAGAACTTCTGAATCTTTTTGATATCGAAGGAAAAGTTTTACGTTATTCTTTTAGCCCTCATCCTTTGTTTGCTAAGGTTGGAAAACAAAATTTAACCTTAAGAGTAGAAAATGGAAGTTATTATGATATCAAAAACTTTACTTTAAAGATTTTTGATGACATTCCTCCCTTTATTGATGGTCCATCATCTTTTACTTTTAGTAAGAATCATCTTCCTTCAAGTGAAACGCTTCTTTCCTATTATCATGCATATGATGAAATCGATCACGAAGTGAACGTATCAATTCGTGAAAGTGATTATTCTTTTGATGTCGGAAAAGGAAGTTACTTTATTTCTTTATACGCTACGGATAAAGCGAAAAATATTGGAGAAAAAGTCATCAATATTGAAGTTGTTGAACAGATAAAATCCATCTATTTTAATCAAAACCAAGAATTAAATTTGGCTTTGAATCAAGCTTATTCAGCTTATCAAATCGTGGCTTTATTAATCAAAAATCATCTTCTTGAACCTCTTGAAATTCAGCAAGCAACTTTTGAAAATCAAGATGCTTTAGTTCGCTTTAATCGCTTAGGAAGATTTCCTTTAAGTATGCACGTAAAGATAAATGATGAAGATCATCTTCTTTCCTTTTATGTTCTTATCAAAGATCAAAAAGAAAATGGTTCTTCATTATTTTCTAGAATCATCCAGAAAATACTTTCCTGGATAGAAAGGATTTTAAAATGAAAAAGTTATTTTTTATTATTCTTACCTTTGTTTTTGCTCTTGCTTTTAAAGGAATATTATTTATGTCCTTTAATACAAAGCAAAATCTTTCCTCATTTCATTATGAAATAGAAGAATTACCTACATTTAGTAAATCTTCTTATTCCATTAAGCAAGGAGAAACTATTTTTCTTAGCTTACAAAGCAAAGCAAAAAATGCTAGATATGAAGCATCAATCAAAGAAATTCAAATTGTAAAGATTAGTGAAACTGGTTGCTATATCTCTTGCAATGGTTTCTTTGAAAGTGGCTTTGTTCGAGTCTTTCTTGAAGACTATGAAGATGTCCAAGATAAGACTTATCTTACATATAAAAACGAGATTTTAGAGTTTCAAAATGTTCGTTTTCATCCTCTTTATCAAGATGAAGAGATTAAAATCGAAGAAAACGTATATGGGATATATTCAAGTAAATATGAATTATCTTTTTATATTCTTTGGCAATTTTCTACTTTACCAATGGAAAGTGAAAGTATCAATGCCTTACATGCAGAACTAAATTCCTTTTTTAAGTCTTCCTTTTACTGGACGTATCATAAGGATCGGTTTTATGAATATCAAGTGGATATTGATGTTGATAATTTCTTTCTTGATGCCTCTTTTGCGCATCTAAAACTTCAAATTGATCAGGGAGTATTAGAGTTAAACTTTCAAAAGGTCAGCTTAACTTAAATTTTTACTAGAAAGGATACTTTAAAGTAATAAGTGATTGACAACAAAGAGTTAGGTTGTAAACCGTCCTAGTTTGAAAGTAATGTTTGAGAGTAATGTTAAAATAAGGGTTCTTATAGAAATCAATTGATTTGGGATGTTAATAAAGCTAACCGAAAAGGTGAGTTAAAAGACATCCCATTTTTGATGCTATAACGATTATGTGATTCATCTAAAGGGTATAACTCGAGTTTTGTATTTGTTGTGCTAAGGCCAAAAATAATTTTTAGATATGAAATAATCGATAGAGTATTTGTTATTGAATATTTATTAGAATGAATGGCTAAAAAAAGAATAATTAAAATCAAGTTACAAATTATTAATAGTAAGATTTTTATCAAGTAAAAGCTTTCACTTCTAACTATAAATTTGAATTCAATTAATTTTTCTGGTTGTTTTCTGGCTGTTTTCTGGTCGTAACTAAATATGATAAGAGGAGTTTCATGCTTAAAAAGAAACAATTCAATAATATAAAGAAGAAAAGTATTATCTAAAAAAGACATAAAAATTCAAATTAAAAAGATTTTTGCTAAATAAAGTATTTCTCTAGTAATATTTAGTATAATTTCCAATGTAGACATATGAAGGAGTCAATATGGGTATTATTCATAAAATTGTTAAAAAAATAACACAACCAATTGAAAATAATATACGCGGTAAAAGGGGAGAAAGAAAGGTAGATTCTGCTTTAAATCCTTTAATTTTTGGAAGAGTAAATCATCGTCAAATTAATAACTTAATTCTTTTAGATGAAAGAGGAAAAAGTCATCAAATAGACCATGTGGAAATAAGAGAAAACGGCATTTTTTGTATTGAAACAAAAAACTATAAAGGCTATCTTTTTGGAGATGAATTTCAAGATCAATGGACGCAATCATTATATAATGGAGAAAAGCATTCTTTAGTTAATCCTATTAAACAAAATAAATCCCATATTTATCACCTAAATAGAATCTTAGGAAATAAATATAAGATTCATTCAGTGATTGTTTTAGTACAAAATAATGCTGAAAGAATGAATATTCCTTATGTAATAAATCTTAATCAATTAAAAGACTACTTAAAAAACTTTAATGATGGAACTCATTTAACAAATGATGAAATGGATGAAATAGAAGAAACTTTATTAAGCAATGCCACGAAAATGAGTAATAGAGAACATGTTAAAAATATTAAACAAACTCAAAAAGAATTAAAAAAGGGTATTTGTCCTCGTTGCGGAGGAAAATTAGTAGAACGAGATGGAGAACATGGTAAATTTATAGGATGTTCTAATTATCCTAAGTGTAAATTTACAATAAAGAATTAGTAAAGACTTAGTATTATAAAACTAAATATAAAAAAGTATGGTATATATTTTCTTATCCATGTTTTTTTGACTTATCTTGAAAAATTTATTTTCATTTCCTTTATCGGCAAAAATAGTAAAAATTCAAAGTTCTACTAGATTATTTTAAAGTGAAATATTAATTAAAATAGAAAAAAAGAGATGCTTTTTTTCACACCTCTTTATTTCCTTTATTTATATAAGCTATCTACATTTGGCCAAGTTCGCATTTGAGAAGTCACACCATCTAATGTAACTTTGGTATTAAACCATTCAGTATCTTTAAGTTTAGTATCATTGTTAGATCCATGTACCTCAAATGTTGTCGGTGTAGATGTAACGGTAATATCACCATTCATTGATTTTCTAGTATAGCCAGATGAACTAAGAGAACCACCATCAGTTTTCCATCCTGTAGTTTGACTGGTAACATAGATTCTTTCAGTATATGGTGCCACGCGATTAATAAAATCTTGTGATGGAAATTGATTGTCTTTTGTTGGCGAATATTCACTTGTACCAGCACAACAACAAACGCATACAACTTCTGGTTTGACTTTAGAAAGAAGAACTTCATTTGATGAAGTATAAGATCCATGATGACCACCTTTAAAAACACGAACATGGGGCAAATCTGGATTTCTTTTTACTAAAGATTCTTCTCCTTCTTTTTCTAAATCACCAGTGAATAAAAAGTGATTATCTCCTTGAGAAATTAAACAACATACTGAGTGATTATTTTCCCCACTAGCTTTTTTATAGTAATAATCTTGATCTAAGATATTTAGTGTAATGCCTTTAGCAAGAGTATAAGTAGAAGTAGCTCCATTTGTTTTTTCCATACATTCTCTTGCTGTGTAATGAACAGCACCTTGCTCTACTTCCTTAGCTCGTTTGGCTTCATAATCTTTAGAGACTTGGGAAGTGGTGTTTTTACACGCATAATCGATAATAGTGCCCGTTTCATATAAATCAAAAATGCCTTGATTGTCATCATCACCTACAAAACCAGCGATATGATCTTCATGAGCATGAGTAGCAATCACATATTCTAATTTCCCATCTTTGCAATATTTTTTAATATATGCATCAAGTGTTGGTGCACTATATCTTTTAGATCCTGCATCAATTAAAATATCGGTATCACCAGCTTTAATGTAGACACTATCTCCAGCATTAGCGTTTCCTAATTCTAAGAAGTGGATGTATAAATCATCATAATCCGCGGTTGCAGATGAAGTTGTAACTGATGAAGTTAATGATTCGGATGTAGAAGTTTGACTAGAATTTCCTGCTGGATTACTAGATGTGGCAGCACTACTAGAAACTTGACTAGAAGAATCTTGAGTAGAACTACTAGAGGTTTTACTAGAAGTAGATTCTTTATTTTCTGAACTATTATTTTCATTAGACGATGAGCTATTTATTTCCTCTTCACTTGTGCTAATACTTGTAGAATCTATATTAGGTTCACTAGTAGATTCATCTGTAGTTTTCATAGAACTATCTTCAGAATGAGGTGAAGAAAAACTAAATCTATCTAGATTAAACCCTTCACAAGAAACAAGGGTTAATCCAAGGATTAAAGATAAAAATACACGTCTTTTCATATTTCATCCTCCACGTGGTTAATATTATAGCGAATTTAAAAAATATTTGTTAAAATATTTTGTAGAAATTATGTATTTTTGTGAGGTTATTTTATGAAAAGATTAGTTATTGGATGTCATTTATCTTCATCAAAAGGATACCTAAATATGGGTCAAGAAGCATTAAGTATTGACGGAAATACTTTTCAATTCTTTACAAGAAATCCCCAAGGGGGAAGTAAAGCTAAACCATTAGATTTAGAAGATATAAATAAATACAATCAATTTGCTAAAGAACATGAATTTGGATATATTATCGCTCATGCACCATATACGATGAATCTTGCAGGGGAAGAAAACATTAGAGCATTTGGTAAACAAATGATGAAAGATGATTTATATCGTTTACAATACGTATATCAAGCTTATTATAATTTCCATCCAGGAAGTCATAAAGGACTTGGTGAAGAAATTGGAATTCAAAATATCATCGAATCTTTAAATGAAATAATCACGTCTAATGAAGGTGTTATGGTCTTATTAGAAACTATGGCAGGCAAGGGAAATGAAATTGGAAGAACCTTTAAAGAAATAAGAAAAATCATAGATGGGGTTAACTTTCCTTCAAGATTTGGGGTTACCATAGACACCTGTCATATCCATGATGGGGGTTATGATTTAACTCATTTAGATGATGTATTAAGTGAATTTAATAATGTGGTAGGAATTGAACGCTTAAAAGCTATCCACTTAAATGATTCATTGAATGAAAGAGAAGCGCATAAAGATCGTCATGCACGAATTGGCGAAGGAAAAATCGGTTATGATGTTTTATATCAAGTAACTAGACATCCCTTATTAAAAGATTTACCTTTTATTTTAGAAACCCCAAACGATTTAGAAGGATACGCAAGAGAAATACAAATGATGCGAAAAGAGAAATAAAATGCAACGTTATTTTGTCGAGATGGAAAATCAAACTTTTAAATTATCGAATGAACAAGTTCATCAAATTTTGCATGTCATGCACACGAGGATTAATGAAGAACTTGAATTCATTAATAATGACAAAGTTTACAGAGTTTTGCTTAAAACCATCTCTCCTTTATCTTTTGAGTTGTTAGATGAATATATTCCCTGTTCTGAGCTAAAATATGATATTACTTTGCTATATTGTTTACCTAAAGGAAGTAAGCTTGAATTTGTGATACAAAAAGCCACCGAACTTGGTGTGAAAAATATCGTTTTAGTAGAATCATCAAGAACAGTGGTAAAGATGAGTAAAGAAGATGATAAAGTTATCAATAAGCTAAAACGATATCAAAAAATTGCTCAAGAAGCAAGTGAACAATGTGGTAGAGCCTCTATTCCAACCATTCAATTTTTAAATAAATTTCAAGATATTGATCACTTTGCTTCAGAGGCAAATTATATTGCTTATGAAAATGAAAAAGGATTAAGTCTTAAGCAAGAACTTATCTTACCAAAAAAATCAATTTCTATTTTGATTGGTGCAGAAGGTGGCTTTTCTTATGAAGAAGTATCTTTAGCAAATCAAAAAGGCTTTATTTCTGTAAGTTTAGGAAGTAGAATTTTACGTAGTGAAACCGCGGTAATTTATGCTTTAAGCTTAATTTCTAGCTTTCTTGAGGAGGATGAATGATGACGATTTTTGATGCATTAAAGAAAAAGAAAAAGATGAATAATTATCAAAAAACAGAAGAATATATCTTTTATCAAGATAATAAGAGATTGATTGAAAAGGTACGTTCTACTTATCATATCTTTGAAGAACAAGATACAGGTTTCTTTTTAATTGAAAATAATCTTTTAATTAAAGCCTTTATTACTAAAGAAAAAATAGAAGAACTCGTCACTATTTTTAACACATTAACTCCTAGTGAAAAAGAAAGTAAAATGGAAGAAATCTTAAGTGAAAGACCATATATAGAAAAAGATAATGAAAAGATTTATTTACCTCAATTTCCTTTGGCTTTAAATTATATTTATATACATAGTCCAGAAAAATTATTAACTTATCCATATAATTTGCTCATTAAATCCCCAGCAACATCATGTATTGATTTATTTGATGAATACGGCTATGAATTATTTTCTTCTTCATTTTGTAATTTAGATTTTATTGCTAAAGATAAAACCTCCGCGGCCTTTTATAATCAAAATTTTGAAACAATCTATGTGATCAATGATCAAGGTAGATTAGATATGGCTATTCCTTTATTTGATAAGTATTTAAAAAATAAAAATAAAGAAGAATTAGATGAACGATTAAAAAGAGTTATGGAAAAATTCTATAGCAATGAAAGAACTGCTTTTATTAAAGCTCTTTTAGATGAAAAGTTAATCTCTGAAAAA
The DNA here is from genome assembly GCA_947626895.1 of uncultured Bacilli bacterium. Taxonomy (GTDB): domain Bacteria; phylum Bacillota_I; class Bacilli_A; order RFN20; family CAG-449; genus CANRPC01. The sequence continues at coordinate 7,315 of CANQTY010000007.1, forward strand.
ATGCATAAATATCTTATCAAAAAAGTTTCTAAAAATAGAGCAAAAAGAGCAAAGAAGGAACAATAATATGAAAACATTTAAAATCGTTACTTTAGGTTGTAAAGTGAATACTTATGAATCTGAAGTTATGGCAGAATCTTTATTAAAAGAAGGATTTATACCCGCAAAAAATAATGAAGATGTCGATATTGTGATTATTAATACATGTACAGTAACACATGTTGCATCACAAAAATCGCGTCAAAAGATGCATCATTATAAAAGGATGTATCCTCATGCTTTAATAATCGCTACGGGATGTTATGTACAAGATGAATCTTGTAAAAAAGATCTTTGTGATATTTATATTGGTACTCAAGGAAAGTCAAATATTGGTAAAATCATAAAAACGTATGTAAAAAATGAATCTCCTTTAGTGCTTTTAGATGAACCAAGAAAAAGAGATTGCTATGAAGAAATGACTATATCTTCTTATCAAGAAAACACAAGAGCCTTTGTAAAAATACAAGATGGGTGCGATAATTTCTGTTCTTATTGTATTATTCCTTTTGTAAGAGGTAAATTTCATTCTAGACCTAAAAAGGATGTTTTAAATGAAATTCATGAATTAGTACAAAATGGATTTCAAGAAATCGTTTTAACTGGTATTGACACTGCTGGATATGGAAAAGATATCCATGATTCTTTTACTTCCTTAATTCAAGAAATACTAAATCAGGAACCAAATTTAAAAAGATTAAGAATTTCTTCCATTGAGGCAAGTCAAATTGGCGATGAATTTATCGAATTATTAAAAAATGAAGTGCGAATTGCTCGTCATTTACATATTCCCTTACAATCAGGATCACAAAGCGTATTAAAAAGAATGAATCGTAAGTATACAAAAGAAGAATTTAAAGCGCGTATAGATAAAGTAAAAGCCGCTTTACCTAATTTAGCTTTAGCATGTGATGTTATTGTTGGTTTTCCTGGGGAAACAGAAGAAGAATTTAAAGAAAGTGTAGAATTTATTAAAGCCTGTGGATTTGATTTTTTACACGTTTTTCCTTATTCTATAAGACCCCATACAGTCGCCGCTTCATTAAAACCTCAGGTGGATAATGAAGTTAAAAAACAAAGAGTTCATGAATTAATCGAAGTAGGAAAAGAATTAGAAAAAGCATATCTATTAAAATTTGATAATCAAATTCTTGAAGTAATCATGGAATCTTATGATTTAAAAACCTCTTCATGGAAAGGATATTCCTCGAATTACATTCCTATAGAGGTATCGAGTAAAGATAACCTTCATGGAAAGATGTGTAAAGTAAGATATCACTATAATAACAAGAGTGAATTATTAGAAGTTTTAACAAATTAAAAACCCCGATATTTGGCTAAAAGCCATAAAAATTGCAAAAACGATTAATTAAGTTGACGAAAACAGAAAATCTCTTTATACTAAAAAGCGTGTCAAAACCTAGGAGGTGTTGAAAAATGGCAGTACCAGCGAGAAGAACATCAAAAACAGCGAAAAGAAAAAGAAGAACAAACATCAAACTTAGTGCACCGACTATGAGCCGTTGCAGCCATTGTGGTGCCCCTGTGGAACCTCATCACGTTTGCAAAAAATGTGGTTATTATAATGGCAAAAAGATTCTTGATGTCAAAACCGATGCTGAATAAGTAATTAACACGGGAAACCGTGTTTTTGTTTCCCTTAAAATAACGCCTAAATTTAGGTGTTTTTATTTACTTTTACAAATTGTATTTAGGGGATTAAACTAGACAAAAACTTTTAATATGTTAAAATATTTTCGTTAGGAGATAATTTTTATGAATTATGCAAGTTATATCGATCATACCTTATTAAAGGCTGATGCCAGTGACGAAGCAATCGATTGCCTTTGTGAAGAAGCAAAACAATATCATTTCGCTTCAGTATGTGTCAATCCATGCTATGTAGCAAGATGTTATGAAAATCTTAAAGGTACAGATGTTAAAGTTTGTACCGTGATTGGTTTCCCTTTAGGAGCAAATACATCTAGATTAAAGGAAAATGAAGCAAAAGAAGCCGTTTTTGATGGTGCAGAAGAAGTTGATATGGTCATCAATATTTCGCGTTTAAAAGCTCACGATGATATCTATGTCCGTGATGAAATTGCACGTTTAAGAAAAGGTTTAAGAAAAGATGTTATCTTAAAGGTCATTATTGAAACTTGTTTATTAACCGATGAAGAAAAAGTTAGAGCATGCTTACTTGCTAAAGAAGCAGGTGCAGACTTTGTAAAGACTTCGACAGGATTTTCAACAGGTGGTGCGACCAAAGAAGATATCGCTTTAATGCGTAAAACTGTAGGGCCTGACATGGGCGTTAAAGCTTCTGGAGGAATCCGTACTAAAGAAGCATTCTTAGAAATGATTGAAGCAGGAGCATCTCGTATTGGTACTTCTAGCGGAGTTAAAATCATCGAAGAATTAAATAAGTAAAACGTATCAAAAAAAATAATTTTGTATAATTTTTTCTTTTTTGATACATATTAGAAGTAGTGATGAATATTCACTACATATCGTGTAGGATGTAAAAATCCTAAATATTGACAGTTTGTAAGAAAAAATATAAAATGAAAATGCGCTTACAGTGTCAATAAATTCTCAAGATTAATGAACTTTTCTTACAAAAAAACAAAAAAGTAATTCATTCATGATCTAAAAGAAGATACGAATGACAAAAGGTGAACGAAACATCACAAAAAAGCGCACAATGCGCTTTTTTTGTAGGGAGGAAGCAGTATGGCATCTAGTAGTTTTAAAAATCGAGTTACTATTTATGAAGTTGCTAAAGTTTCAGGGTATTCTTTAGCTACCGTTTCTCGTGTTATCAATAAAAAAGATAATGTTACCCCTGAAACAAAGAAAAAAATATTAGACACTATTGAACGTCTTGGCTATAAGCCTTCCGCCTTAGCTCAAGGGTTAGCTACCTCAAAATCAACTAATATTGGTTTAGTTTTACCCGCGAGAAATTATGTTTATATTTCTAATGTTTTATCAGGAATGGTAGATATTGCAAAAATTTATGGATATCAAACCTCATTATTTTATACGAAACCTGATCGAGATGAAGTAAAAGAAACTATCGAAAAACTCATTATGTCTCATGTAGATGGTGCTATTTTATTTGATGATGCCTTAAAAGAAGAAGATTTTTCTGAATTAGCTAAATATAAAGTCCCTATCGTGGTCATTGGTCAAAATGTTTCGGGAGAAAATATTGCTTCCATCTTATTAGATTTTGATAATGCCTTAAGACAATGTATTCAAGAACATTATCAATATTTTAAAGAGCCAATTTACTTCTTACATGTGGAAAATCCTGGAGTTTTAGTAGAACATCTTGAACAAGTTGTCGTAGATGAAATGTCTAAATTACATCAAGAAAATAAATTCCATAAAGTTCCCGTCACAGATTCTTATGACGAAACTTATGATGTGATTTATAAGTTGTTAAAAGAAAAGAAAGAAGGATTTTTTATCGCTTCTAGAGATTCTTTATCTTGTGCAGTAGCAAACGCTAGTTTAGATTTAAATTTAACGATTCCAAATAATGTACAAATTCTTTCCATTATAGGAACAAAATATTCTAAAATTATGCGTCCTAAATTATCTTCTTTAGCGTTAGATATGTATGAAGTAGGCTCCATTGCCATGAGAATGATGACAAAATTTTTAGAACAAACATTAAAACAAAAGACTTTCACCTTTACCGCGGAAGTTAATCATAGACAATCCTCAAGATTATAAAATGCCTATATGGGGTTAAATATGAAAGAAAATGGAAAGAGAAAATCTTTTCATTTTTTTGAAAATAGAAAATGAACAAATTCGTTTTTAAATGTTCTTTTATGCATATTTGTTCTTTTTTTAGTTATGACTCTTTTTAAACTATTAAGTTTAAAAAAACTATAGTCATTACTATGTTTTTTTGCTATTATAGATATGGTCAACTTACAAGATAAGGAGTATTTTTATGAAAACAATAACGATAGTGATGGATCAGTATGGAAATCTCAATAATGGGACGACCGCTACAGCGATTCGTTTTGCCCGTGGATTAATGGAAAAAGGATTTAAAGTAAGAGTATTAACTTGTGAAGATTATAAGGGAGATTATGGTGAAGAAGTTTATCGTGTAAACCAATGGAAGTTTCCTATTTTTAATCCACTTGTTGAATCTCAAGGTATGAAATTTGCCGCTCCAGATGATGAAATTATTTTAAAAGCCATCGATGGCGCAGATTTAGTTCATATTTTACTTCCTTTTAAATTAGGTTGTAGAGTTCGTAAGCTTTGTGAAGAAAGAAATATTCCTCATATCAGTGCTTTCCATTGTCAACCTGAAAATATTACTTATACTTGCCATGTTGGAAAATTAGGTTTTATCAATAATATCATTTATTACTTCTTCCGTAAGTTTTATAACAAAATCGATTATATTCACTGCCCTTCAAAAATGATTGAGGAACAATTAAAAAAACATAAATATACTTCGGAAACTGTTGTGATTTCTAATGGCGTTATCGCTGATTTTAAACCGATGAAAGTGGAACGTCCTGAACCTTATAAAGATAAAATTGTAATTGTCTCTGTAGGTCGCTATTCAGGAGAAAAACGTCAAGATGTTATCATCAATGGTATTGTAAAAAGCAAGTATCATAAAGATATCGTTCTTATCTTATGTGGAAAAGGACCAAGAAGAAGAAAACTTGAAAGAATGTCTAATAGATTAGAAAATAAAGTAGAATTTAAATTCTGTAAGCAAGATGAGCTATTAGAAATCTTAAATTACGCGGATTTATATGTACATGCTTCAGATGCAGAAATTGAAGGAATTTCATGTATTGAAGCAATTTCTTGTGGTTTAGTTCCAATTATTTCCGATTCTAAATTATCCGCGGCCAATCAATTTGCTTTAGATGAACGCTCTTTATTTAAAGCAGGAAGTGCTGCTTCACTTGCTAGTAAAATCGATTATTTTATTGAACATCCAGAAGAAAAATTTGCTTTATCTAGTAAGTATGCTGAACTTGGTAAAGAATATGAAATTCATCATTGTATCGACCAGATGATAGAGCTTTATGAAAAAGCCATCAAAAAGCAACAAGAAAAGCAAGAAAATAAAACCGAAAGTAAAGAAAATAAAGAAGAAAAGTAAAGGAAATAAGTATGTTAATAGCAAGAGATTTAAAAAAGATTTATCACATGGGTGAAATTGAAGTACACGCTCTTGATGGAGTTTCTTTTCAAATTAATGAAGGGGAATTTTGTGTCATTGTCGGAGCGTCAGGTTCAGGAAAATCTACTTTATTAAATATTCTTGGAGGAATGGATAGTCCGACTTCTGGAGAATATGAATTAGATCATCAACTCAATACAAATTTTAACGCGAAAGCTTTATCAGAATTTAGAAGAAAAGATATTGGCTTTGTCTTTCAATTTTATAATTTATTACCTTCTCTTACGGCTTTAGAAAATATCATGCTTGCCGAAGGTATTGCAGAACATCCCTTATCAAGTCAAGAAATGTTAGAATCTGTCGGTTTAAAAGAACGTGCAAATAACTTCCCTTCTGCTTTATCAGGTGGAGAACAACAACGTGTTGCAATTGCTCGTGCATTAGTTAAAAATCCGAAACTCATCTTATGTGATGAACCTACAGGTGCTCTTGATTCTAAAACAGGAAAGACAATTATTGCTTTACTTCAAAAAGTAGCATTAGAAAATCATAAAACTTTAATTATGGTTACTCATAATGGTTTATTTACAAAACTTGCAAATCATGTCATCCGTTTGCAAGATGGTAAAATTATTGAGGACTATTATAATGAAAAGCCCTTAACAGTCGAGGATATTGAATGGTAAATACAAAAGTACTTTTTAAAATGACTCTTCGAGAGATTAAAAGCAATTTTAAGCAATATATTGCGTTAATTTTAATCTCTTTTCTCGCGGTGACTTTATTTATTGGATTGACCTCTAATTCGAAAGCTCTTCAAGCTCGCGTTGATGATTTATATAATCAAAGCAATATTGCAGATGTTTTTGTTTATGTCGATTCTACAAAAGATGAAGAAAAAGGAAAGCTTTTAAATCTTGAAGGTGTTGAGTCTATTGAAGAAAGGTTAAATTGTACAGGCTATGCAGATTCTCGCGCGGCAACATTTTTTATCGCACCTGAAGATAATAAAATGAATCAATATTATTCTCTTGATGAAGGGGGAAGCCGTGGCTTTTTAATTGATGAACATTATAAAGAACTTTCACAAAAGAAAGTTGGAGATAATATCATCTTTTCTTTACCCATCTCTTTAAGAGTTTTTCGCGATCAATTTATGTATGACTATATTGAAAATGATCCATTGGGTAGCCTTTTTAATTATGATTTATTATTGTCTACTATAAATGGTTGTTTAAAAGAAGGAGCTAGGGACCCATTTGATACGGATGAAATGAATTTAGAAACACCTTTAACAGGAATTATGAAACATCCTGAAGCCGCGGAAGTTTCCAGTGGTACTTCTTTAAGAGTGATGATGGATAGTGAACTTTTGCAAACTACAATTGTCGATACATTAACTAAAAGAGTTAATGATTCTTTTGATGATAGTAAACCATGGACTCCAATGATTAAAGAAAACATGTTAAAAGCAATAGAAAACATCAATGTTACAAATTTCTTTAATCAATATTTAATTAAGGTGAAAGAAGGAACAGACTTAACTGCTTTAAATAAAAAGATTAATGAATATTTTACAAGTGATGAAGAATCCTCAAAATTAGTTTCTTCCTTAACTGTTGAAAACTTACCTACGACAGTGACTTTGGAAACAGATGTTCATCAAGCAGAACAATTGACACTTGTCTTCCCTGCAATTTTCTTTATTGTTGCAATTCTTGTAGTTTTAACTTCTTTATCGCAACTCATTTATCGTTCTAGAAGTGATATAGGTACGATGAAAGCCATCGGAATACCAAAATTAAGAATTCTTTCACACTATGTGTGGTTTGGGATGATTCTTTGCTTTATAGGTTGTCTTTTAGGGAGTATTGTAGGTCCTTTATTAATTCCTAATATTATGAATCGTAAATATGATATTTTATATAATCTTCCTGTAGGTCATATTGTTTTTCCATGGGGACATATTATTTTTTGTACTTTACTTTTCTGCTTATTAAGTGGATTTGTAAGCTTTTTAGTTTCTCGTGGAGAGGTCAATCTTTCTCCTGTTGAATCGATGAGACCAAAACAAATGAAAGCTTTGAAAGCCCGTAAGAAAGAGGATAAAAAGAAGAAAACACCTTTTATGTTATCGATGAGGATGGCTTATCGAAATATTACGACGAATTGGACAAGAACGTTCATGGTTATTATCGGAGTAATGGGGTGTACGGCTTTACTCGTCTCAGGATTTGGCATCATGGATACAGTCAATTATGGAATTGATTTAGACTTTAATTCGCATATGGCATCGGATATTAACTTAACATATGGAACAAGTGGTAAAGAAAAAGAAGAGATTACAAAACTTGAAGGAATTCAGTATTATGAACCCTATATGGCTTTACCAATTCAAGCCACCTTTAATGATAATGCCGTGGATGGAACGATTACTTTGTATGAGAATAGTAACCCCCATTCCTACGATTTTAATGATATGATTCAAGATGGAATTGTTCTTTCTTATCATACCGCGGAAAGACTAAACGTCACTATTGGAGATACTTTAAATATTGTTTATCTAGGAAATTCCTATGCATTAAAAGTAGATGGTTTATTTGAATCTTCTTATCTTTTACAATTCTATACGAAAAAAGATAATTTAAAAGATATTGAATATTCCCCTTCTGGAGCGGATATCATCCTAAAAGAAGGTTATAATCAACAAGAAGTAAAACAAAAAATAGAGGATTTAGGTTTAAATATTAGTTCCATTGCTACTGCTGATGAATTAACCTCAAGAATCCATGAAATTTTAGGAAGTATAGAAATCATGTGTAATACGGTAAAAGTATTTGCTATTTTACTTGCCATTGTTGTTACATATAATTTAGCTTTATTAAACTTTAATGATCGAAAAAGAGATATTGCTACTTTAAAAGTAATCGGTTGCAGGAGATGGGAAATTATGTGTTCCTTTATTGGTGAAATCATGTTTTTAACTATCATTGGAGTAATCTTTGGCTTATTCTTAGGTTATCCTTTATTAGTGACGATATTAAGTGTAAATCAGACTTCCTTATTCTATTTCCTTTATCATATCTTCTTTGAAACGTATCTATTTAGCATATTAATCGCTTTAGGTAGCTCTTTAATTGTGAATCTCTTACTTGGAAGATTAGCCGCGAAAGTGGACGCAGTGATGGCTTTAAAGTCGGTGGAATAAATGAAAATTTATATTATATCACCATTAGAAAAAGGTTTATCTATAGAATTTAAAAGTCGTTTTCCTTTTTGGGATGGGAAAACTTATACCATAGAGGAAGTCAAAAAAAATCTTTTAGGTAAATTAGATGAAAGAGCTCTCCTTTATTTAAAAAAGAAAGGGTATTCTTTTTCAAATGCAGAACATTTAATGCCTTTTATTCTTTCTTGCTATGAAGGAAAATCAAGTGTAGGACAAGAATTAAAAAGTTATAAAGATGAATTTATCAAGTTAGGATATGTAGAAAAAAATCCTTATTTTGCTAAATATTTAATAATGAATGAAGTTTATATTACACGCCTTGGTGCCTCGAAAGAGATGCTTAGAATATTAGATAAAGAGAATATATCTTATACTTTAATTCGTGATTTAGAAAGTGAATTGATTGGAGGCTCTTCTAGAATAAATGAAGAAAAAATAGATTTTAAACATACTTTATATAAAGCGAATTCTATTGAAGAAGAAATTCGTTTCTTATTTTATTTAATCGCTAAAGAATATGAAAAAAGAGGAAGTTATGAAAAGATTAAATTATTAGTTCGTGATGATGATGCTTTAGAAATTTTAAAAAGACAAAATGAATTGAATCAATATCCTTTTGCTTTTTCTAAAAACGTTCCTTTAAAAAAGAAAAAAAGCTACATAGATTTTGAAATGGATTTATTAACTCTTTCTCTAGAGGATGCCATTTTAAATGCAGATGAAGAACTTCAAAGTGCTTTTATTCGTCCATATTTAATCTTAAAAGATATTTATTCTAGTGAAGAAATTAAAGAATATTTTCTTTATTTAGCTAGTAAAGATCATAAAGAAAAAGAAGAAGGTATAGAAATTTACACGGATTCATATTTACCGAAAAGTGATGAAATTCTTTTTGTGCCTTCTTTTAATGCCACTTTATTTCCAAAATTAAGAAAAGATCAATCTTATCCAAGCGATGAAATTAAAGAAGAATTAGGTTTTTTAACGACAAGCGAACAAAACGAAATGGAAAAGCTCTATTTTGATGCTTTATATTACACACAAGGAGAAGTTATCTTTTTAAAACATCAAATGGGTTCTACATTAGAAAGATATCCCTCGCCTTATGAAGAAAAATATCAATTTAATGAAAAGGATATCGCCTTAAAATTCATATCTAAAAATGCCTATATTTATTATTTAGCACAAAAAGAAGATAATTATCGTCTTTATGGAAATGAAAATCCCTATTCTCACTTATTAACTAGCGACATGCTTTATCGTAGTTATGATTATCATTTTGATAAAAGTAATGAATTCATTATTCAGCATGCTATTGAATTATCTTATACATCTGCAAGTCTATATATTGGTTGTCCTTTTTCTTATCTTTTAAAGAATATTTGGCATCTAGATGAATTTGAAGATACTTTAAATACGAAAATTGGTAATGTTTTCCATAAGATTTTAGAGGATCATACGAAAAGTATCTTTAAATCTCTAGATTGCTATATAAACGATAATTCCTTTAGTAAAAAAGAGAAATTCTTCATAAAAAAACTTTATCATCAACTGGAAGTTGCTTCTAGAAGGCATGATGAATTTTTCGCTGCTTCTTGCTTTAATATTGAAAAAGGTGAATTAGACTCTTTATATATGAATATTGATGCTTCTACAATTCTTCAAGGAAGGATTGATTCTTTCTTAATTGATGAAACGCATCATTACATTGGTTTTTTAGATTATAAGACAGGTGCCCAACGATTTTCACTAGATGGGGTTAAAAAAGGGATAGATTTACAGCTACCAATTTATTATTTATTAGCGAAAGAATGTTATCCAGATTATGAAATCATTGGTTTTTATATTTCGCCAATTTTAGTAAGTAAATATGAAAAGAATTTAGATCCGAAAGAATTTAATTTATGTGGAATGACGCGTTTGGAAAATAATTTATATGAATTAGTAGATCCAAATATGGAATATCTAGCAGGCTATAAAAAGACAAAATCAGGAACTTTAGCTCAAAGAGGCTGTCGAATTTATGATGATAAAACATTTGATGATGTATTAAATACAACATTAAATTATTTAAAAGAAACTGCGGATGGAATTCATCAAGGAAATTTTGAAATAAGTCCAAGAATTTATAATAGTGATAATGCCCCGCATGGATGTGAATATTGTAATTATAAGGATGTTTGCTTTGTTAAACCAAAAGACTGGAAAAGAATTATTCTTGATAGTGAAAATTCACCTAAGGAGTCCGAATCATGAAATTTACACAAAATCAATTAATGGCGATAGAAACGATTGGAAAAAACCTCATTGTTTCCGCGGGTGCGGGAAGTGGTAAAACACAAGTCTTAAATGAAAAAGTATATTACTTAATGAAAAAATATGGGTATCATTTAAAGGATATGCTCATTTTAACTTTTACAAATTTTGCTGCCGCGGAAATGAAACAAAGAATTCGTAAAAGAATCGCTAATGAGTTTCCAACGGAGGCTATTGAAATTGATACTGCAAATATTTGTACATTTGACTCCTATGCTTTAAATCTAGTAAAAAAATATCATATTTTACTCGGTTTAGATGAAAATATTTCTTTAGTACAAAGCAATGTCATGAATGTAAAGTGCCATGAATGGACAGAAGAATTATTTCATGAACTTTATGAAAAAGAAGATAAGGATTTTTTATATCTTATCGATTATTTATGCTTTAAAAATGATCAAGATGTAATCAATTATATTTGTGATTTAGTGCATGAACAAAATCAAAATGAGCATGATTATTTAGCTCCTCTTGATCAAAAAGAATATGAGCAAATGATTGATGATTTAATTGCTAAAAAAGAGCAAGAATTAAACGAATTAAAAGATGATTTATATGGAACATTTTTGCTGGTAGAACATGAGAAATGGCAAGAAAAAATAAATGAAAGATTTGCTTCTGTTTTTTCCGCGAAAACCTTTAATGATTTTGTTTATTTAAAGGAAAATTATCCCTCTCTTGCGGGAACTTCTTCTTTAAAAGGATTTGATGATGCAGAATTAAAAGAAAAAAGACAAGCCTTTTCTACTTTATCTAGTGAATTAAAGGAAAAAATAGAAAATTTATCTTTAAAAGAAGAAATTGTAGATTGCTTTAAAGAAAAATATAAATGTATTCAAATCTTACAAAAACTTGCAAAAATCATTTATGATAAGCAAGCTTCCTTTAAAAGAGAAAGACAATGCTTTGAATTTAGTGATATCGCCTATTTTGCTTATCAATTAATTAAAGAACATGATGATATTCGTGAAGAAATCGCTTCTTCATTAAAGATTATTATGGTGGATGAATATCAAGATACATCGTATGCGCAAGAAAGATTTCTTTTAGAAATCGCAAGAGATAATTTATTTATGGTCGGAGATATTAAACAATCCATTTATCGTTTTAGAAATGCTAAACCAGAAATTTTTAAAGAAAAATATGAAAAATATTCTCAAAATCTTGGAGGAATTAAAATTGATTTAAATCATAACTTCCGTTCAAGAAAAGAAGTATTAAATGATATTAATACAATCTTTTCTCAAATTATGACTTTAGATATTGGAGATGCTGATTATCAAAAAGATCATGTAATTATTCCTGGAAATGAAAATTATGATAAGTTAAAAATCATTCCTCCTGAAACGACCTTTATTAGCTATGATCCAGAGCTTTATGAAATCAATAAAAATGAACTTGAAGCCAAATTTATCGCTAGTGATATTCTTAAAAGAATTGAAGCAAAACAAAAGATTATGGTATTAAAAAAGGAGAATGGGGTTGAAAAATTCACTGAAAAAGAAGTTGATTACTCTTCATTTTGTATCCTCATGGATCGTACAACAGATTTTTATGTCTATCAAAATGTCTTTAAAGATATGGGTATCCCCTTAATTGTTACAAAAGATGAAAATATTTTTGATAATGATTTACCTAAAGTATTTAAAAACATTTTGACTTTATTAAATGAATTAAATGAAAACGAAGATTTATCTATTCATGCCTTAACTTCTATAGCGAGAAGTTTCCTTTATGATTATAGTGATAAAGAAATAAATCAGATGATTCAAAGTAATACTTTAGAAAGTTCTAAAATAGTCCAAGATTTAAAAGATATTTTAGATTCTAGAAGCAATGAAACGCTTGAAGAACTCATCGATTTAGTTTATCAAAAACTCGATGTCTTTAATAAATTAGTCCATATTGGAGATATTCGTATCAATAGTGAATATCTATTTGCTTTCAAAAATGCTGTTTTAGATATGGATCAATTGAATTTTACTTTAGATGAAGCAATTCTATTCTTTGATCACCTTTCTCAATTTGATGAAAAATATAAAAATAAAACGCCTTCTGTCGAAGGAAATGCAGTAAAATTAATGAATATTCATCAATCTAAAGGATTAGAATTCCCTATTGTCTATTATAGTGGTCTTTATAAAGAGTTTAATAAAACAGAAATTAAATCATCTTTCCAATTATCACCAAAATATGGAATGATTCTTCCCAATAAAAATGGAGAAAAATCTTTACTTCATGAAGAATATGCAAAAGATATCGAAAGAGAAGCATTATCAGAAAGAATTCGTATATTCTATGTAGCCCTTACTAGAGCAAGAGAACAGATGATCTTTTTAATGCCGTTTAAGAAAAATATTGTCGTAGATGTTGAAGATGCAAAAACAAATTATGACCTATTGACCTCAAGTGGGTTCATAGGTGAAGAAATCATGGGAACTATCGATAATTCTTCTAGAAACAACTTAAAAAATAGAAAAGAAGATTTAACCTATGAAGAAATCCGAATTCCTCGTGTAGAAAAGGAAATTAGAAAGGCTTCTAAAAATGTATCCTTAGAAAGCAATAGAGATGCTCTTTTATATGGTGAACAAGTACACTTTTTAATGCAAATGGTAGACTTTTCTAGTGATGATGTTTCCTTTATTGATTTACCATATCTTAGAAAAGTTATTTCACGCTTTTTATCTTCCTCTCTCGCGGATGAAATTCGTAAAGGAAAAATCTATCAAGAATATGAATTTGAAGATGTGTCCTCACGTGGAGTTATTGACCTATTTTCTCTACGCGATGATGATATCATTCTTGTAGATTATAAATTAAAAAATATTGCAGATGAAGAATATAATAAACAACTAAAAACATATGCTCTTTATTTAGAGAAAGTCTTTCATAAAAAGGTAAAGGCATACCTATATGCTCTATTAACTGGGGAAGTATCTAATATATTTTAAAAGGAGGATATTATGAAAGTATTATTAGTAAATGGTAGTCCAAGAAAAGAAGGATGTACAAATCGAGCGTTACAAGAAATTAGTAAAACACTAGAAAAAGAAGAAATTGATTCAGAAATCTTTTGGATTGGAGTACATAATCAAGGATGTGTTGCTTGCAATTTATGTAAGGAAAACGGCGAATGTATCTTTCATGATAATGTTAATGAATTTGCTTTAAAAGCAGAAGAGGCTGATGGATTTATTTTTGGTACACCTGTATATTACGGAAACGCTACAGGTGGCATCACTTGTTTTATGGATCGCTTATTTTATTCTTCCGTCCGTTATCTAGAGGATAAACCTGTTGCAAGTGTTGTCTCTTGTAGGCGCGGAGGAGCAAGTGAAACTTTTGCTCAACTTAATATGTATTATATGATGAACAATATGCCTGTAATCTCTTCACAATATTGGAATCAAGTGCATGGGTATACACCAAGTGATGTAGAAAAAGATGAAGAAGGCCTTCAAACGATGCGTACATTAGCCCTTAATATGGCTTGGATTTTAAAATCGATTGAGGCAGGCAAGAAAACAGGCTTAGAAAAACCAAAAAGAGAAAAGAAGATTCATACCAATTTTATTCACTAAAAAAGGCGGGAAAATCCGCCTTTAATCTTCTATATAGTGATTCGTTACAAGTGTATCATAAGGCACTTCAACTTCACTATCTAATTCTTTAGCCTCTTTAATAATGGTAATTAGTTTATCAAAGCTTTCCTTTTTAAATTTTAATGAACTAGACCAAGCTTCAATAGATAAATAGTTATGCATGACACTATTTAATTCTTCTTCACTACTAGAAGGGAAATCCTCTTTTAAATAAGGAATGATTTCACTAGTTTCATGAGTCAATACATAATGAATTCCTTGCGAAATTGCTTTGGTAAATTTTTTTAATGTTTCTTCATTATTTTCCATATACGAAGTTAAACTAGAAAAGCAAGTATAAGGAATTTCTCCTGAATCTTTACCTAAAGAAGCGACAATATAGCCTTTATTTAGCTGTTCTACTTGGCTTGCAACTGGTTCAAAAGCAGTCACATAATCCGATTCACCTGCAACAAAGGCACCAGACATCGCATCAAAAGAAACATCTGTTCTGATGTTTACTTCTTTACTAGGATCATCTTCTCCAAAATCGATTCCTTTTTCTCTTAAGATATGTTCTAAAATCATCAAGGGCATACCACCCTTTCTTCCTCCAATGATGGTGTTACCCTTTAACATATCATAAGAAAAGTTATTTATCTTTTCTCTTCCTAACAAAAAGGATCCATCTTTTTGAGTTAATTGTGCAAAATTCACGGCATAGTCTTTTTGTCCTCGTTCATAAACATAAACAGATGCCTCTGGTCCCATTAAACCAATTTGAGCATCTTTCGATAATAAAGAGGCCATAGTTTTATCTGCACCTGGGGTAGTAATGATATCAATTTTTAACCCCATATCTTCAAAATAGCCTTTATTTTTTGCTACATACATCGGTGCATAAAATAAAGAATGAGTAACCTCGGCGATAGTAATATGATTATCATCACTTTCACAAGAAGTTAAAGAAACAAGTGAAAGCATAGGAATTAAAGCTAAGCAAGTTGCAATTTTTTTAATTTTCATAACACACCTTCTTACTCTTATAGCTATGCTATCTTTTCAAATTGGTGTATATAAAAAGATAAAAACGTATCAAAAATTTTATTTAGAAAAATTTAATCATTTAAGTAGAGTAAACCATTATCTAGATAGAGCTTGCCTCTTTCAAGTAATAAGGCCACTAAGTATTGTAAACGTTCTGTTAAACGTGCATTTTTATGGAAACCAAAGATATTTCCAATTTCTTTATATAATTCTTGTTCTGTAGCGACGAGTCCTGCATTTAAAACATAAGTAATCGCAATTTCTAATTCTTCATCAGGAATATAATCGACTTTTTTCGATGCAGAGTCGAGTTTAGAACGATTTCTTACATAGAAATCTTGATTCATCTTCCAATAGATAAAGTCATTTTTAAGTTCAAAGCGTTCATCTTTTTGAGCTAGTTTATTGATTGTTTCGCTTTCTTCATCACTTAATTTATCCACATCAGCAATTTCACAAAGTCTTTTCTTTAAAAGCGCTAAGGGGATAGGAGATTCTAAGCGTACAATCTTTTCGATATAAAGAGCCAATTTAGCATCATCATTTAAGATTAAAGGAGTTTGTTTTTTGGTAGTAAATTGTTCATATTCAACTAGATGTAGTTCAATTTTTTCTTCGCTTGATTCTTTATTTCTTCTTGATACTTTAAAGCTATATAAATCTCTATTAAGAGGTGGAAATTTAATTGGAGATTCTAAAATATCAAAGATTTTATCTAATTCACCTTTTGGATTTTTCACAAATTCTGAAGACCAAACGTGAATAACTCTCCAACCTCGATTACGTAATAATTGACGACGAATCTTATCACGATCTAATAAATCTTCCATTTGATAATATACGCCATTATCAAGTTCAATACCTAAAATAAAGGGACTATTTTCTTGTTTAGCAATGGCTAAATCTATACCGCATTGTTTACCGATTTCAGTATCAATATAATAGCCTTTTTCTGTGATTTTTTCATAAAGATAGTTGAGGAATGCATTATCTTTTTTCTTTGGTGTAGGTTTATTAGGTAATGTTCCTTCTTCTTTATTTTTAAGTGTTAATCTAGATTTTTCTTCAAGCATTCTTAACAAATCATAAAGATTTTTTATTCCTTTTGGTGTTTGATTGGTAATTTCTAAACTTTCACTATCTAAAGAAGAGAAGATGACGCACTTTCTTCTCGCTCCTGTGATAGCTACATTTAAGGCACTCATTCCTGAATCTGCCACTAAGGGGAAGAAATCTTCAACTAATTCACCATCTTTCTTTTTAGCATAGACAAGTGAAACAAAGATTACATCTCGATCATCTCCTTGCGAAGCAAAGACATCTTTCATAAAGAAAGGCTCATTTTTATGAAGAGTAAAGAAATCTTTGATCTTTTGATCTTCTTCTTTTGCTAATAATTTTTCTAGTTCAAGAGATAGTTGTACTTGCTGAGGTAAATTTAAGCAAATCACACCAAGAGATAAACTTGGATTATTTTTAGCATGATCTAAGCAGGCTTTAGCAATCTTTTTAACTTCTGGCAAATTGACTTTAGTTTTAGAATCATAAACTCCATTTGTTATCGTTTGTAAAACAAAGCTTTCATTATTATGATATTCTTGCGCGGAAGGGAAATATAATAAGCGTTCATTATAATATTGTTGATTGACAAAATGTAATAATGAAGCATATAAACTACGATATTGATATCTTAAATAGATTTCTTTTGCACCATTTTCCTTTAAAAAGTCCATTACACTTAAAGAATATAATAAGGAAGAATAACTATATTTTGAAGAAGGTGCAAATTCATTAGAGTCTCCGAAAGCGACAATACGTTTTGCTCTTAACATCGCATTTAATCCTTCATAAGCGCTTATTCTAGACGCTTCATTAAATACGACTAAATCAAAGACCATATCCGAACCCATTAAGAAAGAAGATATCGATACAGGCGATGTAATAAAGATTGGTTTAATCTTTTGTACCGATTCATGTAATCGTAATAATAGTTTTTTCACAGGCATTTGATTACGTTTCTTTAATGTTTCTCTTCTTAAAATGTTCATTTCTTTCGCGTTATTTTTGACATTTTGCATTTCTTCGTAATGTGTCTTTACAATTTGTTTTGCATTTTCAATCATCGATTTTTGATCAAATTCAAGAAGATTATCGTAAAGTTTTTCAATACGAGTTCTTTTGATTTCATTTAATAAAGGATATTGTTTATAAGCATGTTCAATGAGTTCTTCATAATAAGACATCGTAAAGAAATCACCAAGGAATTTCATCTTTTTTGGAGATAGATGGATGTTTAAAATTGAATTGATTTCTAAATCCTTAATGCGTTCGATGATTGCATTATAATCTAAAATATAAGAAATATGATTTTCTTTTTCTTTCCATTCTGTAACTAGTTTTCTTAATTCAAGGAAGTTCATATCTTCATAAAATGTTTTAGAATCAAACTTAGCAAAACAATCATATTGAGAAACCTCTAAAAAAGTTTTTAAAGATTTAACAAAGATATTTTTTGCTTGATTATATAAATGATTATATTCACTTAAAGTTTGAATTTTTTCTAAATCATTTATATAAGCTTTTGCCTGAGGTAAAATATGACCTTCACTTACTAATTTTTGGAAAGCAATAGCTTCTTCAAGAAGTGCTTTTGCATTTGCGTAATCAAAAGTAAAAACATTCTCTGAATTTATGTTTTTAAAGATATGGAATAATAAAGTATAATCTTCTTCTTTATTGGCTTTAGTAAGTAAAAATGTTTGAACTTGTTTTAATTTATTTTCTAAATATAATTCGGAAGTAAAACATGCTTTTAAAGAGGTTAAATAGCATTCTTTTTTCTCGATAATTTCTTCATTGATATAACGATTATAAAGAGCAATATATCTAGATGGGGTTAAAAATACTTCTTTTTTTACATCTATTTTCCTTAAGAATTTTTGTGTTTTTTTAATGCGATTAATAATCTTTAAAATGGAATCAAAATAATTTTCTAATTCTGTATCTTTCACATTGATATTTTTTAAACCTTCATGAGCTTTTAATGTGGAGATTGATTCATTAAAACGATTTCCATCTAAAATGGTAAGCATTGGTTTTGTCCAAATTTTAGACATTGCGCTAGCATTTTCCATCATCATATTTAAAGAGGTATCCATTGTATCTAAAGAAGATATTAAAGTATTTTTATTTGCTTCAGTATTCTTTTTTCCTTTGATATAAATAAAGGGATGTTTTTCTAAAATACCTAAATTTTTCGATAATTCACTATAGGTATGAATCGCTTTTAAACATTCTTCAAAATGAGCTTTACTCATTTCATCAAAACGGAAGATATTGATTTTAGGAATACGGATGTTTTCTTTTTCTAAAGCATCTTTAATTTCTAAATATTCACCAAGAATTGTCGAAAAAGTCATATCAGAATTTGCAATTTTATAACTTAAGGATTCATAGATTTCTTGAATACGTTTCTTATTTTCTTCATATTGAGAAGATAAGGATTGATCTAAGATGTTTTTTGGACTGCCAAGCGCTAAAGTCTTTTCTATCTTTTTTAAAACATCTTTTTTATTGGTTTTATAAGTATGTAATTCTAAAACTAAATCCGCTAAACCCATCGTTTCTAAAAGGCGATTCATCTTATCAAGAGCAACTTTCTTTTTAGAAACATATAAAACAGATTTTCCTTGCGCTACATAAGAAGCTATTAAATTCGCAATCGTTTGAGCTTTTCCTGTTCCAGGCGCAGCTTCAATCACACAATCTTCATTTTGGAAGATGGTTTTTAAAGCTTCACGTTGATAAACATTCGCATTATAAATTCTTTTTTCTTCAATAACATCATTGTTTTTTATTACATTTTCACTAGATGAAGGATTTTTATCACTAGGAAAAAGTTTATTCATCATGTTATTTTGGAAAGGCCTTTTATCTTCCCAATAGGATAAATCAAGATCATCTGCAATTAAATAACGTCCATATTCAAATTGCGATAATAAACCTTTATCTCTTTCTACTTTCCAGTCTTTTAAATTTCCTTTTAATTGCTTTTCAATGAAGACTAATTGGTCTTCGATAGTTTGTAAATCCTCGTCAGTTTTTAAGTCTAAATCAACCCCATATTCTAATTTTACCTTTTTTCTAAGGCACATGTTAAATAGGATACGTTCCCCACTATAGGAGATAAAGTAGTTAGAAAAGTTTTCTACACGACTAATTTCTACTGGAATTAAAATTAAAGGAGATTCAAGTTCATTTTCTTTGCTATCTTTCCATTTTAAAAATCCGACACATAAAAATAGAGCATTTGTTCCATTTTCCTCGATGTAACGTTTTTGTTGACGATAGATTTTTGCTAAACAATCTAAAAATGCATCCCCAGATAAAGTCGCTTTTAATAAACCATTTGCCCGTGTTGTCGAGGCATCGCAAAAGGAAATGGATTTATTATCATTCACTAAATCATTATAGATTTGGATAGCATCCATTTTTTGGATGAGTAAACCATATTCATTATCCTTTTGATATTGAATAAAAGGATTATCAAGTGTTAAATTAATTGCTTCATTTCTTGAATTTTCTAGTTCTTTTTTTATATTTTCCATACTTTTTTCTCCGTGAAAGGCAAATTCATTATATCATTTCTCAAAGAGAAGTAAAAAGAAGAACGTCTCATTTAGAAATTTCTTTTTTCATTATAATGAAAAAGAAAAATACGTTTCTTTTAGTATGTAAAACGTCTATGAAGTAATATAATAAAGGTGTTTTAGGAGTCAATAATTATGGATGAACTTACATTATTAGAACCATTAAAAGCTTATGAATATTTAAGTCAAAAACATTATCAAAATGTGACAAAGTTTTTTGATGATTTAGTTTCTAATTCTAAAATTGATATCTCAAAAAACCATAAAACCATGGAAACGTATCAAAAAGTTTCATCTGTGCGTGAAAAAGAAAATGCTTCAAATAAAAAATATAAGGCGATTAAAACAATCTTAAATATCTTTAGTATAATTTGCTTTTCAGTCGCTGCTTTTGCGCTTTTGTTTATTATTATTCCTCCTGAAAAAGAAATGCTTCCAATCTTATTATTTATACTAACTTTAATTCTAGGAATTGCTTTACAGATTATTAATTTTCTAGTGCTTCGTCCTTTTATAAAAAATCAACAAATGAAGATTAAAGATTTAGATAAGAAACTACAAAACTTGCGAGAGGAAGGATTTAAAGAATTAAAATCCTTAAATGATAGTTATTATTTTAATATGCAATTAGATATCATTAATCAATTAAATCCTTTATTGCATTTAGATCCATATGTAAGTGTAAGCCGTTATCAAGAAATGGTGGATGTTTTCCATTTAAAAAATGATTTGGATATGAATGAATCATTAGTTTATGTGCAGTCTGGAACAATCAATGGAAATCCATTTTTAATTGAAAAAATTCTTTATCAAAGTATGGTTCCAGAAATTTATCATGGTCATTTAACGATCCATTGGCAAGAAAGGGTACATGAAAATGGTAGATCTAGAACCATTACTAGGACTCAAACTCTGCATGCTTCCATAACACAACCTAAACCAATCTATCGGACAGTGACACGCTTAATTTATGGAAATGAAGCTGCGCCTAATTTAACTTTTTCAAGAAATCCAACAAAGGCTAGCAATTTAGAGGATAAAGAATTAGATAAATATGTTAAATCGTTTGATAAAAAACTTGATAAGATGGTTGAAGAGGATATTAAAACAGGAGATGATACGCCTTTTACAAAACTTGCTAACACCAAATTTGAAGCACTATATAATGCTTTAGATCGTGATAATGAAGTTGAATTTAGATTATTATTTACTCCATTAGCCCAAAAGAATTTAATTGATATATTAACTGCTGATTCACCTTTTGGTGATCGCTTCTTATTTTCTAAATCGCATATGTTAAATTATGTGATACATCTTGATACACAAGGTTTTGATTTTGCTGGTTCTTATTCTCGTTTCGTCAATTATAATTATGAAGAGGCAAAAGCCTATTTTATTCAATATAATATGGATTACTTTACGAATCTTTTTAGAAATTTAATTCCTGTATTAGCAATTCCTTTATATATTCAAACGAAGATGAGTGCTCGAAATGAAAAAAATGAGTATCCAACGAATGTTTCTCTTTTAGAACATGAAGTTTTAGCAAATGCTTTTGATAAAAAACTTTTAAGGCATAAAGAAACTGTCACAGATTTAATTTTAAAAACAAAATTTATTCAAAAAGATGGGGAATATGATGAAGTAGAAATTAAAGCATATTCATTTAGAAGTGATGAATTTGTTGAACATGTTACTGTTGTTGGAGGGGATGGTAGACCTCATGCAGTACCTGTTCCTTATTTATTATATCGTCCCTTAGAAAAAGAATCTAAAATGATGATAAAATACGAGGTTTCACAAGATACTTTGTCGAATAATACTTCACAAGATAAAACAAATAATGCTAAAATATACCAAAGAGAATTATCTGCATATTTAAAGTAAAGGAAGGGAGAAAAAAATATGGCAAATGAATTAGATGAATTAACTGGAAATGTCAATGATAGTGGTCGTGATGTAAACGTCATTGATAAACAATTAGAGGTTCATGTTGGGGTAGGCTCAATTGTTTTTGAAGTCTTATTATGGGTTTTAGGAATCATTCCTGGAATTGTCTTCTTATTTATGAAAATCAATGCTGGAAATTATTTAAGTAAGCTTCAACAAAAGATTCAACACGATGCTTCACAAATCGATAATTATTTAGAGCAAAGAGTAGTTATCCTACAAAACGTAGCAAAATTATTAGATAAAGCTATTGATTTAGATAAATCAACCTTTTCTGAAATTGCTTCATTACGTTCAGGAAATACACCCGATTCTTTAAATAACATGGCCAATAAAGTCGCTGATGTAAATGCAAAAATCAATGTTGTCGTAGAAAATTATCCAGATTTAAAAGCTCATCAAGAAATTATTGATGCAATGCAACAAAATGCATATTTACAAAAAGAAATCACCGCGGCTAGAGAAGCTTATAATGATACCATTCATCAATGGAATACTGAAATTTATTCTTGGCCCACAAAGATGATCGTCGCTGCTAGAAGACACTATACGACAAGAATTCCATTTACCGCGGATAGTGAAACTAAAGCAAAAGCAAAAGACGTCTTCTTCTAGAAAATCTTTATAAAAATAAGAATTTTTACCTAGTATACCTATATATGCTAGGTTTTTTAAAGCAAATAGGAAATGTAATTATGAAAGTTATCAATTATTTTGAAAGTGAAGGAAAAGAACATTGGTTAAATAAAATTGCTGAGTCTTCCTGGGATGCAGGTAAATTTTTATATGAATTACTATCTAAAGGCACTTTTTTTGATGCAGTAGGAGATCATTCAAGAGTCTTGCTATTAGTTGAAGGGGATGAGTTAATTTCTTATTGCACTTATGCACAATATGATGATATACAGCCTACAAATTTAACCCCATGGGTCGGTTTTGTATATACTTTCCCTCAATATCGTGGTCATCATTATATAAGATATTTGTTTCAAGAAATTGAACGTATTGCGAGAAGTGAACATGTAGAAAATATTTATATATCCACGAATCATGTTGGACTATATGAAAAATATGGTTTTGAATTTCGCTCGATTATGCAAGATATCGATGGTAATGATTCAAAAGTCTATTTCAAAAAAATAAAAGATTAGTAGCACCTATTTTTAGTGGAGCGTCATCATTCTTCTTGAAAGTTAAAAGGAAACCCCCTAAAATAAACTTGCTAAGCTCTTTTGGCGGAATTGGTATACGCGCGTGACTTAGGATCACGTTCTTCGGAGTGCGGGTTCGAGTCCCGTGAAGAGCACCAGAAAAAAATTGCGCCTATTTCTAGGCGTTTTATATTATATAGAGCTTCTTAAGCATTCATTGATTACATTGAAGAGTTTTTGTACTTCATTTTTATAATCATAAAACCAAGGAAGTAAGAAGATATGATAAAGTTTCCATGCATATTTTCTTGTTAAAATTTGGTCTTTCAAACGAATGAAATCTCTTAAAGTTTGATGTTTTAATCCATCTTCATCAATGATGATACCTAAGACATAATTTGAATCATTTGCCTCTTTTTTAATACCGATTTGTACTTTATAGGTTGATAAACCAACATTGACATCATAATGAATATTGTTTTTATCAAGTAAAGAACAAATGCTTTTGCTAAATTCAGATATCTCATTATCTTCATATTTTTTATAGGAAGTAGAGAAGGATTTTGCATATTTTAAGAAATCAAGAAGGACTTTTGCTCCTTCATTTTTTCCTTGGCTTTGAATAAGTGCGTTTTCTAAAACATCTATCTTTAAAGAGGTAAGGACAATCATTCTTTTTCTAGCTCTAGAAATTGCTACGTTGATTCTTTTTTGCCCATTTAAATTTCTTAAAGGCCCTAGATAACTTAAAGAAAAGACATCTTCCTTATTAGCGCCATAAGTTGTAGATAAGATAATTGTATCTCTTTCATCACCTTGAATTGTATCTAGATTACAAAAGATAATGGGTTCATTCTTTTTCGCATTATGCTCTTTCCACATTTGGATGCGTTCATCATTTGCGTGGCTATTTAAAAATTTATTCCATTCAGATTCAATATATTCTGCTTGAACTTTATTAAAGGCAACGACTCCAATAGTAAAATCTATACGGTCTAATGAAGTAATTTCGTTATAAAGCGTTTGAATGACTTTAATAGCTTCTTCTTTATTGATTTTTAACCCTGCAGAAAGATAAGTTCCATCTTCGACAAAATGATAAAAGATTCCGTGTCGTGAATCATGTTTACTTGCAGGGAAAGTGATGAGGTTATTATCATAAAAATGTTTATTAGAAAAGTCGATTAAAGACTCTTCTTCACTTCTATAATGCCATTTTAAAGAAGCAACTTCACTAGATAAAGAAGAATGAATTGCACCATCAAGAATAGATTCATCCTCTAAAGTGAAATCTTCTTCTTCATATTCATCCGATGAAGAATAAATATCTCCACTACGACCAAAGTCAAAAGGTGGAAGCTGTTTATCATCTCCTGAAATGATGATTTGTTTACCTCTTACAATCGAGGCTAAAGCTTCTTCAAGGAAGATTTGACTAGCTTCATCAAAGATTACCATATCAAAGTTACAAGATATATCTAAAAATTGAGAGACATTTAAAGGAGACATCATAATACAAGGAGTAATATGCTTAATTTGTTCAAATCGATCCTTCATAATGGATTTTAAAGAGACTTTGTTAATCGTTGGAATGAGTTTTTCATTTGGATAAAGTTTAATAAAATCTTCATAAGCTTCTTTTTTATATAAGGATAATTGATTATATAAAGCATAAGCATTTTCTTTTAAACGTAATTCATCTAATGAACAATATTTTTCAATATCATTTAGTGAACCTCCACGGGTAAGGAAGTGTCTAATCGTCGAATCAGAATCTAATAAGTACATCACACAAGTACTATAATAAGATTTCATAATAGCATTATAGGCATCTTCCTTAGAATAGCCGTTTTTTGCTATCTTTTTTGATAAATTCATTAAAATTTCATTATCTTTAATGGATTCTAAATAAAACTTTAATTGAATATAATTTGAAACTTTAGAACGATTATTTAAAATAGAACAAATTTTTTCTTTAATGTCGTTCAGTTTCATTTTTGACAAATCGAAGTATTTAGAATCAAAATAGGGCTTTAAGTCTTCAATATCTTTACTTAAATTTTCTTTTTGTTCCTTAAAATATTTTGTCCAAGTTTTTAGCTCATCAATAAATGTTTCATATCGACTTGCTTTATCTAAGCGTAATAACAAGCAACGAATATACACATTTGTAGATTTACAAGTTTGAATTATTTGAATTGTTTTTTCATAATCATCAATCATTTCCTTAATAGGTAAATCATCATTTTGAAGAGCAAAATGATAATAATTTTTTACTTCTTCAAGCTTTTTAAGGCATTCTTCTTTTTGATTATATGCATCAATATAATAAGGAATTTTCCTTAATAATTCTTTATAATCTTGATACTTTAAATTATCTGGTTTAATTTTATAAACACTTTCAATCTTTTCTTTTAATTCGGCGTATTTTTTGTCAAATCTTGATAAAAACGATTTATAGTTATCTAATAAGTTGTTACTTTCATTTACATCGAGATTTAAAAGGTTTTCTATGTTAAATAACTCTTCAACATTATTATAAGGATTAGCGTTCATATCTTGAATTTTATTATAGATTGAAACTAGTCTATTTTTGTGTTCTATAAAGAAGTTTTCTAATTCCATATAACTTCGATTATTATATAGTGCTCTAAATGTATCATAAGATAATTTAGGGAAAGTAGAAAAAGCATCGAAAAATTGAATATAACGGTCAAAATCCCCTAGATAGAGCTCAAATATAGAGCGGTTGATAATTTGCTCAATTTGAAGTTTCATTGGTTTTCCTTCGAAAAGATGATTTCTAAATCGTTCCATAATATCAAGACTAGGTAAGGTTAAACTATTATCCATATAACCTTGAAATATAGGATTTAAATCGGTGTGAGATACTTTATTTGCGATTTCATAGGCATAATAGTTTGATATGAAATTATCTATTTCATAGGGTTTAATTTTTGTAACATCTTTTACATTAAAGAAATTTTCATCTTTTCTTCCAACATTATTTGTTTGTTTATTTGAAAAGCTTGACCATTTACCAATGAGTTCATGAATGGTTAAATCATGAAGTTTTTGATCATCGGAAAAATCATAATAAGATTGTAATCTTTTTGTAACATCTAATAGATTTTCCTTTGTTGAAGCAATATTCACAGTATCAAACGAAGCAAAAGAACTATTATATTTTTGTTGAAATTTCTTTTTGGTAAAGTTTTTAGAGTCAATATTTAAAACAAATTCATTTAATGAATGATTTTGATCAATTTTAATTTCAGATAAGTTTTTAAATATGATATTTCTAGCACTTTCTTTTTCTGTGACAAATAAGACACTTTTTTTATGTCCAATGGCATCTGTGATGATATTAGTAATTGTTTGAGATTTACCTGTTCCAGGAGGCCCTTGAAGCACAAAGCTTTTATTAGAGCGCATTAAATCAATGACTTTTTGTTGGCTAGAATCAGCATCTAAAACAAGGTATTCTTGGGAATTTTCTTCACTAATTAGTTCTTCAGTATAGTGATCTTCTATATGTGTAATATTTTGAATAATTGGATGATTCAAATAAAGATCAAAATGGTCTTCAAAATCTTTTTCAAGTTGTAATTTATGATAATAGAATTTTCCTAAAATCGCGCTTTGTTCTATCTTAAAATTCTTACTGACTGAAAATGAATTTAGATTCATACTAAGACGTAATAAATATTCGTTAATTGGTTCATCACTTAATAGTTCGGGAAGAGTAATGCTATAGGTTTTTGAATAGCTCGCTAGCATCTTTTTTAAGGTGTAGTTAATGGAAATAGGTTCATCTCCATTTGTATCGTCTAAAGAAATATAAGCTTTTCCTTTAGAGCGATCAATTCCAACATTCACTCTACAGAGTAATATAGGAGAATGATATTCTTGGCCATTTCTAGATGTCCAATTTAAAAAGCCTAAAGCAATATATAAAGGATGAAGTCCAAAGTTAAATTCTAGAGTATCATTATATTTTTTTAGACTTTCAATAGACTTCATTGTTCTTATATCATTATGGTAAGAAATGATATATGGGGTCGGTTTTTTTAATATTTTTTCATCTAGTAAGGGTGAATTTTTGATATGTAAATCCTTTCCACATTTTTGACAAGATAACGATAAATTAAGTTCATCAATTTGGTTAATTTCTTGACAAGATGAACAAGATAAAGAAATTGGTAAAAATAAAGGATCTTCTTTAATAGGTCTACATTGCTTTGTCTTTTTATTTTGATCACAATCTGGACAAGGTAAAGCATGAGAAGAAGAATTTCGATCATAAGGAACTAAAAATTGCTTGTGACAAGAACTACATTCATAAACGATATGAGCATTCAAACTTTCCCAGCTTTCAATATAAACTTTTTCATTCTTTTTTAATAGCGTTATAAGGTTTTCTAGATTTGGATGAAGAAATGAAACACTAGTTAATAAAGGTTTATAGTGTACTAAAGGATTCCCCCTGCTTAAATCTAATAACTTATTTTTATAATAATTTAATATAGCAGTAGAGGAAGTAACATCTATTTCTTCATCTTTTTCATCTAAAATATAAGGAATTAAATCCTCTCTTAAAGAACTGATATCAATATCCGTAGGAATATTTAAGGCATCACAAGTAAGTTTAATGACAAAATAATATGCCGATAAATAGACGCCATCCTCAGGGGAATTTAAACTTAATATAAGTTGAATGACATCATCTTGAGCAAGACTTTTTGGTGTTGTTACTAAGATTTTTTCATAAACTTTTGCACCGATTTTAATTAGCGCCATCTTTTGGTCATAAATATTTGCATCAAAAAAGTAATCTTTAATGAGACTTCCCTTATTATCTTGATACCAATGAGGGAAGTCACTAATTAAAGTTTTAAAAGAGTTTAAAATGCTACTATATATGCCCCTATCCATAATATTACTCTAAAATTATTTGTATTTTTTCTGTAATTCGATTAGCAAAATATAAAATGAATTTATTTGTCAAACGAATTTCTTCTTGATACTTAATGTTTCCTTTCTTTCCTTGATCTTCATAACTAATTAAATAAGGTGAGGATGATTTAAAGAAATAGCCATTCTCTTTTTTTGTAATTGTACCCATCATCATTCGTATTCCATTATTTGTATTCATTGGATTTACATCAAAGGTATCTTTTAAAGGAATACTTACTTTTGTTGCCAAAATGAGAATATGGGGTGCATTTTTAGTTACTCCTTTATTCATTTCATTTTCTTTTTTAGATGTTTCTTCTTTCTTTTTTGTATCGACTTTTACTTCAGTATCTTTTTTACCATTTAAAAGATTTTCAGTAAGTGTTCTCCACATACTTGCCGCGGGTCTTTTTAATCTTGATGCAAGATTTAAAGGATCACGGAAAGCATCTTCAAAATAACGTTTCATTTCATCTGGAACTAATTTATATAGTTTGATGATGTTACGTTGCCTTTCTTGAAAATCAGGCTTTTTATATAAAGTAGGAACAATTTCATTTACCTTATTATTTGGATCAAAAACATAAGTTAACCAATTATAGCCATAAGATGGATCATCTTGAGTATAATAGGCTGCACTTTTCATATCATCAGGCCTCATAGGGCGAGTATATAATTCTTTTCCATGATATGGTGAATCCGTTGATGCCGTCATAATTTTATAAAATAAGGTAGCTAAAGCATATTGATCTGAATGAATATCGGGTAAATGCTTTTTAAATGCTACTTCAGGAGCGATATAAAATCCTGTTCCTAAAATCGTTTGAGTCTTTCCTAAGGATGTTTCTGAATTTGACGCAACATTATCACAATCGATTAAAACGGCATGATGATCTTTTGTATACATCACATTTTTATGACTGAAATCTTGATAGCATAGACCGTTTTTCTGTAACCATTCCGCGGCACAAGAGATTCTATTAATCATGAGGAATTTATCATTTAATGGCATCGTCATAAATTTATTTTCTAGCATCATATGATTGATATCTTCCCCAGGTAAAAAGTTCATAATATAGCCAAAATCATCTCCCTTTTCATAAATTTCTAAGGGAAGCGCGACATAAAAATTTTTATCGTTTAAAGAATTAATTAACATATTCTTTTTTAGATATAAAGCGCGAATATTTTGCATTTTTCTTCTTTTAGTCTCGGGATTTTTTTCAACGATTAATTTAAAAGCATATTCTTTTGTATCCCCTTCAAGTTTAGCAATAAAAACTTGACCTTGTCCTCCTTGTCCTAATGGACGAACGACTGTAAATTTTTTATTATTTTTAAGAGTATATGTTTTATTAACTTCAATCATAAATTTTCCTTCCTTTTGATATATACAAGACTTACATCATCTCCAGAGCCACCTTGATAATGGTTGCTAGAAGAGTATTGAAGAGCTAAATCAGTAAGTTTTTGATGTAAATCTCTTCCATTTAAATTCTTTAATTCTTGCATGAATGCCTCGACTTCATGCACATTATTTTGATATTGGGGGAGTAAAACGTGATTAATTTCTTTATATCGAATCGCGTTTGCCCCATCTGAGGTCATTAATACAGCAGATATTTCACTTGGCTTAAAGAAATGGAGTTGTAACGCGCCTGGATTATCTAAAAGATGAGCGACACTGACAATTGAAGAAGTCATAACTCCTGAAAAGCTATCATTTAAGAATAAATAGCCTTTCTTTCCTACGACGTTTCTAAAGATTTCTTGTTTTTCGACGATGAAATTACCATCTCCAACCTGCCCTAAAACAATAAAATATCGAGTACCAAAGGTAAATAAAACGGTCGAAGCAAGTTTTCCAAAGTCATTATTTTGTAAAGCATAACCTTGCTTTTTCATTTCTTTAACGCAGTGATTTCGCCATAATTTTCCTAAGGCATATCCTAACTCATAAAAGATATAATCCATGAGTTTTTCGCTATTGTTTTCATATTTTATATAGGCTTTATAAAGTAAATCCTCGAGAACCTCGCAAGCGACTTTAGAACCAATATGGGAATAAGGTGCGCTACCGACACCATCACAAGAACAGGCAAACCATGTGGTTGGATTTAAAGCAGAAACTTTAGAAAAATCATCACATTTTGTATGATTTGACCCAATATATGAAACAGCATGTAATTCATATTTTCTCGTCGCTTTAAATGAAGATGTTCTTGGATATACTTTCTTTTTTTCGTTATTAAATTCTTGATTAATAAATTCTAAAAGATGCTCTTTATTATAGAATTTTGTTCCATAATATTGCTCTTTTAAAAGGACAATACATGTAAACATTTCTAAAATATTTTGATTTTTTAAGGCACTTTGTTGTTTTAAAAGGTTGGTATATTGACCTTTAATTAAATAATCTAAACTAGATAAAAGATTGCTTTGTTCTAATGTAATTTTATTGGTTGCAAAGCTTTTTGCAAAATAATCCTTAGATAGTCTTTCAAATGTTAAATAATCATTTAGTTTATTTTGATTATTTTGAATTCCATAAAGATCATCAGGGAATTTTTTTGTTAAAAAGTAAATGAGATAATAAACTAAGAATAAATTTAATTTAATCTTTTCATCATAACTTGAAAATAAGCCAAGACATCGGTTTTTAAAGACCTTTAATTCATCTTCAGTAACCAAAAGTAAGGAAGGTAACTGCTCTTCAAAATAAGATTGATAATTATCAATCGATGGTTCGGGTAATTTTGAAAGCAGTTGAATCAATTTTTTGTACATTAAAAATTCATTTCGATTCATAGATTACCTCGTAATTTAATTTAAAGAATAAATGATTATGAATTGATTGAAAGAGCAAGAGTACAAGATTTAATAACATCGATTAAGGCTTGAGTGTCATCATCGGTACAATCGTAATAAGCTTGATGACCTGATTCGGCAATTGAAGAACTAATTCGGCCAAATTTCTTTAAGGATTCTCTACCTGCTTCATCGACTTGAATACCAATAGCAATTCGGTTTGAATAACGGAATGATGGAAAATAATTTGCATTTTCTTTATCGGCGTATTGTAAAACTTCTTCATAGGTTGGATTATCTCCATTTGGTTCACCATCAGAGAGTAATAAAATTGCACTTGCTACTGCGTCAGGATTATTTTCACCATAGCAGCCAGTTTTCATATCGTCGATAACTGTTTTAATTGCTTCGCCAGTTGGAGTACCTCCATAGAAACTTTCGGAATCGATATCTAACCAATTGCCAGCGACGAGTTCCATTTTTGTTCTAGGAATGTGCCATTCGATTTTGGTCGAAGAAAATGTTAAGACAGCAATACTTAATTCTAATTCTGCGTCCTTTTCTTGAAGAACACGAGGTAAGACTTCGTTCATTACTTGAGACATGGCTTGATTGACAGCACTTGCTCTAGTATGTTCAGTTGTATCATGCATTGATCCTGATGTATCAATTAAGATGTAAACGGTTTTTTGTTTCATAATATAAAAATTCTCCTTTTTTCTTTATTTTTATTCTACATTACTAAGAAATTCTTAGCAAGACCATTTATTAATATAAATGGTTTCAAATTTAAGGGTAAAATTTAGTTTAGCCACTTTTTAGTCATTTTAAGAAATAATGGTCTTTAATTCTTTACCCCATTACCCCAAAAACATCTTAAAGCGATATAAAAGAATTGCATCCAAGATATCGAATAGGGTTTGAGCATCTAATTCGTCACTATCATAATAAGACTTGAATCCTGAGTCGATTAGTAGAGAACTAATTCTACCAAATTTTTTTAATTCTTCTTTTCCTTTTTCATCTGCTTGGATACCAATAGCAACACGGGTTGAATAACGGAATGGTGGATAATAATTTGGATTTTCTTTATTGTTATATTGTAAAGCTTCTTCATAAGACGGATTGCCAACAAAAGATTCACCTGCAGAAAGTAATAAAATTGTACTTTCTATTGCGTCAGGATCTTTTTCACCATACAGACCATACAGATTAATGTTCATATCATCGATGGCTATTTTAATTGCTTCACCAGTTGAAGCATCACCACCAAAAATATTATTATCGATATCTACCCAATTACCTAGAAGTGATTCTATATTAGTTATAGGAATGTACCATTCGATTTTTTCAGTAGAAAAAGCTAAAACAGCAAGAAATAATTCTAATTCACTATCCTTTTCTTCAAAAATCTTTGGAAGTATATCGACTACTATCTGAGATAGGAGTTTATTAGCTATAGTAGCTCTAGAATGTTTTTCACTATCCTGCATTGAAGATGAGGTATCAAGTAAGATATAAAAGGTTTTATTCTTCATAAGTTGTTAACTCCTTTCTTTAACTTTAAGATTTTCGTAAGTCAATTTTGTAAATGACTTAATACATAAGAGTAAAAGTGCACAATAAAAATTTATTTGAGCATATAAAAATCTATTATTTTGTGCCTCATTTTATATTGTTTTCTATTCTTCACCTCTTTATGAAAATGAAGGAATATATTAAATAACTGCATTGATTTAACCCCCTTTTCTTACCAAAATTTATTTTATATTAAAAAGGGGTATAAGTAAATATAAATTGACAAGAAATTTTTTATAATTGCTTGTATCAACTTTTTAAGACAAATAGGGCATAAATTTTTACATTTTTTAGGAATCTTTACAAATGATTTTTCATTTGCTAAACTTTTTTCAAAGGAGGGTTCCATGTTAGCGCTTCAAGATAGATTTTTTTATTCATTTCTATCACTCGAGGAAAAGAAAGTATATCAACAATTATATTTTGGCTTGCTCGAAATGAAGACCCATTTTACTGGTTTATATGGTAGCATTAACATCAAAAAGATTATTGATGCTCTATTTTCAGATTGTCCTGAACTCTATCATGTGAATTTGATTGAACTTTCCTATAATCGTACGAATTTATGGGTTACTACAAGAGAACCATTTCTATATACTAAAGAGGAGTTGTCTTTACTGAAAAAGAGGATACATGAGGTCGTTTCTTCATTTCCTTTTGCAGATAATGATTTCACTAATGAAATCAATGTTCATAACTTTTTTGTGCAAAACTGTGAGTATAATTTTGAATATTTTTCTCACTTTGGTAGAGGTACAACAAAGGAATATGAAAATCATACAATCATTGGCCCTTTATTAAATCACAAAGCCGTTTGCGAGGGCTTTGCTAAAGCCGCGCAATATCTTTTTATTCAAATGGGAATACCTGCGATTGTTATCACGGGACAAGAAAAAAATAGTACCGTTCTTCATGAATGGTTAATTGTTAGAATAAACGGAGAATATTATCATTTAGATATTTCTCATGATGTGTGTTTATCAAAAGATTCTCCAATTCCTCAATATAGTTATTTTAATGTTACTACTGAAGATTTGCTTAGCGAAAGAATTATTTTAGATACGAAAGCAAAGGACATTTTATGCACTGCGACTAAAGACAACTATTACTATAAATTTCATCGATACTTTGTTTCGCTTAGTCAATTAAGAAATGCTTTACAAACTTATATTCGTTCTATCTCTCCCTATGAGACAAAAAGAAGATTTGATTTTCGCCTTATAAAAACTTGTACATTTGATGATGTAAAAAAAGCGGTTCATGAAATATTAAGTCAAGAAAATAAAGTTCAATCAGTTGATATGGGGTCAGGAAGACTTAATACTTTTTCATTAATTTTACATCTTTAATCACCTTGATAATATATTTAAAAAGGGGGTTAAATTTTAAATTTATATTTATTAAATAAATATGTTGATACAAAAATTGGATTATGTTAGGATAAAAACGGTCGAAAAATGAGACATTTTAGGGATTTTAAAATTGGAGGTAAGAATGAATAAATTAGAAATATGCTTAGATTTAGGGAGTGATACTCTTAAAGTCGCATATGCCTATGAAAATAATGGAGAAACTTACTTTGGAAAACTTCCGATTTTAGACATGGAAAATGAATTAAGTTCTGGAATTCCTGCGATTGCGTTTTATGATGAAAAAAATGAAAAATGGCTCTATGCAGATCAAGTAGATAAAGTACTTGATTCATCCTTTACGCATGTAGTTAAAATAAAAG
>CANQTY010000008.1 GCA_947626895.1 uncultured Bacilli bacterium
TTTTTTTGTTAACTTTAAGACTTTTTCTTTAACTCTTTCAATAGTTTCTTCGCTTGGATTCATTAATATTTCATCGATATATGAAGCGACTTCTTCCATTTCTTTTTCTTTAAATCCTCTTGTAGTTACCGCTGGAGTACCAAGACGAATTCCAGAAGCTAAAAATGGCTTTTCTTGATCATTAGGAATCGTATTTTTATTTACTGTAATATACGCTTTTCCTAAAAGTTTTTCTGCTTCTTTTCCAGTTAAACCAGTTTTAGACTTTACATCTAATAATAAAAGGTGATTATCTGTTCCATTTGAAATAACATGATATCCTTTTTTCATTAAAGCATCGCTTAAAGTTTTCGCATTTAAAATCACTTGTTTTTGATAAGTGATAAAGTCTTCTTGTAAGGCTTCATGAAAGGCGACAGCTTTTGCAGCGATAACATGCATTAAAGGACCACCTTGCACTCCTGGAAAGACACTTTTATCGATACGTTTTGCGATTTCTTCATCATTTGTTAAAATAATTCCCCCGCGAGGACCTCTTAATGTCTTATGGGTAGTTGAAGTTACAACATGCGCATATGGGCATGGATTCATATGTAAATGGGCCGCGACTAAACCTGCAATATGAGCCATATCTACAAGTAGATAAGCCCCTACTTCATCGGCAATTTGCCTAAATCTTTTAAAATCGATGAATCGAGGATACGCTGAGGCTCCCGCAATAATCAAATTAGGTTTTACTTCTTTAGCAATTTTTAATACATTATCATAATCGATTTGTTCCGTGATAGGATCTACTCCATAAGTAAAGCTAAGATAATCTTGTCCAGAAAAAGATAAAGAATATCCATGAGTTAAATGTCCTCCATGGTCTAAAGCCATCCCTAAAATTTTATCTCCAGGACGAATTAGCGCTCTAAAACTAGCCATATTTGCTTGAGAACCTGAATGAGGTTGAACATTTGCAAAAGAAACATCAAATAATTTTTTTAGTCGTTCTTTGGCTAAATCTTCAACTGTATCAACGTTTTCACAACCTCCATAATATCGCTTTTTAGGATACCCTTCTGCATATTTATTTGTCAAAATACTTCCTTGTGCCTCTAAAACAGCTTGAGAAACAAAGTTTTCAGAAGCAATTAATTCAATATGTTCTTGTTGCCTTTTTGTTTCTTTTTGAATTGCATTAAATATTTCTAAATCTTTTTCTTTTAAGCTCATAACAATCACCTCTTCAATATTTTATGATGTTTATTTCTTTTTTACATTCTTTTTCTTCTATATTTTTTCGAAAGTGTGCTATACTTTTTATATCGGGACGTAGCACAGCTTGGTAGTGCACTACCTTGGGGTGGTAGGGGTCGTGGGTTCAAATCTCATCGTTCCGACCATTTGTAAATATAGCCTAGAAATAGGCTTTTTTTATTTTTTGCGTAGGAAATTTTTTTGAAAACAAAAAGGGGGATTTTTGTAAACATCACAAAATAACACCCTAACAAATCAAGCCTTCTAATGTACAAAGGATGCTTAATTGTTTTTACTATAATTAAAAAAGGACAACTGAATGGCTAGACCGAAGAGGGCTCCAATTGCCCAAGTCATCTAACGACTCAATGTCCTTCTTAATTAAAGTAAAATAAACAAAATTTAAAATCAAAGAAAATCTCTATATTTCTTTTATTTGTATCTTATTTTAGAATGAAAGTGTCAAGATAAAGCCATTATTCAGCCATATTTTCACCTTCAAACCATATCTTGTATGTTATTCACTATCCTATTCTATATATTTTTAAAACTTAATATTTATGTTCTAAGAACAATTATTTTTGCAACGATATGTCTTTCGTTGCATTTGTTTTGCAACAATCCATTAATCGTTGCAAAATAGTTGCCACGATTATATAATAATTAAGGAGGAAGATTATCTATATGCTAAAAGAAAGTAAAAACTTAGAGTACAAAGAAAAAATAAGTAAATCCTATTTAAAAACCGTTAGCGCTTTTGCCAATTATAATGATGGTGAAATTATTTTTGGGATTACCGATGATTATAAAATAATTGGAGTTATTAATCCTCAAGTGGAATGCAAAAATTTAGAAAATCAAATCAATGATTCCATTAAACCAAGACCCGATTACACATTAAAAATAAACGAAGATAACACGATTACTTTATCAATTAAAAAAGGTTTCAATACCCCATATAGATATAATGGAAAAGCCTATAAAAGAAATGATTCTTCAACAATAGAAGTTGATGAAATTGAAGAAAATCGTTTAGTTCTTGCAAGAATGAACTTAAATTATGAAGAATTAAGTGTCAGTAATAATAATTTAAAATTTGAATATCTAAGCAAACAAATAAAAAATGTTTTGGATTTATCAGAGTTTAATTTAGATTCATTAAAACTTTTAAATCTATATAATTCAAAGGCTGGATATAATAATGCTGCAAAATTATTTGCTGATACAAATGATATGCCTGGACTTGATATTGCCGTTTTTGGGAATTCCATGAATATATTTAAAAAGAGAATCACTCTTGCTGGGGAATCTATTTTAAAACAATATTATGATGCTTTAGAAATATACAAAGATGAATATATTGTTGAAAAAATTGAAAACGGATTTAGAAAAAAATATGAATTAATTCCTTTTGATGCTTTTAGAGAGGCTTTAGCAAATGCTTTAGTTCATCGAACTTGGGATATTAATGCCAATACAAAAATAGAAATGCATCCTGATAAAATCATCATTTCCTCACCTGGAGGATTGATGGTTGACATGACAAAAGAAGATTTTCTAGAAGGAAATTATTCCAGTTTAAGAAATCCAATCATCGCAAATATCTTTAGAAGAATGAATATTATTGAAGCTTTTGCAACTGGAATCAAAAGAATCAATGCTACCTATAACAATACTTTAGCTAAACCAACATTTACTATCACACCAAGTGCAATATCTATCACTCTTCCTTCACTTGATCAAACAAATCTTTCCTTTAATGAACAAAAAGTACTTGATACTATGAAACAAAACTATTCATATACAAGAAATGAAATAGAATTATCAAGTGGTTTTTCTAAAGATACTTTACTTCGAATTTTAAATTCCCTTATAAAAAAAGGATTAATCATGAAAGGTGGTAAAGCTAAAACTACCTACTATATCAAGAAGTAATCGTCGCATATGAGTTGCAACGAAAGGCGAATCGTTGTAAATTTATGCTTTATCTATACTATTTTGTGATTTAAATTACATTTTACCTATGCTTTTTCGTTATCAAAATCACGTTTTACCATAGATAATATGTAAAATAGTTGTCATATTTTTCCCTTTAATATAAAATAAGACTAAAGGAGATGATGATATGGAACGTTTAATTAAAGATAAATTAATAGCCTGGAAAAATAACATCTATAGGAAACCCTTAATTGTATATGGTGCTAGACAAATTGGTAAGACTTATACCATTTTGGACTTTGGTAAAAGTGAATATGATAATGTTTTATATTGTAACTTTGAAGAGGATAAAGAACTTCATCAAATATTTAAAAAAAGCTTAAATCCAGAGAGAATTATTGACTCTTTAATGGCACATTATTCTACCTCCATTATGAAAGAAAAAACACTCATATTCTTTGATGAAATTCAAGCCTGTGAAGAGGCATTAACTTCCTTAAAATATTTTAATGAAGCCGCGAATGAATATCATATTATTGCCGCGGGTAGTTTATTAGGCCTTGCTTTAAATCATGGTGCTTTTTCTTTTCCTGTTGGTAAAGTCGATATGATTAATATGTTTCCAATGAATTTTGAAGAATTTTTGTTAGCGACGAATAATAAAAAACTCCGCGATTTAATTGTTGAGTCATATCATTCATATTCACCCATGTCCTTACATGATTTAGCTATGGACTTATATCGTATTTATTTAGTTGTTGGAGGTTATCCTAAAGTAGTAAAAACATATATTGAAACAAAAGATTTCAATTTAGTTCGTTCGGAGCAATCCTCTATCTCTAATGCCTATATATCCGATATGTCTAAATACGCTACTCCAAATGAAACGGTTAAATGCATGGAAATTTATAATAGTATTTTTGCTCAATTAGGAAAAGAAACTACTAAATTTCAGTATTCTGTAGTTACTCCTAAAGCAAGAAGTAAAAATTATGATATTGCTTTAAGTTGGTTAAAAGCATCTAGAGTTGTAATTAATTGTACATTAACTAAAGAAGGATTTTATCCATTAACAGCAACTGAAGAATTACAAACATTTAAAATATACTATTGCGATATAGGATTATTTACCCTGAAAGGAGCTCTAGCTCCAAATAAAATTATTCAAAATATCGGGATACAAGATAAGGTAAGAGGAATTATTTCAGAAAGTTATGTTGCCACGCAATTAAACAGCAATGGTTTTAAACTTTTCTATTGGAATTCGAATAATACTTCTGAATTAGATTTTGTCATTCATTTAAATGGTGAAGCGATTCCTATCGAAGTTAAATCCGCGGATAATGTAAGATCAAAATCCTTAAAAACTTATATATCAAAATATAATCCTAAATATAGTATTAGAATTTCAAGCAAAAATTTTGGCTTTGAAAATAATATTCAATCTATACCTTTATATGCAGTATTTTGTATTAAAGAATCCACCGAATAACCTATATAAAACTTCCCTATTTTACTTACTATTACACTCTTTAATTGAGAAAATCATAATAATCATATAGATTGGGTGCATAGCGTCTGAAGAATTAATTATATGACACAAATTCAAAATAATTTTAAATTTGTGACACATATTTTAAAAACTATGTTACACTATACAAGGAGGTACTTTAAAAGATGATTATTAAAAGAACTCAATATTTGGAGCATATTCGAAGATTTTATGAATCTAATTTAATTAAAGTTTTAACTGGCGTAAGAAGATGTGGTAAAAGTATTTTATTAAATCAAATTAAAGAAGAACTAATAAAAGATAAAAAAATAAAAAAAGACCATATCATTTCTATCAATTTTGAAGACGTAATATTTGCTAAGCTTAAAATTACTAACTACATCAAATTAAATGATTACATTTTAAAGCAAATTAAAGATGATAAAAAATACTATATTTTTTTAGATGAAATTCAGCATATCCATCAATTTGAAAAAGTTTTAGCTTCTTTAAAAGCCACCCAAAATGTCTCTATATTTGTAACAGGAAGTAATTCTACATTGTTATCGGGTAGACTAGCTACTTTATTAGTGGGTAGATGCAAAGAATTTAAAATTATGCCTTTTACTTATAGTGAATTTATTCAATATTACAAAGAAAATAATTTAGAACTTCCTAATAAACCTTTACTAAATTATATAAGGTTTGGGGGAATGCCCCAACGGATGGACTACACTATAGAAAAAGATATTAAAGATTATTTAAGTTCCATATATTATGGAATTATTGATAAAGATATTTGCAATAGTAAAGCAAAAATCGATCGAGAAACTTTTATTTTGATAGCAAATTATATTATTAGTAATGCATCAAAAGATTTCTCTGCACAAAGCATTGTAGATTATTATAATTCCCGTAATAAAGATAAGATTTATCGAAAAACAATTTATAGATACTTGGAGAAATTGGAACAAGCTTTTTTAATCTCTCGTGTTAAAAGATATGATATTTCTACTAAGCGAACATTAAAGCAAATTGAAAAACAGTTTGCAATCGATAATGGACTTATTCTAGCCTGTAGTGAAGCAAATAAAATATTTGAATCTCATGCTTTAGAAAATGTAGTATATAATGAATTACTATATCGAGGTTATGAGGTAAAAATCGGTAAAACTTATAAAGGTGAAATTGATTTCATAGCCATGAAAGATGGTAAAAAATGTTTTATTCAAGTTGCCTATTTATTATTGAGTGAAGAAGTTATCAATAGAGAATTTAATGCCTTTGATTCTGTTCGTGATCCATCACCAAAATATGTATTTAGCTTAGATGAATTCGATATGTCAAGAGATGGAATAACCCATTTAAACATTGAAGAATGGTTGCTAAATAAAGTGAATATAGCATTGTCTTAGCTGACACAAATTCAAAATAATTTTAAATTTGTGACACATATTTAGCTTTAGCTTTATTAATAAAATTCACTTATAAAATAAAAAATAAAGTGTCTAATTTAAATCTAATGGAAATACAAATAAACACTTTATCTTGGAACTTTCATATGTTTAATTATGGATTACTTTCACATTAATGATCATCTACTTTTCAAATAATAGTCTGAAAAGTCACGGATTAAAATAGCTAAATATCTCGGATTGAAAATCAAAAATCTCACGGATTAGAATTGACAAATCTCTCGGATTAAAATACTATAAGTACGAGGTGATATGTATGGAAATTAAAAACTACCGCAAAAGAATTGTAGATGATAAGATTGAATATTATTTAAAATTATTTGGAGCGATTTGTATCGAAGGTCC
The DNA here is from genome assembly GCA_947626895.1 of uncultured Bacilli bacterium. GTDB lineage: Bacteria > Bacillota_I > Bacilli_A > RFN20 > CAG-449 > CANRPC01. The sequence goes on from CANQTY010000008.1 coordinate 6,493, forward strand.
AAAATATTGTGGAAAAACTTGGACTGGAAGATATCACGCAAATAGCGAAATTCTTTTATATACTTCCCCTACTATAAATCACCAAGACAATGTAACATTGGCAAAAATGGCACCAAGCATCATTTTAGAAGGAGAAAAACCTAGGCTCATTGATGAATGGCAATTAGCCACAAATTTATGGGATGAAGTAAGAATTGATGTTGATAAAACTGGATTAAAAGGGCAATATATTTTAACAGGTTCATCAACACCTAATAGAGAGGGTATCTTTCATAGTGGTGCAGGTAGATTTGGAAAAATTTATTTAAGAACAATGAGTTTATATGAATCAGGAGATTCTTCTGGAGATATCTCTTTAAAAGACTTATGTAATCATAAATTTAAACCCAAATTTACTGGCGAAGTAGATTTAAAAAAATTAGCTAGATTAATTATTCGAGGAGGATTTCCTGCAAATATCGAATATTCTATAAAAGATGCCAGTATGATGGTAAAGCAATACATCAAATTAACCATTGACCATGATTTATTTCAATTAGACGGAATACAAAGAGATAAACATAAAGTTCATCTATTATTAAAGTCTTTAGCAAGAAATGAATCCACGACAGCATCTAAGGCAACATTAAAAAAAGATATTTGTGATCAGGATCATGAAGATATTAATATTGATACCGTTTCTTCCTATTTAGATGCTTTTGATAAATTACATTTATTAGATAATGATGAACCTTTTGCATCAAATATTCGCTCTTTCATTAGAGTTAAGCAAATGGAAAAAAGACATTTTGCGGATCCATCCATTTCATGTGCATTGTTAAATATTAATGATGAAAAAAAATTAATCGAAGATTTAGAGACCTTTGGATTTTTATTCGAGGCAATGGTAGAAAGAGATTTAAAAATTTATGCTGATAGTTTTAATGCTAAATGTTATCATTATCAAGATTATCAAAATAATGAAATCGATTATGTCATTGAACTTGAAGATGGAAAATGGTGTGCTTTTGAAATTAAGCTTGGAGCAAATCAAATTGATAAAGCCGCGCAAAATTTAGTGAAATTAAAAAATATTATTGAAAAAGAAAATAGAAAAGCTCCCTCTCTTCTTTGCGTAATATGTGGGTTAAGTAATGCAGCATATCAAAGAGATGATGGTGTATATGTTGTTCCCATAACGGCTTTAAAAAACTAAAAATATTATCTATTTATAACTTATTATTTACAAATGGAATTACAAAAAATCGTCGAATTTTAAAGTGACATTTAAAGTGACATTTTTTCTAATCAAAATTTAGAAAATGCCTAATTATAGCCATTCTATAAAAAATTTAAAGTGACATTTAAAGTGACAAATATAGTGACATAATAAATCGAATTTTCTTTAATATATATAAAGAGGAAAAGATATGGAAGAAAAAAATTTTAGATCAAAATGGGAAAATTATCTAACTAAATATGACATCGAAAGTGTCGATAAGGATGCTCTTCTTTCTTATTACAAAGAATCTATTTCATGTGGAAGATTAGATTCCTTAAAAAACTATAGCGAAGTAGAATTACTAACAAGACTTGGTTTATTTGAAAATGGTTACTTAACTAATGCAGGATTTTATCTCTTTTCAAATAAAAAACCTGTAGTTTTAAAAATGGCAACTTATGTAACAGATGCTAGAATTAACTTTTCAGACATTCGAAGAGTCGAAGATAATATTTATAATTTAATTCGATGTACAAATGCCTATATTAAAGAGAAAATGAATTTGCGAGTGGAAATGGGAGAGGGAACATCTAGAATTGAAATTCTCGAAGTACCTGTTTTAGCCATTCGTGAAATTATCGTCAATTCCTTTGCTCATGCAAATTATCGTGGTGTTACTGAACACGAAATAGATATCACTCCAACTCAAATAAAAATTTATAATCCAGGTGAATTTCCTATTAATTTAAAGCCAGAAATGTTTGTAACAGCCTCAAGAAAAAGTCATCCAAGAAACAAGGTCATCCTTACTACCTTATATAAATGCAAAGACATAGAAATTTTTAGCAGTGGATTTAAAAAAGTCTTCTCTTTATGTGAAGCAAGTAATGTTAAATTTGACTATGAAACTAGTGAAGATGGATTTTCTTTTGTCTTTTATAGACCAAATGCAATAAATAAGACACCTCTAGTAGCAGAAACTATTTTAAGAACTAGTGATTACAAAGTATTAAATGTCTTAAGAGATAATCCTAATCTTACTCGCGAGCAAATTGCTTCTTTAATTTGTATGGACAAAAGAACGGTACAAAGAAAATTAAATACTCTAGTTGCAAATGGATTTATTATAAGAATTGGTTCTAAAAAGACTGGATATTGGAAAATACTTAATTAGAAATCCACGTTCATTTTAAATTCAATTTATCTACCAATTTATTTACCAGTTTATTTACCAATTTATCTACCAATTTATTTACCAATTTTGATTTTTATAAATGCAATATCAAAATAAATAGTGGCAATTTTTAGGCGTTTTATTAAAATTAATATTTATTTTTTATTTACCAATTTATTTACCAATTTATTTACCAGTTTATTTACCAATTTATTTACCACTTTGGAAATAAAGTGCTATAATAAATAAGGAAAGGTGAGGTAGAAAAAATGAATTTTACAAACGCAGATACAAATTTAATTAATATAGTTAATGATTTAAGAGCCAGACAACATGAGGAAGAATGGTTTGAATTTAAAGAAAATTGGTATGAGCCTAAACAAATTGGTGAATATATCAGCGCATTATCTAATTCTGCCGCTACATGTGGTAAAGATTATGGTTACTTTATTTGGGGTATTAATGATAAAACCCATGAAATTGTTGGAACAACTCTAGATTATACAATCAATTATAGTAATGAACCATATCAAAATTATCTTGCAAGAAATTTAAATCCTTCAATTGCATTTGAATTTAAAGAGTTAATAATTGAAAAAAAAAGAATCGTAGTTTTGATAATTCCTGCGGCAAAAAGAGTCCCAACATCATTTTTAAAAGATCGTTTTTATAGAATTGGATCCAGCAAAGTAAATTTAGATAGATATCCCGAAAGGGAGGCTTTGGTTTGGAAAGTGTTGAATGAGGGTTATCCTACAATGACAAATACCGAAAGTCCAATTCAGGATTTAACTTTTGATAAATTGCGCTCATTTTTTCTAGATCACAATCTTGAACTTAAAGAAAACTTTCGAATATATTTACGTCTTTATACTCCATCAGGAAAATATAATATGCTCGCTTGTTATTTAGCGGATAATGGCAATATTCCAGTAAGAGTATCAATTTTTTCAGGATCATCAAAAGCAGAAAAGCTATTTTCTGTTAAAGAATTCGGAAATGAATCATTAATTTCTGTTATTGATAGAATTATAGATTATTCTATTTCTATTAACATCAGCAGAACTATAGAACATCCAAATGGTTTTAGAGAGGATGTTCCCTTATTTGATCAAGCAAGCTTTAACGAAGCAGTCAAGAATGCTTTTATCCATAATAATTGGACAAATAGGGCTTCTCCAATGGTAACATTCTTTAATGATAGAGTTGAGATTGTTTCCTTCTCATCTCTTGCACCAAATCAAACGATTGAAGGATTTTTCCGTGGAGATAGTAAACCAGTAAATGAAGACTTATCTGTCATCTTTTTAGAAACACATTTAAGCGAAAGAACTGGCAAAGGTGTACCTTATATTGTCTCTCAATATGGACGAAATGTATTTGATATTCAAGAAAATTATATCAAAGTGACTTTACCATATAATTGGAGACATAAATTTGAAGCCGAAAGCTTAACTTTTGATGAATCTTCATTAAATTTGCAACTTACCCAAAATGAAACTACCGTTTTAAATATGATGAATAACAATCCCACGATAACTCAAAAAGAACTTGCTATAGCCATTGGATTAAGCAAAACAACTATTCAAAACATTATCATTCGTTTAAAGGGATTGAATTATATTAATCGTGTGGGTTCAAACAAAAAAGGTTATTGGAAAGTAAATAATAAAGCTTAATTTTTGCGATTTTTAATTCATTTTATGCTTTCTTTTAATTTCCTTTATTTTGGAAAATAATCTTTTCTATTGTATTCTATTTTTGATTTGTTAAAATACCTTTGATAAATTTTTCTTGATGTATTTATCATATGATTTAAAAAGGAGAACACTCAATGGAACAATTTATACAAATCTTAAAAGCCATCTTATTTGGCATTATTGAAGGAATTACTGAATGGTTACCTATTTCCTCGACAGGTCATATGATTCTTCTTGAGGATATTTTAAAAGTCAATACGATGTTTTCGCGTGATGGTGTCCCTGAATATGGTGATGCCTTCTGGGGATTATTTTTAGTAGTCATTCAACTCGGAGCAATTATCGCAGTAATCATTCACTTTTGGAATAAACTATGGCCATTTACAAAGAAGAAAACTCCCGAAGAAAAAAAGGTGATTTTTCATACATGGGGTAAAACTTTAGTCGCTTGTATTCCCGCGGCAATCATAGGATTATTACTTGATGATTTTTTAGATCAACATCTATATAATGTTTTAACAGTATCCATTACCTTAATCGTCTATGGTATTTTATTTATCATCATGGAAATTTGGAATAAGAAAAGAGAATTTAAAATCGATTCGATTAAAAATATGTCTTATAAATATGCTTTAATTATTGGAGCAATGCAGCTACTTGCTCTCATTCCTGGAACTTCAAGAAGTGGAGTTACAATTTTAGGAGCGATGCTTTTAGGTTGTAATCGAGAATCTAGCGCGGAATTTTCTTTCTTCTTATCCATCCCTGTGATGTTCGGGGCTTCATTACTCCGTGCCGTGAAATTTTTAATTAAATATGGTTTACCTGGAGTAAGTGAAATCATCTTTTTACTTGTTGGATGTTTAGTAGCCTTTATTGTTTCGTTATTGATTGTTAAATGGCTCATGAATTTTGTTAAAAAGCACGACTTTAAGCCATTTGGTATTTATCGAATCGTTTTAGGCATAGGCTTAATTATTTATATGCTCTGCACAAGTTTATAAACTAAGAAAAGGATAAATTGCATTTTTCTTCATTTTCAGTTATGCTAATTTTAATGAAAGTCGAGGAAAAATCATATGAAAATTGTCACTTCTAAAACTAGAGAACTTCTCAATCGTTATATTGAAAGATTGATGAATGACTCTACACCTGATTTACCTATTTGGAACATCGAATCCATCAAGGGAGGTAAAAAACCAGCTTGGAACTATATCGATGGTTGCATGATGACCTCTTTATTAAATCTTTATAATTTAAATCACGATGAAAAATACTTTGATTTTGTCGAACATTTCGTCGATTATTATGTCTTTGATGATGGAAGTATTCGGGGTTATGATAAAGAAACATATAATCTTGATAACATCAATGAAGGACGTGTGCTTTTTGAATTGTATGAAAGAACGAAAAAAGAAAAATATAAAAAAGCCATCGATCTTTTATATTCACAATTAAAAGAACAACCAAGAACAAAAGAAGGAAACTTCTTTCATAAAGCCATTTATCATGATCAAGTATGGTTAGATGGTTTATATATGGCTCAACCATTTTATACTCTATATGCTTTACATAATAATCCATCTTTAATCGATGATATTTTAAATCAATTCCAAAATGTCTATCACATCATGTTTGATCAAGAAAAAGAACTTTATTATCATGGCTATGATTCCTCAAAAACGATGTTTTGGGCAAATAAAAATACAGGACTATCAAAAAGCTTCTGGCTCCGTTCGATTGGATGGTATACGGTTGCCTTAATCGATGTCTATGATTTTTTAAGTGAAGATCCTAGAAAAGAACAGATTAAAGAAATCTTTATTCACACTATCAAAGGATTATGTAGATATCTAAATAAAGATAAATATATGTTCTATCAAGTCGTTGATCAAGGAGAAAAAGAAGGTAATTATTTAGAATCTTCTGGATCTAGTATGATTGCTTATGCCATTTTAAAAGGGGTTCGTTTAAATGTCTTAACTCAGGATTATAAAGAAATCGGTTTAAAAATTTTCCAAGGAATTTGTGATGAATATTTAAGCGAAGAAGATGGAACCCTAAATTTAGGAGGAATTTGTCTTTCCGCGGGACTTGGTCCAGAAAAAAGTCCTAAAAGAGATGGAACTTTTGAATATTATATTTCTGAACCCATCGTGAAAAATGATGCTAAAGGGGTAGGACCTCTTGTCATGGCTTATATTGAAGTAATTCGTGCAGAATAAACTTTATCTAGCATATAATAAACTATGCTAGAACAAGATTATAAATCCCTTCATCAAATCCCTGAATTAGGGTTTAAAGAATTTAAAACAAGTGCTTATCTACTTTCTAGATTAGCTCATACAAAAGCTAAAATTACAAAAATCAATACAGGTATTTTAGCTTTTTTTGATTTTCAAAAAGAAAAGACAATTGCCTTTCGAGCAGAAGAAGATGCTTTACCTATAAAGGAAAAAACTTCTTTACCCTATGCCTCACGTAATCATAGAATGCATGCCTGTGGTCATGATAGTCATATGGCAATTCTTTTATCTCTTGGAGATTATATTCACCATCTAGATGATTATCCATATAATCTTCTTTTAGTATTTCAACCCTCTGAAGAATCCTTTGGAGGAGCACTTTCTTTAATTCCTAGCTTATCTTCTTTTTCTTTTGAGGCCTTTTTTGGAATGCATGTATTCCCTCATTTTAAAAAGAATACCTTTTATACTTCAAAAATCCCTTTATTTTCAAGTGCGACAGAAATCGATTTAATAATTCTAGGAAAGCAAGATCATATCGCTCATTATAAAAAACAAAATGATTCGATTTATTTAGGATATCATTATTTAAAAAAGATAGAAAATTTAGCAAAAAAAGAAAAAATCTTTTTTCATGCAGGAAAAATAAACGGAGGAACAAAACGGAATGTTATCGCAGGTAAAACAATGATCAAAGGCACTCTAAGAAGTGATGATATATCTAAAAATGAATCTTTTATAAAAAAGATGAAAGCTTTAGAAAATGATAAATTGAAAATTCAATGTTCTCCAAGTATACCCTCTTTAATAAATGATAAAAACGTATTAAAAAAACTAGATAGTTTACCCTTAAACTATCTCAATAAAACGCTTTTTGAGGCCGAAGATTTTGCTTTTTATCCCTCTTATTTTCATCCATGTTTTTTTATCATGGGGTTAGGAAATATCTCTTCTTTACATACAAATACTTTTCATGTACCCTTATCTTCATTAAAAGAAGGTCTTAATTTTTATATTTCCATACTAAATCTTTTTAAATAAGGTTTTAAAATCAACAAAGCTTTTTTTAATGTCTTTGTTTTACCTACAAAAGAAAGACGAATATATGATTCTAAATGGAAAAAGATCCCAGGAATGATTACAATTCCTTCTTGATCAATCAGTTCTTTAGCAAAATCTAATGAACTACCCTTGATTTTAATAAATACATAAAAAGCCCCTTCAACAGGAACATAATCTAAGTTTAATTCACGGAGATAATCTAAAACGATTTTCCGATTTTTTTGATACCGTTTATAACCTTTTTTATCTTTTAAGGCACTTGCACCAATTTTTTGAATAAAACTAGGTACACTAATTAAGCTCATTCTAATTCTTCTTTTTAATTCAAGAATGGTTTTATTTCCACTTAAAATATAACCAAGTCTTAAACCTGTAAGATTATAAGCTTTAGAAAAACTTTTAATTCTAATTATATAATCATCGATATCCTTTAAAACGTAGTGATTTTTTTGATAAATTATATCTTCATAGACTTCATCTAAAATTACATAGATGTTTTTAATTTTGGCAATTTGTAAGATTGCTTCAAGTTCTGAAGAAGAATATATTCTTCCTGTCGGATTATTTGGACTATTGATGATAACACATCTTGTTTTACTAGTGATTGCTTCAAGAAAAATATCTTTTGTTAATAAAAAAGAAGAATTTTCTAAAGAATAATAACGAATTTTATATTCATAATATTCACATAAATCACTATATAAAGGATATGAGGGATTAAAAATAACAATTTCATCTTTCTTTTTAAATAAACTTAAGGCCAAAAATAGGCCAAAAGTGGATCCGTTTACGATAGCAACATTATCCTTGTTGATTAATACTCCCTTTTGATTTTCTTTAAAAATGATGCTTTTTATAAGTGTTGGATTTCCCTTGCTAGATTCATATTTAAGTTTTCCTTTAAAAAAAGTGGATATCAAGGGTAATAAATACTTTCTTTTAGTTGGGGTAGGATCTTCTCCAATACTTAAATAGTATTTAGCCCCTTGATTTTTCGCTAGATCATTAAATTCTTGTAGATTCATAATTTCACCTATATTTTTTTATGATGAACATACTAATTTCATGACTTCATTCATAAAATGAATTGGTGATAAAATGGATCTATATCTTTATGATGCAGTAGGAAATACATTTTTAGTATCAAGGCAAAAAAGAAGTCCTAGTGAAAGAAAAAAATGGATGGATTATTTTAATGTTGATGGGTTTATTGAATATCAAAATAATCCCTTAAAAATGCGTATATTTAATAAAGATGGTAGTCCTGCGCTTATGTGTGGAAATGGGTTACGTTGCTTTTTACATTATGGGATGGAAAAAGGCGATTTAAATATAGGAAGTTATGTTGTAGATACTTTAGATGGTCCTATTGATTGTCGCATTTTAGAACGTTTTCCTTTCCATAGTGAAATCTATTTAAAGCCAAAGAAAAAGATGTTTATCAATAAAAAAATGATCTCCGTGGATGGAATATTAATTCCTGTATATACTCTATTTTTAGGAACTTTATCTCATATTATTATCGATTATAATATTTCTTTAAATAAAGAAATAATTATTAAAAGAATCCAAGATGAATTTAAAAAAACTGTTGGAAATATCTCCTTTGTTCATCCTTTAAATAGTGAAGAATTTGAAATATTAACTTATGAAAGAGGCGTAGGTTATACACTTTCCTGCGGGACTGCAAATGGCGCGGCATATTATTTATTAAAAACTAAAAATCTTATCTCCTCTTCCGCGATAGGGAAAAATAAAGGAGGTAATTTATATTTAAAATCTTTTGAAAATGGCGTTTTACTTTCTGGAGATGTTACATTAAAAGGAAGATATGAAGGATGAAAGGAATCTATACAGCCTTACTTACTCCATTTTATCAAAATGAGCTAGATTTACCTGCTTTTAAAAATCTTTTACAAAGACAAAAGGAAGCAAAAGTCGATGGTGTTGTTTTATTAAGCACAACTTCTGAAGCATCTACATTAACAAAAAAAGAATGTATCACTTTATTAAGTGTAGCAAAAAAAGAATATGATCAGGATATCATTATAGGAATCTCACAAAATAGCATAGAAAACGTATTAGAAAAGATGAAGTTATATAATGAATTTGAACCTATTGCGTATTTAATTTGTTCGCCATTTTATAATAAGATGACGCAAAATGGACTTATAAATTTTTATGAAACAATAGCTCATTTTTCTAAATACCCCTTAATTTTATATAATGTTCCATCAAGAACGGGTTATGATATACCTCTTGAATGCATTGAAAAATTAGCTAAAAATAAGAAAATTATAGGAATTAAAAATGCCTCGAATTCATTAAGTTATAGCCTTCAATTAGATCGATTCCATTCACAAGAATTTAAAATTTTTTCAGGGAATGATGATAATTTTATAGAAAATATAGCAATGCATCATGATGGTATCATTTCTGTTTTATCTAATTTGATTCCTAGTTTTTTAAAAGATCTTTATGAAACCTCAAAAAAAGACTTTGAAAAGGCGAAAATGAAGTTTCATTTATTATCTCCTTTATTTAATTTTCTTTCTCTAGAGATAAATCCCGTGCCGATTAAAGCCTTAATGAGTTATTTTAAATTGATGCAAAATGAATGTAGAACTCCCTTAAGTCCTTTAGATTTTCCTTATAATAAAATGATTTCAACACTTGTAGAAAGGAATAAAACGCTATTTTATGAATATACTTCTCGTTGGTAATGGACGTATTTCTCAAAAAATTCAAGAATATGTTAAAAATAACAATAATTATCAAATTATAGGTATTTTAGATAAGAAACATCCTTATTTAAATATTGAGGATTGTTTACATGCAATTATAGACTTTTCTTCGCCGAATGCTATTGATTTAACTCTTTCACTTGCCTTACAAAAAAAGGTCCCTTTAATTATTGGCACAACTGGATATAGTGATAACGATTTAGAAAAAATTAAAAAAGCCGCGGAAAAAATACCTATAGGCATGGATGCAAATTTTTCTTATGGATTTCATCTTTTTAAAAAATTCCATGAAGGAATGAAAAATAAGAAAAATATCACAAAATATCTTCTTGAAACTCATCATAAAAATAAAAAAGATATTCCAAGTGGTTCCTCACTCCTTTTAAAAGATGATAATTTAATTACTTTTTCTTTGCGCGGAGGTAATATTCCTGGAGTTCATGAGCTTCGTTATCTATTCGATGATGAAGAAATCATCTTTACTCATCGAGTATATGATCGGATGACATTTGTAAAAGGTGCCTTTTTCTTATTAAATAAAATTAAAGATTTATCCCCGTGTTTATATCATATGGATGATTTTATTCGTTAAATTATGGATATATTATATTTGCAAACTAAAAAAGAAATATCTTTTCCTTTAGATATCAAAGTCTTTGGTCAATATCCTTTTTATATTCTTATGGATAATACTTCTTCTTTAACAAACATTTTAAAGGAATTTAAAGAAGACATTTTATTTTATCATCTTGAAAAGGAAGCAAATTTTCCCTTATTTAACTATCCTAATATATCTTATTATCATGCTCGAATTGAAAAAGGTGCCATTATTCGAGATGGTGTAATTATTAAAGACACTGCGATTATTTTAATGGGCGCGGTTATCAATAAAAATGCGTATATTGGTGAACATACGATGATTGATATGAATGCCGTGATAGGAAGTAGCGCTATTATTAAAAATCAAGTTCATATCAGCGCAGGTGTTGTTATCTCTGGAACTATGGAGCCCAAATCAAAACAACCCGTGATTATTGAAGATGATGTCTTTATTGGTGCGAATAGTGTAATTTCTGAAGGTATCCATATAGGAAAAGGGGCTATTATTGGTGCACTTAGTTTTGTAAATCATGATGTACCGTCTTATTCTTTAAACTATGGATGTCCTTCTAAATTTATTCGAAATGTAACTAAAAAAGATATAGAAAAAGTAGGACTTAATTGGACATTAAGAAAATAAGGTACTTTTAAATAGATTCTTTACCTAAAAATAAATCTAATGCTGAAATATGATGAACCCCATCATGTTGGTTTTCTACAATTGCAATATGACAATTTGGTAAAAAAGAAGTTAAGGGTAGTATTTTTTAATTTTTTTAAAAAATATACCCCTTAAGAGGCATTTATCTAAAACATACGGAAACTATTTATTAACCTAAAATTTATAAACTAATTAAAATATTGCAACTCAGACAAAAAATTATGATTAATTCTTAAGTTGAATAAAATTTCTTTTTTTAATAATTTTATCTTCTTTTAAAAGAATACTTAAAGATCTAGATAAAGAAGGACGAGGAATAAATAGATAAGAAGCTAAATCACTAATAGAAATATGAATTCCTTCTGGATATAGGTTTAAATAATAAAGGATTTTTTGTTCAATAGGATGTTTTGAAAGCATCTTAATTCTTTTTTTTGCTTCAAATGTGTCATTGGCTTCCATAGTTAAATACGCTTCTAAAAAGCTTTTATTTTTTGATAATAAAGAAAGTAGCTCTTCTTTATTAAGACGATATATATGACTTCTTTTTGTAGCAATAACATTTCCTAAATATCTTTTAGATGAGGAAAATAATAAGCTATTTCCAAACATATCGCCTTTTTTTAGGATGTTATAAATATCTTCATTTCCCTCTTCATCATAGGAAATGATTTTAATTTCACCCTCTAAAAGGAAGATAACTTCACGACAAAGATCTTGTTCATAAAATAAAATACTATCTTTTTTTAGCCATGTCTTTCTTCCTATATTCATTTCTTCTTTAGTTAATGTATCAAATAAGTTCATAATTTTAACTCCGTAACAAATGTTACAAATATTTTAAAGGATTTTATCTATAATATAAATGATTTTGGGAGGTATTTTATGAAAAAATTAAAATTTTGTGCCTTATGTTTATTATTAACTTTTAGTTGTTTTTCTTGTTCTAGTAATGAAGATATTGGAGAAATTAACATGATTGCTCCGAATGGTACACCTTTATTATCAATATCTACTTTTTTAAGTGAACATGAAAATGTAAAATGCTCCGCGGTTGAAGGAAGTGAACCCTTACTTGCAGCTTTTACCTCGAAAGAATATGATTTGATTGTTGCTCCTATGAATCTTGGCGCACAACTATACAATAAAGCCAAAGATTATCTTTTATTTGAAACTCTTGTATGGGGTAATTTATATGTTGCATCAAGAAATGAAATGACTTCTTTTAGTGATTTAAACGAAAAAAATATCACTTTATTTGGAACCAATCAAACTCCAGATATTGTCATGAAATGTTTAAGTTCTTATCATCAAGTTGAATATAATGTTACACGTGTTGATGACGTTAGTAGCGCAAATGCATTACTGCTTCAAAATCAGGCAGAATATATTGTTTCTGCAGAACCATCTCTTAGTAAATTAAAAGAAAAAATGCCTAATTTATATACTTTAGATTTACAAGAAGAATGGAAAACTTTTTCAGGAATTTCTTCTTATCCTCAGGCAGGAATCTTTGTGAAAAAAGATGAAGTAAATCGTTTAAAAAGCACTTTATTATCTTTAAGACAAAATGTAAAAGATATCTTAAAAGATGTTTCATATACTGTTTCTTGTGCTTTAAAAATAGATAAATTAGCCTCTCTTGGGGAAACAACCCTAACTTCTTCTTTACCTAATTGTCATATTGCAATTGAAGAAAACCAACAAGAAGCTATTGAATTTTACTTTACCAAATTAAATGAAATCGGCTTAGGAAAAACTTATGGAGAAAAATTACCAGATGAAGAATTTTACATTACGTTATAAAATTTTCTTTCTATCCTCTGGAATTTTATCTTTTATTCTTATTGCTTTTATCTTATCTCAAGTAAATGGAGGGTTTTTATTTCCCCCAATACACGAAGTAATTGGAAGATTTTTTAGTCTATTTATCGATACCCATTATCTAGAAAAATTTATGATGAGTTTACTTAGACTATTGATTTGCTTAGTCATTTCATTTTTAATTGCATTACTATTATCATATTTAAGGCAAATAAAAAAAGAAAGTAGTGAATTTTTTACACCGTTTATCGTATTTTTAAAATGTTCCCCCTTAGCGGTTTTATCTATTTATTTATTTTTAATCTTCGGGGCAAATAAAGGACCCTATTTTATTATTTTATCTATGATTATTCCTATTATGATCGAAGCTTTTTTTACCGCGCAAGATTCTATTCCTAGAGAAATAAAACAAGAACTAATGGTCAATGATGTATCTTCATTTAATAAATATTTTAAAGTCATTTTCCCCTTGATGTTACCTAATATTGCAATGTCTTTTTTAATGTGTTTTGGCTTAGGACTTAAAGTTGCCGTCATGGGTGAATACTTAATGCAAACACCATCTTCACTAGGTTCCTATCTATATGAATTAAAAGCCAATTTAGATATTGTTACTCTTTTAAGTGTATTATTATTCTCAATCTTTTTTACTTTAATTATTGATTTACTTGCTAAAATAATCTTTAAAAAACTTCAACAAGTATTATTTAATCATTCTGATTTGGTTTCTTAAATACTTTGATATCCTTAGGTTTTGGAACTAAATCATAAAGCCTTTCAAGAATAGCACGATAATCTCCATTATAGTTAATCTTTTCAAGCGAAGTACATCCATCAAAGGAAGTTTTAGAAACATAAATTAAAGAATTTGGCAAAGTAACCTCTTTTAATGCAGTACAATTGTTAAAAGCAATCTCTGCAATACCTAAGCAGTTGTTTCTAACCTCATAACTCTCTAACGTGGTGTTTTCTTTAACTCTAAGTAAAACATTACCAACATATAAATCCACGTCATTCGAGGCTAAAAAAATCTTGAAGAATTTACAATTTGTAAATGCATTTGCGCCTATATCTTCTAGACGAGAATGGCTTTCCACAGTAATAGATTCCAAATTTTCATTATCATTAAAGGCATAGTCTGCAATATAAGTGATATACCAAGGAATATAGACCGATGTAATATCATTACTCTTATAGTAATATAATGTATTCCCTAGAATGACTAAATTGGGTTGTTCGTTAAAAAAGCGTGTCCCATCAAGAGCGTAAGAATAAACTCGATCTAATTCATTTTCATGGATAATCTTTAATTTATCACAGAAATAAAAGGCAAATTCTTGTAAAGTTATAACATTTTTTAAATCGATTTCTTCAAGATATTCTTGATAAGAAAAGGCTCCTTCTAGGATGTTTTTTGTCTCATGAGGAACACTATATTTTGTTTCCGTTTTATATAAGGGATAATAGATTAAATTTTCCTTACCCTTTGTAAATAAAACCCCATCACTTAGTTCAAATAAGGGCGAATGATTGATAATTTCTACTTGGGTGCATTCAAAGGGGTTTCTTCCAATGATTTTTAAACTCTTAGGTAAATAGACCTTTCTTAAATAGATATTATTAGAAAATATCCAGGAATCGATTTCTTCTATATTTTCTTTAATCTTTAATTCACTATTTTTTACATCATATGGATAAAAGATGATACGTTTTGTAGGATTATCAATAATCATCCCATCTTTTTCTTTTAAAAAATACTTATTATTACTTTCAATATGTAGAGAAATACAATTTGCAAATGCACTCCTTCCTATCGTCATGAGCGATTTAGGAAGTGTCAATTCTTTTAGTTTATAACAGAAGCGAAAAGCACTTTTTCCTAGTTCTATAAGCCCTTCAATTAAATTAAATTCTTCTAAATCATAACACCAATAAAAAGACCATGAACCAATCTTTTTCACCCCATCTAAAAGTTTTATAGATTTTAAACTTTCACATTTAAAGAAAGCAAAGTCTTGTATTTCTTTTAACGTCGAAGGAAATACAATAGTTTTTAAGTTGTTACAACGGGCAAAGGAATTATAAGGAATCTCTTGAATTTCACTTAAAATCAATACCCCAGTTAAATTATGGATATTAAAGAAAGATGATTGTTTTAGACCTTTGATTTCTTTAGAAAGGATGATATGACCCATATACTCTTTTTGACATGAAATGATATTGTCATCTTTTATAATTAATGACTTATTCATTTCTTCTTGAATTTTATTTATTACTTCAAGGGTTCTTTGAAGTTTTTCTTCTTTTACGTATTGATTTAATTGCGATTTTAAATCTTCTTTTCTAAAGATTTCTCCTGTAATAAAGATATTTTCTATATAAAATAGGTCATGAAGTTTTTCTTTTTTAATCAGCAGAAGAGCCACATCAAAAAGTAAATATTTTTCAATATAATAAATACTCCTTGGATAAAGAATATTGTTTTCTTCTTGTTCTTCTTGATAAATCCGTTTTAAAAGATAATAAGCAAATTCTTTTTTCATTGTGCCAATCAATTCATTTGCCAAAGCAAAATAATCTTCATCTAAAACACTATTTAAAATCACTTCTTCTATCAAAGGGGTTAAATAAGATAAAGGCATTTTCGTATACGCATTAGAGATGATTAAGAAGATATATTGAATGACATCTTCATCATGATGAGATTTACAAAGTTCTACAATATATTTTTTATTTTCTTCATAGTTTTCATTTAATAGATCATAAAGTTTTAAAGCTAAACAATATTCATATAAGTCCTCGACACTAAAATATTGACTCTTATTTTTATTTTCTTCCTTAAAACGGATATCAAAAGCAATTTGTTTTAATTTTTCAATAGAAATATTGCTTTCTACGACGTAGAATTTTTCCATATAATTTTTTAGTAACGCAACTTTATTAATCCGTGATAAAAAATCATCATCAGAGTTATTAATATAATATAAAAGTGTGATGTTATAGGCATTATTAAAGAGTTTATTTTTCGCAACAATCATCTTTAATTCATGAATATAATCCACATTTTGATTGGTATTTAAAAAGAGATTATCAACGAGTTGATACTTTTGGGACATGGATAAATCAACAATTCGATAATTCACACACCCCTTAGAAATAAATTCATCATGAACATAAATTAAACGCACATCAAATAAAGATTCGAATTCTTTGATATAGCGATCTAAAAGAAGGATAAAGTCTTGATCAATCGATTCATTTAATCCATCGATAATTAAAGTAAGTGAATACTTTTTAATTTTCTTTATAAAATCTTCTTTTTGCAAAGGTTTATTTAAAAGTGAAGTAAATTCTTCATATAGATAACTAAGGATAGAATCATGATGGGAGGAAAGAAAATTTCCCGCATTCATATAAAAACATAATTTATTTTTATAAGGAAAATATTGCATTAATCTTAAACATAATAAAGTTTTTCCCATGCCATGGGAGCCAATAAGAGAAATATCATTTTTCATATTGACATTAAAGATTAAATCATAAATGCTAATTAAATCATCTTCACTTCCATGATAAGAAACAAGATTATTTTCGATATAAACGTATTTAAAAAAGTGTTCGTAATCACATTTTTTATCGATCTTACATTGATTAAATACTTGTTGCCCCATTAAATAGATGAACTTTTTATAATACTTTTTAAAATGCATCTTTATCATGAGGATTTGATAAAAATGAATGATATATTTACGAAAGACAAATAAAATGAATGTTCCAAGAATCATGGAAACAATACCAATAATTAAACTCATCATTTCAGGACTAATCATAAATATATTCATAACTTCTTCCTATCTTTAAGAAAATTATAAAAGAAAAGAGTGATATTGAAAAGATATTTTAAAAAGGAAATTTCTTCCATAGAAAAAGTTTTACTCCAGAGAGAAGGGAGTAAAACTTTTCTTTAAGATAAATTTAATCACCACTAGAGGTCAATAGATTTTAAATAGCTCTTTAAGGGTTGAACAATCTTTTTCACCGTACCTTCTTCAAAAGGATTCTTTAAATGAGCTTTTTGAAGAAGTGTTACGAAAGGATATTTCCCTCCGAGCTTGCATAAACGGACATACTTTTTCCAAGTCTTTTCATGATTCTTACGATCTTCATTGAAGAACTCAAAGGCTAAGACTTGCGCTAAAGTATAGTCAATATAATAAAATGGGGAACTAAAGACATGGTGTTGTTTCATCCACCAACCCCCACGTTCAAACACAGGCGCGCCATCATATTTTTTATGTGGTAAATATTTTTTTTCAATTTCTCTAAATTTCGCACATCGTTCTTGATGTGTTGCAGTTGGATTTTCATATACCCAATGTTGGAATTCATCAATTGTGACTCCATATGGAATAAAACGAATGGAATCCGCGGTATGAGAATATAAATATTTTTCTGTATCTTCTTTAAAGAATAAATACATCCATGGATGGGTTAAAAATTCCATACTCATAGAATGAATTTCACAAGCTTCAAGTGTTGGCATACGATATGAAGGACAAGCGAAATTTCTTGACATATAGCCTTGGAAAGCATGACCAAATTCATGAGTTAAAACATCGACATCACCAGAAGTACCATTAAAATTAGAAAAGATAAATGGCACTTTATATTTAGGAATATAAGTCATATATCCTCCTGGTGCTTTACCATCTTTTGCTTCAAGATCCATCAAATGGTGTTCATTCATTAAACGGAAGAAATCATCGGTTTCTTTAGATAAATCATGATACATCTTTTGCGCATTTTCTATTAGATAATTCTTATCTCCTTTTGGAGTAGCATTTCCATCTAAGAAGTCTAAGTTGTAATCAAACCATAAAGGTTTTTTAACGCCAATTCTTTTTATTTGTTCTTTAAATAATTTATTTGTAAATGGAACTAAATCTTTATAGATTTGTTCTCTATATCCTTTGACCATCTTGGGATTATAATCGGTTCTACCTAAAGAATAATATCCCATTTCAACAAAGTTTTTATACCCAAGTTTTTGAGCACAAGTAGTTCTTAATTTTACTAATTGATCATAAATCGCTCCGATTTGTTCATCATGTTCTTCAAAGAAGGAAGCAGAAGCTAAAGATGCTTTTTCACGAACACTACGATCAGGAGATGTCGTAAACTTTCCTAATTGAGCAAGAGTATATGTCTTTCCTTCAAATTCGATTTGTGCGGAGGCAATAATTTTCGTATATTCAGAACATAAACGATTGATTTCTTGTAATTCAGGAATGATTTTCTCATCAAAACACTTTAAAGAAACTTCCGCCATATTGAAAAGATGGCTCCCCCATTTTTTCTCTAATTCTTTACGATATTTCGCATGAATGAGAGCTTTAGTAAATTCATTATCTAAAGATGAAATTAAAGGAGATATCTCATCGATATATTCTTGATCTTTTTGATATTTTTTATTTTTTGTATCAATCGAATACCAAATTTGAATTAAAGTAAAATCCGTGGAGATTTTATCTTCCATTTTAAAATACTTTTTTAAGGCTTTATTTTGTGCTTCAAAACTTGGGGCATTATTAAATTCCTCAAGTAATGCTTTATATTCCTTTTTAATGCGTTCCAAATTGGGACGATGATATTTCATTTCTTCAAAATTTTTCATTATATTCTCCTTTTATTCATGAATAATCATGCTATCTTGTTCCATTTCTTCAGGTTTAGTTGCTCCAAGTAAATCTAAGATTGTTGGAGCGATATTCGATAATTTTCCATCACTTCTTAATTTAAGGCCTTTTTTAGAAATAGCAAAAGGAACTAAATTTGTCGTATGCGCCGTGAATGGATGACCTTCTTCATCTTCACATTGTTCAGCATTTCCATGATCTGCAGTAACAATTAATATCGCATCATTATTTTCTACCCAATGAATAAGTCTTCCGACACATTCATCGACGGTTTCTACAGCTTTTACTACACTTTCTTCCACGGCAGTATGACCAACCATATCACAATTTGCATAATTTAAGATGACAACATCTAAATCTTTCTTTTCTAATTCTTCCATGAGACGATCGGTTACTTCATACGCAGACATCTCAGGCTTTAAATCATAAGTAGCAACTTTAGGTGAATTCACTAAAATTCTTCTAGATCCCTTTAATTCAGGCTTTTCTTTTCCATCATAATTAATGGTTCCATCAAAGAAGAATGTCACATGTGCATATTTTTCTGTCTCTGCTATACGGAGTTGAGTATATCCATTATTTGCAAGATATTCTCCAAGAGTATTATGGATACTTGGTAAAGCAAAGGCGATACTACCTTTTACAGAATCGGCATACTTCATCGTGCATACATAACAAATATTATTTACTATATGTTTCGGACTATAGGCTTTCCATTTTGGTGATCCATCAGCGTTTTTATCAGGATTTAAATAAAACGTAGGATTTGTAAATACAGTAGAAATTTGTATTGCTCTATCAGGACGGAAATTCATAAAGATAATTGCATCATTATCTTTAATACGTCCATCAATAGTATCATTATAAGCAGGAATGATAAATTCATCACTAGGATCTTTTCCCTGTGTTGGTAAATATTTATATTGTTCTTTTAAATAATCTTGATAAGAAGAAAAATGATTTCCTATATGATCCACGAGCATTTCATAAGCGATATTGATACGATCCATATTTTTATCACGATCCATAGCATAATATCTACCAGAAATGGAAGCAATATGGCCAAAATTTAATTCATTCATCGTTTCTTGAACTTGATTTAAAAATATTACTCCCGATTGGGGATCAACATCTCTTCCATCCATGAAAGCATGAACAAAAACATCTTTTAAACCTTGCTCTTTTGCCATTTTAATCATGGCACAAATATGATCTACATGGGAATGTACCCCTCCAGAGGACATCAAGCCAAAAACATGTAAAGATGAATCATTTTGTTTTACATGATTCATAGCTTTTAAATATTCTTTATTTTGGAAAAATGAGCCATCTCTTACGGCTTTATTGATTAAAGTTAACGATTGATAAATGATACGACCCGCGCCAATATTCATATGACCAACTTCCGAATTTCCCATTTGTCCATCAGGTAAACCAACTGCTTCTCCACTTGCTTCAATTAAAGTTGTTGGGTATGTATTAAAGAAATAATCTAAATTTGGTTTTTTTGCTTTTAATACACAATTTCCTTTGACTTTTTTAGAAATTCCATAGCCATCCATAATACATAGAATAACTGTTTTTTTCATGAACTAACCTCCTCTAAATCATTATAATAATCTTTTATTTTAAAATAAAGAATTATTGTAAAGGTTCTCTTTTATGCCAATGGAAAATAAGAGAAATTAAACGAAAAGTCCAAAAGTGAATCCAATAATTATAAGCATAAATATCTTGATTATATAAAACGATTTCTTGGCGATAACGGTGATTAAACTCGAGCATTGAACGATGAAGACTATCGATTTCTTCTGGGGTGCTAATTTTCGAAGTTTCTAATAATAAAAATAAAGCTCCCGCCGTATCGGTGATAATCGTTTTCATTTTTAATCGTTCCACTGTGGATAATTTCATCATTTCTTTTTTCTCATGAAGATTTAAAGAAATTAATAATTCTTCAGGAAGTTTATATCCTGCTTTTAACATCTTATCTCCAAGAATTACGGTTAAATCATAATGTTGAGCCATTAAAGAATTGATGGTTATTTGTCTTTTCTTCAATCTTTTCTTTAAGCGAATAACATTGATCATAATTAAAGTATCAACGATAAGTAGAACACCAATAAGCACGGAAAGAACAATAATGAAAATCAATAATTCTTGTGACATTTTTTTAAACTCCTTTTAAAAAGATAGCTAAAAATCAATCTTTTTTCAACACTTACGAATTCTTTTTAAAAACAAATGATTTTTTTCAACTGATTCATTATAATTGTAATAGAAATCAGGTGAAGATATGCTTTATCAAGTCGGTGACATCGTTGTTGGAGAAGTAACTGGTATTCAATCCTACGGAGCATTTGTACGCCTAGAAAGTGGAGAATCTGGACTAGTTCATATCTCTGAAATCTCTTCTTTATTTGTGAGAAATATCGAAGATTATGTTTATGTTGGTCAAGAAATTAGAGTCAAAATTCTTGAAGTTCTTAAAGATAAAGGATTATATCGTTTATCGTATAAACAAGCTTTATTAAGAAGAAGACAAAATGTAAGAAAAATCACTTCAAGAAGAAGACTTATTCAAGATCATGATTTTCACCCCTTAGCACGTCTTTTACCCATATGGATGAATGAAGAATTAAAGAAAATAAAGGAGGAATAATATGATCCATGTTGATTTGACCCATGTAAGAGAGTCCATCCCATTTAAAACTTACTTAGAAAAAGTAAAAATGATCAATCAAATGATTGATGATAAATCTGGAAAAGGAAATGATTTCCTTGGTTGGACAACTTGGCCATCTACTTATGATAAAGAAGAAGTAGAAAGAATTATCTCATGTGCAGAAAGAATTAAAAAAGAATATGAAACTCTTGTCGTATGTGGAATTGGAGGTAGTTATCTAGGCGCACGCGCAGCAATTGAAGCCCTCACAGGTCTATATCCAGAAAATCGTATTGAAATCATTTATTTAGGTCAAACATTATCCCCAAATTATATTGCACAAGTCTTAAATTATTTAAAAAATAAAAAATTCTGTGTTAATGTCATTTCTAAATCTGGAACCACGACTGAAACAAGTGTTGCTTTCCGTTTATTAAAAAAACTTTTAATGGAAAAATATGGTAAAGATGCCTCTAAAGCAATCTTTGCTACAACGGATAAGGCTCGTGGAGCTTTAAAGCAAGAAGCTAATAAAGAAGGTTATGAAACTTTTGTTATCCCTGATGACATTGGGGGTCGATATAGTGTCATTACCGCGGTAGGTCTTCTTCCAATCGCTTGTGCAGGTGGAGATATCATCGCCTTATTAAAGGGCGCAGATGATGCACGTATTGCTTATGATAATGGGGATTTAATGAATAATCCATGTTATCAATATGCTGTGACAAGAAATTATTTCTATAATCACAATAAATCCGTTGAATTATTCGTCACTTATGAACCCCATCATACTCAAATTGGTGAATGGTTAAAACAACTCTATGGCGAATCTGAAGGTAAAGAAAAGAAAGGATTACTTCCTGATTCTGTAACCTTCTCTACTGATTTACATTCTTTAGGTCAATTTGTTCAAGATGGTTCACCTATCTTATTTGAAACTATTGTAAGAGTCAATACCCCAAGTGAAGATATCACGATGGAAGAAGAAGAAAATAATCTTGATGGTCTTAATTATCTCGCGGGTAAAAAATTATCCTTTGTCAATGAAAAAGCTTTCGAAGGAACTTTAAAAGCCCATGAAGAAGATGGAAAAGTACCTAATATCATCATCACTATGGACAAAATGGATTCTTATAATTTAGGCTATTTATTCTATTTCTTTATGAGAGCCTGTGCAATGTCTGCTTACTTAATGGATATTAACCCATTTAATCAACCGGGTGTAGAAATCTATAAACATAATATGTTTGTTTTACTTGGTAAACCAGGTGTTAAATAAATATCATTACTAGCTAAAAAGAGGAGCAATCCTCTTTTTTTCATGCTTATTTAATAACCTCCTCGAATTTGGGACAAAAGATCTTTTGGTGCCATTAATTGCCAATAAGAATCATATACTATTTCCTTATAATCATTTTTTAAAAAATATTTTACTTGTTTTGTAAGATGACTCTTACATTCAAGAAAAAAATCTTCACTAAGTCCAAATTTAGTTTGATAATGCTTTAGAATATATCCTACCTTTTGATATAAAAATATAGAATTATAAGCACTAAGTGCTCCAAGTAATTCTTTTTCATTTAGGTTAGGAATAATCTCAAGAGCATATAGAAGTTCATCAATTCCTCCTGAAGAATCAATATCATCAATACAATCTATCACTGTGCGTTCTAAAGATGTGACACGAACGCGTGCTTGATTAATGTAGTTAATACCATAACTATTGTTTGGTTTTTGACGAATATAATCGATATCAAGAAAGGTAAATGAATTAAATCGTGACTTGCTTCCCACCATTAAAGTATGGAATACTTGATTTGCTACGCCATAATATTCAAGCGCAGAATGATAACAAAGAAATGCATCATCAGTGATTTTACTAGCAATCTCAAATTTTGTAACTAATGGCTCACCTGTGACATCTAGTAAGACATAAAGTTTCTTACGCACTTTCATAATTCTTTTTGCACGAAGTAGACCTGCAATCCAATTATTGTATTGCACTTCACTTGAAAACTGTGATTGTACATCTGCTTTTGTAAAAATATAAGAGGCTAGTTTTTTCATATTGATTCATCCTTTTTAACCATTTGAACTCAGAACAATGCTATTTTCAATTGTTTTGAGTAAATATAGATAAAAAATTATAACATTTATAACCAAATACCTAAGATATCCGTTGCTTTAGTTTCTACATGTAGCATACGAGCGTAATCAAAAAGAGGAACTACTTTAATTCTTGTATTATATACATAGGATTTAAGCGCTTGAGTAACCATCTTTTTATCCATTTTATGCATATTTTTTAAAACATCACAAATGGTTCGTTCTCGATCATAAATTGGTATCTTTTGACCATCTATTTCTATGGTTGTAAGTCCTATAGAAAAAAGATGAGATTCCATACGATATGCTTTAATAAGGGGATAATTTATATCTAAATTAACTTTAGAACTATGTTTATCTAAAGCAATATTCCATTTATCAGGTAAAGTATCTATATATCCATAATAATAAAGTGCTGTTTCCATACAGAATATTGCATTAGGAAAAAGACGATGGATAAAATATATTTCATTCTTTTGTTTTTTTTCACTTGCCCAAAAATAAATATCTTTATTGTTTTTAAAAAGATATCCTTCTTTTACCATCGGATTAAGAATATCGTAATAGATATTTTCTTTTTTTAGTTCAGACAAAGTCATGACATATTGATATTTTTTAAATAATTCATGAAGTGATTCAATTTGATTTTTATCTAGCATATTTTTCTCCCTTCGATAAATTTCTGAGATTTTTTATTAAGAAATTTATATATTATTTAATCTTTATACTTAAATAAATTAGTTAGATAAACATAGAAAATTTATTTTGAATTAACACCATTCTCCTTTTTCTGCGAACCATTTTTTATTCCATGTAGTATGACTTAACATAGCATCTGAGACTGGTTTTAAAAATTTAGCTATTTCTTTGATAACAACGGATAATTTAAGTGAATCATTCTTTATATTTTTCATAAAATCAGTCCATCGTTTCTTTATATTTTCGTTATCAATAAGAGCAATAATTCGCAAAAAACTTTCATGATTATAAACTGTATTATTATGCTGCAAAGCCTCAAAAATTGCCTTTTGTAAAATCTCTCCATCGAAATCGAAAGTGTTTGACAAGTAATAAATATCATAAAAATCCTTCATTCGACTAGTTAATTCGTAACGTTCTAAAATTGCACTGAATTTTTCTGCAATAGTGCTTTCAAGGGAATATGTATTAATTATTGGAGATTCAAAATCAGGAAGTAACGCTTGTATCGTTCTTTTTTTGGCCTCTGGAATGATAACATTTCCGATAGCAAAATCTAAATATAACTTTGCACGAGCGTTATTTACATATCCCATGATTGTGACACCCACTCCTGGATAATTTTTATGAACAGCAATAGGATGATATTCAACTGGCACCATCCGAATAAAATCATTGCCTGTTGGTACTTTAATAATTTCTTCAATCATTTTTTTAATATCATCACTTGAATGCGAATAGTTTCTTAATAGGAAATCAGCATCCATTGTTAAACGACTTTCAAAATTCGTTAATACATAGATAAACATTCCACCTTTTAAAACTAAGCAATCACAATACTTAGATTTAGCAATTTTTCTATAAAATTCCTCAAGTAAAAAAAGCTCAATAAATTTTTGATGAGTAATATTAAATGTCTTTGTTTTATTTTTAAGTCTTGCAAGAACAGACGCACCTTTATCTTCCATTATAACCACACTCCTATAAAACGATTTACTTTTTTTTCGACATGCAGTATCTTTGCATATTTTTTCAGTTTAAACAAATTTTTTTCCGAATCTTCAATATAAGCAATAATTGCTTTATTAAATGTTTCTGCATATAGCTTATTCATATAACGCAAAACATCACAAATGGTACGATCTTTATCATAAATTTTTACTTCAAAACCATCGACATCCCCTTTAGTTTCCCCAAGATGAAGGATACTAGAATCCATACGAATAGCTTTAACAAAAGGATAGTCTATTTTAGTACGATCTTTAGAAACATTTCTATCAAGAGCAAGATTCCATTCATTAGGGATAAAATCACTATAACCATAATAAACAAGAGCAGTTTCTAAACATAGTATAGCATCTGGAAAAAGACGATTAATAATTAGAATATCACTATATATTCCATCCTTTTCCCAGTGATAAAAGCCTCTTTTAAGTCTTTCAATCAAACCTTCATTTAGCATACGCTGAATATCAACATGATATAATTTTTCTTTTAAAAGTTCTTTAGTTGTCATAATATATTGGTAACTAGCAAATAGATTTTCTAGCTCAACAACTTTATTTTCATCAAACATAATTTCACCTCTTTTCGTAAACCACCATATTTTTTATTAATTAAATGTTGCAAATATAGTATGACATAATTTCAAAAGAAAATCAACATGTTTTTAATGCATACAAAAGATATTTTCGTAAACCACCTCAAAATATTTTACTATGAACTCTTAAAATTTGTTTCTTTCCAAATGAAAATGACCCTGAATCCTAAGACTCATAGGTCATCTCCACTTAATGGTTTCACCTAATTTTTATTAGGTAAGGAAGCTAAGAAATTATCTAAACTCTCGACTTTGGCTTTACCAAATCCTGTATATTCAAAATCACTATAATAATAAGTCATATTCCCCATGACATCGAAAAGTCCACCATATCTAACTTTTGTATTTGAGGGTTCTTGTTCATCATAATTAATACTTAGAATGATACCCATAGGGCTAAACATTCCTGTAGAAACTAAATCAGAAAAGATTTCTTTAGCAATATAAGAACCAAAAGTTGTCCAAGAAGCATATTCTTTATAATCCTTTAAATTTTCATAATCATCTGTAGATGTTTCTTCAAACGAATATAATACTGTCTGCATTTGATCCATGATGAGCGCTAAATTTTCTACATAATCATAATATTTTAAATATCTTAATCCTAGATAACCTGTTTCAGTAATCATATCGCCAATCGTATAAACAATATTATTTTCTTCATCTTTTGAGGCCGTAAATTCATATACGCCATCTTCATAATCTTGTTTACCTTCAAGATTGATATAACCATTATCTACATACGTATAGGTTTCTTTTGTTTCTTCAATATATTCATCACTATAATCGATAAAACAATAATCTTCTGTATAATAGCTTTTTCCCATTGAAATAGATGTTTTATCTTCTTTTGTATAAGTTCCTAACTCACAATAGAAGTTATGATTTGCACTTAATTCTTTCACTTTAGTGATATCATCATATGTTTCAGGAACAACGACCTTATGATTTTTTAAATAATTATGTAATGCTTCATTTTCTTTATTTCCTAAATCATGGAAATGAAGAGAAAAACTCGCATCGATATTATAAGTAATAAAGCCATAATCTAATTTAAATTCATAAGGGGATATTATATTAATTGTAATATTTTTTAAGTTCGTATATAAATCCATCATGATGTCTTGGCTAGACATATTTTGTGTTAACATTAATACACATGCTTCGACAAAAGATTGATCTTCAATTTCATAACTATTTTCATCATTTAATTGATTTACACGAAGACTAGATAAAGGTAAATCTGTGACATCTGTAATCATTACATGATAATCACTAATTCCTTTTCTAAAATATTGGGCTCCGACAACTTCATTATTTTGTTTTCCATACATGAAAGCATTATTCACATCATAACTAATTCCATAAGAGCCAATAAAGGGTTGAGATCCTTTTCCTTTTAAAGTGAATTCATAAGAATCACTATAGAAGTTTTCTTCATAATCTAAGGAATATTGACTTGTATCATCATTATAGTAACCCTCGCCTGTAACTACATAACTTGTAGAATTTAAGTATCTTCTTAAGACCACTTCTGGTTCCATACTATCAATAACTTCTAGTTCAAAAGAAGTTTTAATACTAGAATCACTATTTAAAGTAGCTTCAATAGTTGTTTTACCTAAAGCAATTCCTTTTAAAAGTCCAGAAGAGGATACCGTAGCGACCTTTTTATTGCTACTTATGTAACTTACTTCACATTCATCTTCCCCTAGATAGGCCTTTAATTGAAAATATTCTCTTATGCCAATTCTATCTTTCTTTTCTAGAGTTAAAGTCTTTTTAGTTGATTCACTACTTGTACTATCTTCACTAACCTGTGAATGATTACAACTATAAAAGTTAAAGGATAATAAGGTTAAGGAAAGAACACATAATATTCCTTTTAAAGCTTTTTTCATGTCTTCTCCTTATTAAGCTTGGTGTTCATGATTTAAAAATTCTTCATGACTCACACCAAATTCAAGATGAGTTTTTGCTTCGGAAATATTTAAATTAGCAAATAAAGCTTCTTGATCTTTAGATTCAAATAAGATACATAAATCAGGATCTCCATCTTTTCTAAATTTATTTAAGAAAGCAGATGGAGCAATTTTAGTAACACTACTTGGAATAAAGACTTTTCTTAATGCATTACAATCCGCAAGAGCGCTTTCGCCAATTTCTTCTAAACCAGAATTAAAGTCTACGACTTCTAATTTAGAGCATTGATCAAAACATTGTTCACCAATCTTTTTTAACGTTGTTGGGAACTGAATACTTTCAATATTACTATTCATAAAAGCAACATCCCCAATAGAGGTTACTTTGGTATTGGATAAATCAACAGATGTCATTGCTTGGCAAGAAGTAAAGGCACGATTTCCAATGCTTTCTAAATCACTACCAAAGCTTAGATTTTCTAATGTCCAACAATATCCAAATGCGCCTTCTTCAATCTTTTTTAATTTTGTTGGTAAAGTAAAGTTAGCAAGTTTAGCACATGCATTAAATGCATTAGCGCCAATTTCTTCAACATTTTGAATACCATTTACAGTAGTTAATGTATTACATCCTTGGAAAGCACTCTTACCAATTTTTGTTACAGTCGTTGGTAAAGTAACAGTTCCTAAACGAGAACAAGCACTAAAGAAGCCTTCAGGTACTTCACTCATCTTTCCATCCGCGTAGTTAAAGCTAGCTAAAGAAGAATCACTAGCAAATACACTTTTACCAAATGAAGTGATCGTCGTAGGTAAACTAATACTTGTAAGGGAATCATTTTCCGCGAGAGCTTTATCTCCAAGAGTTTCAATTTTCGTACGATTGAAGTTAAATGAACTTACTCCATCTAAAGCGGCTAAACCGTGTTCCTCAACGGTTTTTAAAGCAGAAGAAAGGGTCATTCTTTGTAAAGAAGCATTGCCATAAAAAGCACTTTTTGCAATGGTTTCAACAGTATTTGGCATATCATAAGCGACTAATTTAAGTCCTTCTGGATAGCATAATAAAGTCTTTTGTTCTTTATCAAATAAAACATTATTCACTGCACAATAATAAGGATTATCTTCAGCAACTTTTAGTTTCTTTAAGTTTTCACATAGATGGAATACTTCTCTACCAATGGATTTCACAGTACTTGGAATATTTACTTCTTCAAGAGTAGGGCACCATTCAAAAGCGGAATCTTCAATCACCTCTAAACCTTCTGGTAATTCAAGTTTTGTAAGTTCTGATCCAGATTCAATATTTAAGAAGGCTTCTTCACGAATAATTCTTAAACTTCTAGGTAAAATAAGGGAATCCATCGTGGTATATCTAAATGCTGCAGGACCGATTTCTCTTACAGGTAATAAACCACCTTCACCATCATATAATTCAGGAATTTGAATATCGGTTTCAATGGATAAATATTCTGTGACGACATAACCATCGCCAGCTTCATTTAATTCATAAAGAATTCCATCGGTACCTTCCGTGATTGTATAATCCCAACCTTCACTAGAACTTGATCCGTTTTGAGAATTTACTTCACTTGTTTCTCCATTTGAAGAAGTATTTTCTTCACTATTTTGATTTCCCCCATTATTATTACTTGCACATCCTGCAAATAAAGATAAGGATAATAAGGATACTAATAATATTTTTTTATTCATGATTTTTCCCTCCATTAATTAGCGTTGATTAAATAATCTGGAATCACTGTAGAATCGATCCCTACATAGGTAATCGTCGTAGTTTGCTTTGTGGTTTCATAGGTAACATCTGAAGATGCATACATATGTGTACCTGTTAAAATAACACTTAAAGTATTATTTGCTCCAAGAGACACTTTAAAAGTATCTCCCATTAAAGAAAAGTATTCATCATAGGGTAATAATGCCATTTCACAATATAATTCTGTAAGGGCATAAGTACCAAAAGTATTATTTCCTAAAGATTTATAACATTCTGGAGCAATTAAACCGACCTTTGGCATTAAAAATTCCATATCTCGATCCGTTGTGCCCATATATTCGTTATAATCTCCATAAGATATTACAGCATGATTATTCTCCGTATCAAAATAGTAATAATACGTTTTACCATCTTTTTCTTTATAACCTAGTAAATAATTATAATATTCAAACTCATCATTTTCAGCGCGTCTTGCTCCTGTATGAACTTCACTTGAATAAAGCATACTATTTTCTACATCAACAAAATAATCATAGCTTTCATCCTCAATCGAGGAAGTTTCATAATCAATTGCCACATGAACAGTATAATTTTTTGCCGTTTTAAAGGGTTCAAAAGCTTTCTTTAAGTTTTCATGATCTTGTGTAGATTCAAAGGGCTCTAATGTTCTTGGAGTCGTTTCGCCAATATCTAAAACATCTAATTCAAAAAGATATTGTTCTAGATAATAAGAAGATTCATCATATTCTTCTTCATACTCTACTAAAATTCTAAATTGATCAAAATCATCACCATCAAAGTGAATACAAAATTCACTTAATGATAGACCTGCTTCTAAATAAGATGAAGCGATTTGATAACCTGTAATATAACTTGCAAATTTAGCGGCGACAGTAGTATCTTGAATCACATACCAATTTGGCTGATCACGAATTCCTTTGAGTTTTCTAACCTCTAAAGAAGAGATAGGATTTTTCATCACTTGGAAATATAATCCTGAAGATGTAAGTTCCTCGACTTCATTTGTTAAGGGATTTAAGGCTCTTTCACAATACTTTCCTGCACTATTAGAGAAAGCATTTGCAACTGTGATTAAATCACCAGTTGTCGTATCTCTTTCTTCGTAATAGTAACTATCACCACCTACCTCGGATAGACAGTTATAAATGAATTCTTGTCCAGATGATCCATTATAAACATAGTAACTTAATGTCCCTGAGGCAGTAAAAGTACTATTTAAGTGCTCTAATGCTCTATTTAATTTTGTGTATAGTCCTTCTTTTGCACTAGATTGACCTACACTAGAATTATCATTAGAGTCTTGACTACTAGTGAGATCACTAGTCTCAGTAGGGGTGCTATTACTTTCTTGGCAGGAAACTAATCCCATGCCAAGACTTAAAAGTAATGCAAGTGAAACCATTAATTTCTTTTTCATAACTTCCTCCCATGTATGTTTCAAATTATGCTTTTTGTACTTGTGTAAAAGTATATGTACCATTAGCGAATCCATCAGAAGAGAATTCTGAAATAGTAATTGTCATTGTTGTATCTGTAATTTCTGTAATTGTAATTGGATTACCATATATATAGTAATTTGGATGTACGCCATTGACTTTAAATGAAGAAGCATATTTATCAATCTCCCCATATTTATATGAAGATGTAGGAAGCTTCCAAACAAATTCAATAGTATGAGTTCCATCTGCATCAGAAAGTTTCATCAAAGGAAGTGGATTCAACGTTGTCGAAGAATCTACTAAAGTCATCTCTAATTGCTTTAATGTCCATCCATTTTCACAAGTCATATTTGTAAATGAACTATGTGGTTCCCAAGATGGATAAACAGAATTCATAAATTTACCTTCAATTGAATTGTCCTCTTTATCTTTTAAAATAACATTGTCTAAATGACATAAAGGTTTATCTACATTTGATAAAAACTGAGTAAATTCACAAGTAAATTCTGATAAATCGTCACTGGAATCTAAAAGGATAGTGTCGCAACGTGAATTATATTTCCATGTAAAGTTATACGTTTTTGGAGTTGCATTATCTTCATCTTTAATTGTAACAATTCCAGTTCCATCTGATTTAAGTTCAATTGTATTTTTATCGCAAACATAAGTATTTGCTACTAAATCTTTTTCAAGTGGTTCTAAAACATAACTTGGTGAAATCGTTTTTTCAATTTTTTTATCACCATAAATATTATATGCCGAGACAGTAGATGTAGCAGTTAATGTTACACTAGATGTTAAAGCCTTGTTCACTTTAATTTTGAAATGAGCCTCACCCTGAGCTTTTTGTGTAGCTTCATCATCTAAATCTATAATTTCAATACTTTCAGGATCAGAGGATACAACTTTACAACTTGGATCATATCCAGTTGAAGCAGTAACTTTACAATCATATTCTCCACCTATATATAGTTTTGTATAATTAATGCTACTGCCATTTAATAGAGTCATATCTAAGCTAATACTAGTGCTCGAGTAATTATAGTCAATGTCCAAGATAATCTCATCTGTTACATCATTATACACATTACCAACAACAATTTTTGTTGTTCCAGCTTTTGATAAGGTAAAAGATTCACCATTCCAATTCAATGATAAATATTTGCTATCATATTCCATAACCTGATAATTTCCAGCATCCATAGCAGAAGAAGACTCTATATAAGTTGGTTTCAAATCTTTCTTTTCTAAATAAGCTCCACCCATTGCCATAGAAATAGGTTCTGAACTACATTCAATATAGGATGCAATATATTTTTCAGGAGCTAGAAGTAAATCTTCATCCTTAATTTCTTTTCTTTCTTCATATTTATATGAAAATTCATAAGTAGTTACTTTAGTTGGAATCATATCTTCAGTAGCTACGAAGTTACCTTCTTCATCAACAACTGTACCACCTTCATATTCCGTAGAAGAAGTACCATAAGCAGTAAAAGTAATCTTACCTGAATTTACATGACCCTCATTATCTGTTAAGAATTCAACTTCATCAACAAATGCGATGTTTTTATGATTTGTTTGCATTTCAATATTTCTAGCTTTAACACTCATGCCATCGCCATAATCTTCGCGATAAGACACATCTAATTCTAATTTATCAAGATATTCATCTACTGGATACTTATTGCTAAGCAATTTGCTTTGGTCTAAAACATCTAAAAAGTCATCTTTTAAAGAAGGGTCTTGGCTACCAGAAGGAGCATGTAATTTTTTAACTGCATCTTCTTCAGTCACATAGTTTTTAGCTATCTTTCTAATTGTAGATGAACTATCAGTTTCTTCTTTAGGTGCTTCACCTAAAAGATAACCAGTCACAGATGGAGTTGTAGTTGTTAATAAGTTCATATCTTCATCAAATGAACCTTGTAATTCAAAATAATTTGTTTCAGTAATGTAATTATTACGAATTTTAAGAGTATTATCTCCTTCTTCATTAACGCCATCAATTTCAATAGCATAATATTGATTTGCATCGAAATGTTCTTCATATGATTTTCTATTTGCCTCAACTTCTTTTCCTTCACTATTAAATTCTTTAGTTACTAAAGTGAAATCAGAAGCTTCTTCAGTAAATTGATCTTCTAAACTTTCTACATAAACTCTATATTCTTCTGCATTTTCAGGAATTAATACAGGTTTTCTTAATATATCAGAGGTACATAATAAAGGATTTGCTTTACTAAAATCTAAAGTAAAGTCAAATGTACCTTTTTGTACAACATATACTTCTTCTTCTTTAAATCTAAAGACATCATAATATACGTCATTATAATCAAGTGCAGTATATTTTAGATGTTCTCCATCTAAATCGATATAGAATTGATCTCTATAACGTAAATCTACGTCATTTAAAGTAAAGGTAAAATCTTCATTTTTTGTGAATGCAAATTCTTGACCATCTTTTCTTTTTAAAACGACTTTAGAATAAGTTGAATCTTTCTTTGTTAATGTTAGTGTAGGAGTACTTTCTACATTAAGTGAAACATCATAGACTCCTTCATTTAAGACACGAATGTGTCCATTTTTACCTTCCTCAAAGCCATCCTTATTGGTTAAAGCATCATACGAATAGAAGACATCTTTAGAGGAATAAATCGATAGTGAATTACCTCTTTTAAGTTTTACATTACCATACGTATATGTATCACCTTGTTTCAGTAATTCTACCCTAACTTGATTTCCTAAATCTAAATCTCCAGTTAAGTAATAATGAGGGGATTCCGTTGGTCCACTTTCACTTGTGTCCATAGAGTTACCTGAAAAGCTAGTAGAAGTATTCGGTTCTTCTGTTTCTTGACACGCAACGAGGGCACATAGAGCTATAAGGGGTAATAAAAATTTTCTTTTCATACTATGTCCTCCCTAAAAATAGTAATTTATCAAGATTCTACCCCCCCCC
>CANQTY010000009.1 GCA_947626895.1 uncultured Bacilli bacterium
TTTAAGACCGTTTATCGCATAAAAGACCGATATTCTCGATAAAATTCATCAACCTTTTTGTAAATATATTTAAAAAAAATTAAAAAGTAGCACAAATACTTTTTAATTTATAAACTCTCGAAGAAGGACAATAATAGCTAAATTAACGTAACACTTAGTTTTAAAATTTGATTTTAGCTAAGTAGTTTTTGTCATGCCTTTCTTCATTAGTTATTGTACATGATTTGAAAGAAAATGAAAAACAAATTGATCATTTGTTTCTCTTTTTGCCTATTTTCTCTTTGTTTTTTTTAGAAAATTTTTTTCATTAATATTTGTTGCACTTAGATTAATAATTAACCTTTTTAAACTCACTACTTTTAAACTTTCATTTATTTTTTTCTTATTTTATAATGAAGGCATGGAAGAGATTATTATCAGTATTATTGTTGCTATACATGGCGTTGAAGACTATCTAAGAAAATGTTTATCTTCTTTAGTTCATCAAGATTTTTCTTTACCCTATGAAGTAATTTGTGTAAATGATTCTCCAAGTGATAAATCCCCTGAAATCATCGATGAATTTATTCAAAAATATCCTACTATATTTAAAAGATTAGATGTAAATAATAAAAACTTATCATTTACAAGAAATGACGGATTAAAAATAGCTAAAGGTGAGTATGTTTGTTTTGTAGATGGAGATGATTTTATCTATGAAAACTATTTAAGTACTTTATATAACTTAGTAAAAAAAGGAAATTTTAATATTGGAGTAGCAAATTTTCAATATATTAAAAAAGGAAAGATTGTTAACCCAGTTTCTACATATTTTTCATTGAATGGTGTGATAAAGAAACAGCCTGCAATAAAATCTCTTCTTGGTGACGTTCGCGTCCATGCATTTGCTTGGAATAAAATTTATAAAAGAGACTTTCTTTTGCAAAACAAACTTTTATTTAAATCTAATACTGAATGTATTGAAGATATTCTCTTTAATTTTGAAGCATTTTTACTTTGTGATAAAATTGCTTTTTCAAGAAAGAGAATCTATGGTTATGTACAAAGAGAACAGTCTTTAATTCATGAATCACCATCTTTAAAAATTGTCGATAAACTACTTTGTTCCGCTCGTGAAATACGCTTAATCGCTAATGAACATCTATGGAAAGAAACAGATTTAAAATTTTATTTTTTCTGTAAAAGATTATTATTCTTCTATATGTTTAATATTGAAAAGACCGCATCACCAAAAGAAAAATATAAAGAATATAAAAAGAAGCTAAAATACATAAAAAACGCCTCTATTGAGGAATTGAAAAGGATGAATTAAAGTGATATGAAACTTTGTTATGGATTACTTTTATCAGGTAAAGAAAACCAAGCGATTCATTTAATCAAGCTATTAAATGTAAATGATAATGAAATCATGATTCATGTGGATGCTAAAAATGACGAGTTATATAACTCTTTATATCAGTTATTTTCTCATGAAGAACATATTCACTTTACAAAAAGAAGAATTGCATGTTCTTGGGGACATGTTAGTTTAATCGAGGCAATGGTTGAACTTTTAAATAACGTAGAGCCTTTAACGTTTGATTATTATACTTTGCTTTCTGAAAGTTGCTTACCAACAAAAACAGATCAAGAGATAAAGACTTATTTAGAAAAACATTATCCAACAGAATTTATCGAATGTTTTATTAAACGTAGTTGCAGATCTAGATTACACCTATATCACTATGAAATCACAGAGAAACAACGCATACATAGAAATCAAATTGCTTTTAAAGAAATTCTCCTAGATTTCTTCTTTGGTTGGAAAATTGGTAATAAAGACTTTAAATCGTGGAAAGTTTATCACGGAACGCAATGGTCTACCATTACTCATGACTTTGTTAGCTATGCAGTAAAATACATTAAAGAGCACGATTTATTAAAAAAATATCAATATGTAATGTTTGGAGATGAACACTTTATGCAAGAAATATTCGTGCATTCTCCTTATTTTAAAAATAAAAATTCAAAATATAAAAAACGTGGCGCAGCACTAACCTATATTAACTGGAAAGTTTTAGATGCTCCAAAAGTACTAACGATGGATGATTTAAAATATCTTGAGCAAGAAGATGTTTTATATGCAAGAAAATTCGATGAAAAAAGCGATAAAAAAATTATGGAATATTTATATCATAAAAGAGAAAAAGTGGATTAAAATAGGCTTTTTTAGCTATAATTTTTAATTTTTAGACAATAAAAAATACGAAAAATACGTTCATGAAGAAGCAATTGAGAAATCGCAAAAAATTATGTAAAATAAATATATGAAAAAATATGGTTCATCAATTTTAATTTTAAGTGGATTATTACTATCGAGTATTGTAGGAATTCTTTTACAAATCATCTTTCATATATTCAATATTTTCCCGTCTCCAAATCTTGCCGCGGGAAGTGTTTATCTTGCCTTTGTTTTTTTATTTTTCATCATTTTAATTGTTGAAATAATCTCTTCTGTAAAAATTGATGATTCTACTATTCATACAGCTTTACTGGCCTTATCTTTGATTTGTCTATATTTATTTTCTACCGATATGCAGTTATATTTAGAATATTTTGATATTCATATGGATGATCGTATTCTTGGTGCATTAAGTGAACTTTCCTTTATCTTTGTAGTATTAATTTCGGGATGGTATATTCATTATCTATATCCAATAAAATTTCCTAAAAACTCAAAATCCTATATTCTTCTTTTATTAGTGATTTATTATGCTTGTTATCTTATTACTTTATATTTCAACTTTGGTTATATTGTACACTTTGTCTTTGTTATTGCCGCGGATATATTCTTTCTTTTTATTTTAATGAAGATTCAAAGAACAAACACTATTGGTTTAACTACTTATTTAAGCTATGCAGTTTTATGCTTCAGTATGGGTGTATCTAATGTTAATACCTTTACCTATAATGATGAATTTGAACCTGTCTTAGGAATTTCTTTAACTTATATTATCTTATCCTTTTTAATGTTTGTTTTAGTCTATTTAATGTTTTCAATTCGTACAGATGATAAAGCACAAAAATCAAATGAATATCAATTGCAAGCAAAATCATTCGAGACACGTGCTTTAACAAATCAAATTAAACCCCATTTTATCTTTAATTCTTTAGAAACGATTCGTGAATTATATCATCAAGATGTCTCTTCTGGAGATAATGCTTTAAATTTATTAGCCTCCTTTTTAAGAGGAAGTATTAATTCTTTTGATCATGAACTCATTCCTTTTGAAACAGAAATTAATAATATTTATAGTTATACAGAGTTTAAAAATCTCAATAAAGATGCCCCATATGATGTCATATTTAATATCGATTATGATGATTTTCTTGTTCCCCCATTTTCCATACAACCATTTATTGAAAATGCCATTAAATATAGTGAAGTAAATCTAAAAGAAGGTGGATATATTATGATTTCATCCTATAAAAATGAAGAAAATATCATCATCGAAATAAAAGATAATGGAAAAGGATTTGATATCAATAAAATCTCTTCAACTTCCGCGGGAATTAAAAATGCCTGTGAAAGATTTCGTCTAGAATTTGGAACGAATCCTATCATCCAAAGTGTGATTAATGAAGGTACAACCATTCTTATAAAAATTAATCTAGGAAAAATGGAGGAATTAAAAAATGAAAATACTCGTCGTCGATGATGAAGTCATCTCTTTACAATCATTCTTAAGTGAAATTATCGAATTTGATGTCGATTATAAATTTTTTAAGGATAGTCTTTTGGCTTTAGAATATATGAAAAAGAATCCTCTTGATGCTATCTTTGTCGATATTGGTATGCCCAATATCAATGGTTTAGAATTTGCAGATCGCGCTATAGAATTATATCCTGATATATCGATTGTATTTATCACTGGAATGAATGTTACGATGAACGATTTAACAAAAACTGTAAAAAAGAATACTCTAGGCTTTCTTTATAAGCCTTATAATGCCAATCAACTACTTGAATATATACATATGATTCAAAAGAAAACTCCTGAATTGACTATCAAGATGTTTGATAGCTTTGATTGTTTTATCGATGATAAAGTCGTCTTATTTTCCTCATCAAAATCAAAAGAACTCTTCGCTTTATTAATCACATATAATGGAAAAAGTTTAACCATGAGTGAGGCAATTACTTTATTATGGCCAAGCTCCGATATTGAAAAAGCAAAAATTTTATACCGTAATGCTGTATTTAGATTAAGACGAACTCTAAGTGAAATTGGAGTCAATTGTGTTACCTTTAAAAGAGCAATGCTCACATTAGATAAAACCCATATCCGTTGCGACTACTGGGATTATTTAAAAACTGGAGAAGGCGCTTATCATGGTGAATTTTTAAAAAGCTATGATTGGAGTATTGATTATCTTGGCGAACTAGATGCTATCTTAGAAAAAAAGAAAAATAGTTAATTTCATCACGCCTCAATAAATTAATTAAGTCGATGCATTTAAATGCTTTACCATTCCTCTTTTAATAAGAAATCAGGTAAATATAGGATTTTTATACCATTGACATTTCCTACATCTAAAGGATCATTTGATAAAACATATTTATGATAATGATTTTTTAAGTTTAAAAGATTTTCAATCTCTCTTGAAGAATTATTGGATAAATTTCTACAAACTTGAATAAATATTTTTTCGTCGTTTTTTTCTCCAATAAAATCAATTTCCTTGGTATCATTTTTACCCGTATAGATAGTATACCCACGAATTTTTAATTCCATAAAAACAATATTTTCTAAAATGGATGCAAGAGATGTTCCATCATATCCAAAATTTGCATATTTTAAAGTGGAATCTGCGATATAATATTTTTCACGTGTTTTTAAAACTTCTTTCCCTTTAATATCATATCTAGGACAAGGATAAATAAGATAGGCCTCTTTTAAATAATTAATATAATTATAAATGGTTTCATAATCTAGTGAACGATTATCAGATTTTAGATATTTTATAATTGAGTTACTTGAAAATGTTTTACCAGCATTTTCAAAAAGATATTTTGTTACTTTTTCAAAAAGATCAATCTTTCGAATATGATATCTTTTTATAATATCTGCCTGTAAGGTTGCATTATAAAAATTCTTGATAATGGAATATGTCTGTTCAATATCATAATTTCCCATTGAAATCGCAGGGTATCCACCAAACATAATATAATCTTGAAAATAATTTTTTCCTTCAATAAATTCATTATTTGCTTTTTTAAATTCAATAAATTCTTTATATGAAAGGGGATAAACAGGAATATTAATATATCTTCCAGTTAGATCAGTAGATATTTCACTAGGCATTAATTTGGAGCTAGAGCCTGTAATATAAATATCAACATCAAAATCTACCATTAAATAATTGATATATTTTTCCCAATTATCAATTTCTTGAATTTCATCAATAAATACATAGCATCGTTTCTTTGTTAATTTAGATTGAATAACTTCATATAAATCTTTTCCAGATTTTAAATATTCATAGGCAAAGGAATCTAATTGAATAAAGATGATGTTTTCCTTTTTAATTCCTTTTTCGATTAAATTATCTTTAATCATTTCTAAAAGTGTAGATTTTCCTGATCTCCTGATGCCTGTTAATATTTTCACAAAAGGTTTATCTACATAAGGCAAGATTTGATTTAAATAATATTCTCTTTTAACCATAAAGAATCACCTCATGATTATTCTATCCCAAAAACTGATTAATTTCAATATATTTTTTAGAGTATAACCCAAAAAATATTAAAAATATGATAATTTTTAGATTAAAAATGTTTTTATGTTTAAATATAAATATGATTACTTCAATTACTTATCCCAAAAATGATCCTTAATAAACATACTCATATATAAAGGAAAGCATTTAATTTTTGGATTAGAACAATTTACATTATTCATGGATAACTTAATGCCATATTTAAGATTCTTTTGCTGAATTACATTATTAAAACTAATAGATTTTGTATTATATCCAGCTTTGATTTCAATTGGCACAATCTCATTATCAAGGCTTGTTACAAAATCGATTTCTAGATGATTATCTCTTCGATAATAATATAAAGAAAGGTTATTTTCTAATAATATTTGTGCAATGGCATTTTCAAAAATCGCTCCTTTAAATACCCCTAAATTGCTATTTAAAATATCAAATTGAACATGTTCTTCATACATTGCTAAAAGAAGACCAGTATCATTAAAATATAATTTAAAGTTTTGTGCATCTTTATATGCCCTAAGAGGTTTATCAAAAGTTTTTAAGCGAAATACCTTATGAACTAAACCAGCGTCAACAATCCAACGGATACTTGAATTATAAATTCTTGTATTTCCACCTTCTTTTACGAGTTTAAATTGAAATTTCTTATTTTCTTTAGCGAGTTGATCAGGAATAGAATCATAACAATCCCTTACTTTTTCCTTAATATCATTTTTTGCGTAATGTGCTAAATCAAATTGATAATCACTCAATATTTTCTTTTGATTTTCAACAACCAAACGAATATCTAATGTTTGGACAAAAGTTTTTACAACTTCAGGCATACCTCCGACAACAATATATTGTAAAAAAAGTTGATTCAATTTATTGTGAATAGCTTCAGGAACCATCTTTTCCTCTTTATAATATGTCTCATAAGAATGTATTAATTCTTCACTAAATCCATTTGCCCATAAAAATTCCTCAAAACTCATCGGACTCATGTAAAGAGTATCCACATAACCGACGGGAAAAGAAGAAACATTTTCCATAAAAACACCAAGCATTGAACCACTTGTAATCACATCAAATCTTCCATCTAACGCAAAAGTTTTTAAAGCCGTTAAAACATTAGGGCAGACTTGTACTTCATCAAAAAATAATAATGTTTTACCTTCAATAATTGGAATATTTAATTTAAATGAACTTAATTGGGCATACAGATTTTCTATTGTCAAATCGCCATTAAAAATTTTTTTTGCAGTCTCATTTAATTCAAAATTAATTTCATATAAATACTCATAATTTTGTTTTGCAAATTCACGAACTGCGTAAGTTTTTCCAACTTGCCTAGCACCTAATAAAATTAAAGGTTTTCCCTTTTTATTCTTTTTCCACTTTAATAATTCATCGATAATTTTTCTTTTCATAAATATCCCCTTTTATGAAGAAAGTATAGCATTATTTCAAAAAATATGCAAATTATATATAAAATACCTTAAAAAAATATGCAAATGTACGAATAAAAAACTTCAAAAAATATGCAAGCACCTTCATCTATGATTTTTAATAATTTAAAAAAAGACACGACTTGTTATCATTACACCTCAAAATGCAATGGTAACTAAAAAATTAATATTGAATTTTACTAAATATTTTAAAGATTCAAATTATATATATCATTGGTAGTTATAGCATAATTAGCATAAAAGCACTTTCCACTTTAATTTTAAATTGTTTCTATTAAAATCTCTTTATATAAAAAGAAGACTAACAATATTGTAGTCTAAATTTTATGGTGAGATCTATGGGACTCGAACCCATAAGCTTTAGGCATTAGACCCTGAATCTAACGTGTTTACCAATTTCACCAAGATCTCAAAGCATTATTGACTTTAACACATTTTTCTTTGTAAATCAATTATGTATCAAGATATCTATCATCAAAGAAAATGCAATAATTAGCCATAATACATATGGAAGTAAAAAATAAGCATATTTCTTTTTCTTATTTAATGAGCAGATAAATAAATATAGAATCATTACTAATAAAACTACAATATCTAAAGTAGAAATAAGCACTTGATGACCAATAAACAATAAGGGGGTAAATAATAAATTTAGAATTAGACTGCTCCAATAGATGATAAGAGGTAACTTGTTTTTCTTCTCATCAACTTCATAATAATATGCCCATAATCCCATCAAGGGATATAAAACCGTCCAAACAATAGGAAAGACAATATTTGGAATATTGATTTTCCTATTTAAAGAATCTAAATAAGTAAAATCGTTTTGAATAACTAAACTAATAATTAAGGCAAAAATTAAGGGGATAGCAAGATTAAAAAGTAAATTTTTGATTTTCATTTTCATGTTTTATTTATATGTTCATGAAAAGAAAAATATGAAAAATTTATTCTTTTACACCCTTTTCTTCTTCGTAAGCTTTTAAAATAGCATGCGCTAATTGGTCCGCACAAGAAGTGCCCTTATAGCCACATAAGATGCCTGATAATCTTTTTTCAATTTCTTCCACGGTCATACCCTCGACCAAACGAGGAAGAGCTTGAAGATTGCCAGGACAACCACCACCTAAAAAACGTACATTTGTAACGACATTTCCGTCAAGTTCAAAGCGAATTTCTTTTGAGCAAGTATGATTTGTTTTATAACTATGTTCCATCTTAGAGTAACTCCTTTATATATTTTTCAATCTTTTCAGGCTTTGTCATAGGAGAAAAACGTTCTACGACTTTGCCATCACGATTAATTAAAAACTTTGTAAAATTCCATTTAATTCTATCGCCCATTTTTCCCTTCTTTTGTTTAACTAAGTATTGGTAAAGAGGGATAGCATTTTCTCCATTTACATCAATTTTGGCAAATTGTTTAAAAGTAATGCCAAATCGTGTTTCACAAAAAGTAGCGATTTCAGAAGCACTTCCAGGGGCTTGATGCGCAAATTGATTACAAGGAAAATCTAAAATTTCAAAACCTTGTTCTTTATATTTTTCATTAAGTTCCTGTAATCCTTTATATTGAGGAGTAAAGCCACATCGTGTCGCAGTATTTACAATCAGTAATACTTTCCCTTGATAATCACTCAATGATACTTCTTGATTTTGATTATCTTTTACTTTAAATTCATAAATTGACATATCGCTTTCCTTTCTATTTAGGAAGAACTGCACCGACAATTTCATGAGGGCGATATAGTTCTTCTAAATATTTGATATCTTCTTGAAATAAATGAAGGTTTAAAGCGAGAAGAGCGTCTTCAAAGTGTGTAATTGATGTAGCGCCTAAAATTGGAGAAGCTACACCTTTAGAATATAACCACGCAAGAGCAACTTGAGCCATAGATACATGATATTTATTAGCTAAATCATAGACTCTTTGAATAATTTCTAAATCATTCTCTTGGGCATGATCATATTTACTTTTTAAGACTCTATCTGTTTTCGATCTTAAAGAATCTGATTCCCAAGATAAATGGGTAAGATGACCACCTGCTAAGGGAGAATATGGAATTAAAGAAACTCCATATTGTTTACAAACAGGAATTAATTCTCTTTCATCTTCTCGATATAGTAAATTATAGTGGTTTTGCATTGTAGAAAATAATGTTAAACCATGTTTTTCTGCGGCAAGTTGCATATTATGAAATTGATATCCATACATTGCAGAAGCACCAATAGCTCTAACTTTTCCTTGTTTTACTAAAGTAGATAAAGCTTCCATAGTTTCCTCGATAGGAGTATCATAATCAAAACGATGAATTTGATATAAATCTAAATAAGAAGTGTTTAATCTAGTTAAACTACCTTCTATTTCTCTAAAAATAGCTTTTTTAGATAATTTTCCTTCATTGAAATAAACTTTTGAAGCTAAGACAATTTTATCACGAGAAATATTTAATTCTTTTAAAGCATTACCAATAAAAATTTCACTAGTTCCTCCTGAATAAGAATTTGCAGTATCAATAAAATTCACACCATGATTATAAGCGAATTTAATCATTTCTGTGGTTTTTTCTTGA
This sequence comes from uncultured Bacilli bacterium, assembly GCA_947626895.1. GTDB lineage: Bacteria > Bacillota_I > Bacilli_A > RFN20 > CAG-449 > CANRPC01. Next base: position 9,782 of record CANQTY010000009.1, read on the forward strand.
TCTAATGTCCATTGATGAAATTCTTTTGAAGCTTTTCCAAAAGACATACCACCTAGGCAAATTTTAGAAACAGTAATATTTGTTTTTCCTAATTGAATATATTCCATATTAATCACCTATTCTTATTTTAAATGAAAACAAAAATAAATACCATGAATTATCAAATAAATCATAGCAAAAGGATCTAAACGGCTAAAAATAAAACCAAATTTAAATTTTTTCTTGATTTCTTTTCCAAAAATATATAGTATGATTTAGGAAATGCTGTCTTAGCTCAACTGGCAGAGCAATCGATTTGTAATCGATAGGTTGTTGGTTCGATTCCGATAGACAGCACCATTTTAAATTTATCATGGTTTTTCCATGATTTTTTTTAACTTTTGAAGATTTTGATAAAAAAATTTTTTATCAAAGATTTTTTAAGGAATTGCCTAGATTCCTTTTCTTTTTAAATATTTTTAATGAAATTTTAAAAAAGGATCTAATTTTGACGAGCACCAGCTTTATTTTTTTCAATAGGATAGCCTGACATCACCCCATCACACTCCTTCTGGGAAACCGTTTCATTTAATAGATGAAATGAAACTGATTATAGGAGGTGATGGAAATGAAGATCAATAATAAAATTAAAAAAGTGCTAGAACTCATCCTTCTAACACTTCAAATTCTTTTAGCTATTATTCAAATAATAGCAACCTTATTATAAAGGAATGATTAAACTTAATTCAACATTTCTTTAAAAAGGAATAATTTTTCGTGTTAGATGAAACCTATCGCTTTTTTATCTTAAATTGCTACCATTTAAACTTTTTATTGACAGCATTAAGGGATAGTGATAAATTCAATAATGGCTCCAATGGCGCATGATTGACCGGATGTCCGAGGAAAGCACAAGTCCTTTTCCCGATTACTTGGGAGAGTAATACTAACTAGGGTAACCTAGTTTTTAGTTGAGGTTCAAGGAGAACCCCTTGACTTTTGAAGACTTAAGCTTTAAAATGTTCTCAGAACGAATGATAGAGATTACTCTCTATCTTTTTTTTGCTTCGAAGATTTTAGAAGAAATAAATATTTGATTTTCTTCGTTTGGTTCTTCTTGATTTTTAGAATTACTTTTAGAATCGAATAAATAATTTTGAGTAATTCTATAATCATTTTTAGAACTTTGAAAAAATTTTTCAAAATTTCTTCTTCCTTTCTTAAGCTTTATCTTCTTTTCGTCATTTGGGTTTCTCCTTTCCTCTTGTGCGTTTGATTTCATATAATCACCTTTCACAATTTTGATTAAGTTAAGAAAATATTGCCTAAATATAGGCTTTTTTTATTTAACCAGAAAATTGTAATTTAGCATGAAAGATGATATAATAAATTATCCTTGAAGGAGGTACATCAGTGTGATTAAAACAATAAATCAATTTTCTTATAAGTCCTTTTACGATTATTCTGGACCAAAAAGTGAATTTAAAGCAAAAAACATTCTATTTGGTTACAATGGAACAGGAAAATCTTCCTTAGCCAAAGGAATTCTTTTAGAAATTGAAAAACTACCCTATATGAATGAATTTAAATATCGTTTTTTTAATAAAGATTATATCAATGATCATCTATCACTTGAAAATTCTTCTATTTTAAAGGGTGTTGTTGCTAATTTTGGCAAAGAATCGATTGATATTGAAAATGAAATTAAAGAAAAACAAGATCAAATCGTCGATTTATTTTCATATCAACAAGAAATGGAAAATATACACAATGATATCAATAAAAAAATCACTCAAGTCTTTGTAGCTAAAAAGGGTAAATCAAAAGTTCAACTTAAGAAATACAAAACTTTAGATGAACTTATGAAAGCATACAAAGTGGATTATATAGCTGCCATGCGTCTTGTAAATAGTGAAGCTGAATTAGAAAATGTTCAAGATGTCTCATACTATGAAAAAGAACTAACCAATCTTCAAAATAGTAAACTCGTCGCATTTGATTTGTTAACTATTCAAGAAATAGAGACGATGAATAAAATAATGATGCAAGATTACGATAATCAAGATATCCCAACTTCTAAAATTTTAAATTGGTTAAAAGAGGGAATATCTATTCATCAAGAAGAACATGCTCAAACTTGTAAATTTTGTGGAAGTCCTTTGCATTTAGAAAGTATTGAAGAAAAAGTCAATGCATATCTAAATGACCGCAAACAGCAAGATTTATTAACGCTAGATAAATACTATCATAAATTACTTGCTATGATTGAATCTATAAATGCAATTAAAGAAAATAATTTTCTATTCAATTATCTAACGGGCAATAAAACGGATATTTCTTTTAAATTATTACTAGCACAAATCGAATCTTTAAAACCCTTTATAGAAAAAGTAGAAAATAAATTGATGCATTTTAATGTAGCTACATATTTAGCTTCAGATGATTTAATGACAATCATGCAAAATATCGACCAGATTATGCGTAAAATTTTCTCTTTAAAAGAAGAAAAAGCAAAAGAGTTAAGAGAATATATGAATAAGATTAACATTTTAATTAAAGGTTCGATTGCCTCAGCAATATTAAATGATACTTTATTACAAAATGAAATCGAACAATATCGTAAATTATCCTCGAACTATACTTTATTAGAACAACAAAACAAAGCAATTGAAGAGGCTATTCTCTCTTTAAAAAATCAAAAATATCCTACATATGATTTTGCAAATTTTATAAATCAAGTATTAAAAAACATTCATTTTGATTTTTATTTAGATATTGAAGAAAGAAACTATATCATTAAACATACAAATAAAGATACCGTTTTATCACTTCAAGATCTTTCGGAAGGTGAAAAGAATATTTTAGCTTTATTATTTTTCTATTACGAATTATTTAATGATGCAGAACAAAAAGAGTTTAAAAAAGAAATCCAATATATCATTATTGATGATCCCTTAACGTGCATTGATTATATGAATAAAGTGTATTTAATTGAATTGTTAAAGAAAGTTTTATCTTTAAATGAACCCCAAGTATTCATTTTGACCCATGACTATGATGATTTTCTACATTTGGTTCAAGATAAAGTTGATGATGAAACTTCCCCTTATCGCTTTTATGAAGTAAAAAAAGAAAATGGAAAAAGCTATTTGAATGCCATGAATTCTATTGAAAGTACCTATGTTCGTGCATTTAAAGAAATGTATAATTACACTAATAAAGAAACCTATATCTCTAATAATCTATCAGATGTATTAAATTATCCCAATATCATGTATCAAATTTTAGCGTATTTTATGTCATTTAAAGTAAATCCATCTAGTCCTACATTAGAGAATAAAGATAATGTAAAGCTAGCTTTATGTGGTAATCATTCTACCATGGAAGATGAAATTCAAATTACACATTTATTAGATATTATAAATACATCATCTTTAAAAACAAATAAAGATCCTTATCAAATATGGATAAGTGCAAAATATTTAATGAACAAAATTAAGGAAATGGATCCTATTCATTTCTACTCTATTATTGATAAATAAATTCATGCTCACACATTGTTAGCATATGTTCCCAAAGTGTGAGCATATTTTACGTATTATAAACAATTTTTTTTGATACCGTTTTAAGCTTTTATTGAATTTGTTTACGAAAAATTTTCTGGTCTATGGAAAACAAAATAAAAACCTAAAGGAAGTAAATCATAAGCATATTCAACATGTTTTATTTGACATTCATGGAAAACATTTATAAATCCCCTTCCTAATGTACAAGCATAATTAGCGTCTCCTAAATTGGTAAAAATGGTTTGATTTCTTATGATTGGAGAAATTTTCTGTTTTGCAAAATCTTCTGGTTTATAGCCTATAGGAAATACTCCTGGACTAAAAATACCAATATCTTTTTCACTGATGTAAATATAATGTTCTGCGACCTTAATTGCCTCTTTTAGATATTGAGCATGTGCAAAGGCATTGATGATAATTTCTTCTAGAGCAAAAAGTGGAATCTCATAAGATATCAAATTTTGCTCTTGAAAATATTTTATATCCTTTTTTTTATAACGCATTTTTTCTTTTAAAAAATTTATTGCTATATCAATTAATTCAATGATATTTCCATGTACTATTTGGATGTTCATGCTTCCTTCACTTGGGGAATCTATCAATTTTAAAGCGATGGGTTTTAATGAGGATAATAAATAATATGCTGCATATGTTAAATGATTATCTTTAGCTAAACCTAATTTATATAGTGCTTCTTTAGGTGTTAGATTAGTAATTTTAATTTGATTGCAGGCAATAATTCTTTTAGTAAATTGATTAAAAGATCTTAAATCAATATCCTTAATGGTGTAATTAGTAATCTTTTTATCCCAACAAACTTCTTCTTTAACTTGCTTCATTTTTTACTCCTTTTTCCTTTTAAGTATAACATTTCTTTCACTTTAAAAAGCAAAAAAAGATGCTAAGCTAGAGGTTTTCATCTATTTAGCATCTTATCGCTTATTTTTTCACAGTTAAGATAAATTGATTATTTTTAAAATCGACGAATACATCCTGTTTTTCTTGAATTGAACCCTCGATGATTTTTCTTGCTAAAGGTGTTTCGATTTCTTTTTGAATGAAGCGTTTTAATGGTCTAGCTCCATAGATAGGATCAAAACCATTCTTACAAATGGATACTAGTGCATCTTTACTTAATTCAAGATGAATTTCTTTATTTACTAAACGTTCCTCTAGTTCATGAATAAATTTTAAGGTGATTTTTTGTACTAAATCATTACTTAAAGAATTAAAGAAAACGATATCATCAATACGATTTAAAAATTCGGGTTTAAAATGTGCTTTTAATTCTTCTTTTACTTTCTGACGATTTTCATCAGTATTTCCTTCAAGTAAATAAGCAGAACCAATATTTGAAGTCATAATCAAGATGGTATTTTTAAAATCTACGACTCGGCCTTGAGAATCTGTTAATCTTCCATCATCTAGGACTTGTAAAAGAATATTAAATACATCTGGATGTGCTTTTTCTATTTCATCAAGTAAGACAATTGAATAAGGCTTTCTTCTTACGGCCTCAGTAAGTTGACCACCTTCTTCATACCCAACATATCCAGGAGGAGCTCCAACTAAACGAGATACGGAAAACTTCTCCATATATTCTGACATATCAATTCGTACCATTTGAGTTTCTGAATCAAATAGATTCAGCGCTAAAGATTTCGCTACTTCCGTCTTCCCTACACCTGTAGGTCCTAAAAAGAGGAAACTACCTAAAGGACGATTTTCATCATTAATTCCCGCTCTTGATCTTAAAATAGCATCGCTAACTAATGTTAAGGCTTCGTCTTGACCAATCACTCTTTTTGCTAAGTTTTCTTTTAGCATTAGAAGTTTACTTGTTTCAGATGATTTTAATTTACTTACAGGAATGGATGTCCATTTACTGACAACAGAGGCAATATCATCTTCTTTTACTACTTCATCAAGAATACGATTATTTTCTTTTTCATTATCAAAAGTTTCTAGTTCTTTTTCTAATGATGGAATGGTTTGATAACGAAGACGTGCCGCTAAATCATAATTTGCATCACTCATGGCTTTTTCTAAATCTAATTTTGCTTGTTCTAGAGCTTTTTTATTTTCTTTTGACTTTTGTAATTCTTCTTTTTCTTTTAACCAACGAGTTTTATAAGATTCTTGTTTTTCTTTTAAAGTTTTTAATTCTTCATCTAGTTTTTTTAAAGTATTTTTTGAAGATTCACTTTCTTCTTTAGATAATGAAATCTTTTCAATTTCAATTTGGGCAATCTTTCGATTAATTTCATCAAGTTCAGAGGGCAAAGAATCCATTTGCATTCTCACACTTGCACAAGCTTCATCAACTAAATCGATGGCTTTATCTGGTAAGAAACGATCAGAAATATATCGCTTTGATAAAGTTACCGCGGCAATTAGAGCAGAGTCCATAATTTTCACACCGTGGTGTGTTTCATAACGTTCTTTTAATCCTCTTAAAATAGAAATCGTATCCTCTAAAGAGGGTTCATCCACCATCACTTTTTGCATACGTCGAGCAAAGGCAGCATCTTTTTCTATATATTTTTGATATTCATCTAAAGTGGTTGCTCCAATACAATGAAGTTCCCCTCTTGCAAGCATTGGCTTTAATAAATTTGCTGCGTCCATAGCGCCTTCTGATTTACCTGCACCAATGAGAGTATGGATTTCATCGATAAATAGAATAATTTTTCCTTCGCTTTTTTCTACTTCTTTTAATGTCGCTTTTAATCTGTCTTCAAATTCCCCACGATATTTTGCTCCTGCAATAAGAGCGCCTAAATCAAGCTCAAAAATGGTCTTTTCTTTTAAAGAAAGAGGTACATCTCCTTTAAAAATACGCCATGCAAGACCTTCGACTACCGCGGTTTTACCAACACCTGGTTCACCAATTAAAACAGGATTATTTTTTGTTTTTCTTGATAGGATTTCTATGACTCTACGGATTTCTTCATCTCGTCCAATTACAGGATCAATTTTTCCTTTAGCCACATTATCAATTAAATCTCTACCATATTTTTTTAAGACTTCATAACGATTTTCCGGATGATCATCATCTACATGATTATCTCCTCGAATCAAAGATATGGCATCTTTAAAATTCTCTTCAGTAAAGTTTTTAATGTTCATTAATGTCTTTACTAAACTATGGCGATTAGAAAATAAAGCAAGCAATAAATGTTCAACAGATAAATATTGATCATTCATTTCTTTACGATTTTTTTCTCCATCTTGTAAGAGCTTATTCATATCTACAGAAAAATATGGATTTACTGTATTCGAGGATTTCACCTTATTTTGAATTGCTTTATCAATGGCATTTTTAACTTCTAGATAAGAAATGTTCTTCTTACGTAAGATATTTAAAAGCATCGATTCATCATCTTCTAAAAGAGCTTTTAATAGATGAGGAACATCTACTTCTTGGGAAGAATTCTCACTAGCAACTTCCATCGTTTTATTTAAGATGTTTATAACTTTTTCAGTCATTTTATCAGGCATAAACTACACCTCCTTTTAGCAACTTAGCACTCATTATTATTGACTGCTAAAAATATCATAGCACAATATTTAGCACTGTCAACAAAAGAGTGCTAAACATTTAAACTTTTTTCATATCTATATTTATGATACGATAAATAAGGGGATTCTATGAAAAATAACAAGACAAAATATCAAGCAGTAGTAACAGACTTTGATTGGACATTAATTTATGAACAGAAAAAGATTAATGAAGAAACAAGAGAAAGAGTTATTCAATATTTAAAGAAAGGTTATCCTTTTATTGTTGTTACAGGGAGACCTTTATTTACTTTACTACCTTTAGTAGAAAAATTTGGTTTTGTTCATTTTCCTTCTTTTCACATGGTTACCTATAATGGCGCAGTTTACTATAATAATCAAACTCAACAAACTTTTTATGATGCTAGAACAATAAATGAAGAAGAAGTAAAGGCATTACATGAGTTATTAAAACCATTACAAATCAATTTATTACTTTATTATGATGAAGCGATTCATCTAAATGAAGTGTTTGATTTTTTAGAAAAAAAGAATTCGATTGATAGTTTACCATTAGTAATTCAAGATAATTTAATTGATACCCTTCATCGTCCTGTGATTAAAGCTATCGCTGCAAGTGATGAAGAAAAACTTAAAAAAGTTCTTCCTATTTTAAAAGAACAATTTCCTAGTTTAGATTTCTTTTTTTCACAAAAGTTTTATATAGAAATTGTTAAAAAAGGTATTAATAAGGGAGAAATACTTCCTAGATTATCAAAAGATTTAGCTATTCCTTTAGAACAATTTGTCGCTTTTGGGGATTCTGATAATGATATTCCTATGCTTAAAAAATGTGGTTTATCTATCACACTTGAAAACGGAAGAGATAGTGTTAAAAAAATCTCTAATCGCATTATAGGAGATGTATCTACTTCTGCTTTTGGGGAAGCTTTAGAATCCCTATTTGATTTATAGTTAATTAAAAAGAGCAATATGCTGATCTAATACTTTTAAAGCATAATAAAGAGGAATACCTAAAATTACTAATACACCAAGTTGACCTAAACCTACCCATAAAGCATTGATAAAATAGATTTCTTGAAGTTCTGTTATAGCAAGAAAAGTAAAAGGGACTAAAATAGCGTTAAAGATAATCGCAGGAATAATTCCTAAGATAATTCTTAAAGGTTCCTTTTTGATAAACTTTCCAATGAAATAGCAACTTAATGCAGATAATAACGTTCCTAATGTTCCTAAAGTTGCATCTAATAAGACATTTCCAGGTGAAAAAAAGTTAGCAATTAAACAACCAACAGTTAGTCCTAAAATAGATTCAGGAAAAAATAAAGGTAAGATATTTAAAGCCTCTGCGACACGAAATTGAACCGCGCCATAAGAAATGGGCATGGTGAATATTGTAATCACGGAATAAAGAGCTGCAATCATTGCAGACAAGCACATGTGCAAAATCATTTTTCTTTTTTTACTCATAAAATTCACTCCTTTAAAATAAAAAAATCATGATCGCCATGACTATGTAAAAGATCTAATTTATTCTTTTTCCATAGTTTTGTTTATAGACAGGATGGTCGCGAACTGTCTTCCTTTGCTTACCTTTTTCATCATATCATATTTCTTTTTGAAAACAATAAAAAGCTACGTTTTAAAAAAATAACCATAAAAAGAGATAAGATTTCAATCTTTTTTGAAATTGTTGCAAAGAAAAGGTAGTTTTTCTATAATAACAAAGTACGCCGACTTAGCTCAGTTGGTAGAGCAGTCGCTTCGTAAGCGAGAGGTCGTAGGTTCGAGCCCTATAGTCGGCACCAGTAATTTTTCATGGTTTTTCCATGATTTTTTAAAGATTTTAAAGTTTTTGATAAAAAGATTGAAGAAGGAGAAATAATGAAATGACAAAAAAATGTGTGATTTGTGGTGAACCATCAGGAATGTATCCATTATGTAAAAAACACATGGAAATGAAGAATAATGGACAAGTAATAAAAAACGAAAAAGGTGAATGGATCATTAAACAAAAAGAAGATGATGAATCATGTGAGGTAGACATCACAAAAGAAAACACATGTATCATTTGTGGAAAAGAATCAAATGGTTATCATTTGTGCAAAGCATGCTACGCAAAATATAAAAACAAAAAAATTCTTATAAGAATAGCTAATTGTGCAAAGTCTGAATTATTAGATGAAGAATATGAAGGAAACTGCAGATGTGGAGATGGACACATAGTAAAAAGTGGACAAGAAGCAAGAATAGATGAATATTTATTTAATAAGGGAATTAGTCACGCGTATGAAGCTTCATATGCAATTGATGCAGAACATAAAATTCATCCAGATTTCTTTTTACCAAATTATATAAGAATTGGAGCAGATGGAAAAGCGGAAGAACCCGTTAATATATATATTGAACACTTTGGAATAAAAGGAAATAAAAAATACGAAGAAATGAAAGAATGGAAAAAACAAATATACGAAAAGAATAATGTAACAGTAATATGTACATATGGAGATGAAATAAATCAGGACATAAATGGTACATTAGATCAAAAACTAAAATTTTTTGAAAAAGGAAAAGTAAATTTTTATAAATAAACTTAATAGAGATTAATAAAAAATACTCTACTTGTAAGTTGAATAAAAAAAATCTTTAATTACAAGTTAAAAATACGTTTATCAATTTAATTGAAAAAGTCTATGGAGGGCACCAGTAAATTTTTATAAATCATTATTTACTTTGTACCAAATGATTTTTACATAAGTGAAATATGCGATTTTTCTTGATTCCGTCGAAAATAGATGGTAGATTAATTAATGGCTCCAATGGCGCATGATTGTCCGGATGTCCGAGGAAAGCACAAGTCCTTTCACGATTACTTGGGAGAGTAATACTAACCAGGGTAACCTGGTTTTTTGTTTTACAAAACTAATAGATATCTATTCGGGTCATTCTCCAAAATGAGATGTAATAATCCTAAATACTATTTGAATAGGCAAAATAAGTGATTTTTCTTGACTCCATCAAGGGATGGTGATAAATTCAATAGTGGCTCCAATGGCGCATGATTGTCCGGATGTCCGAGGAAAGCACAAGTCCTTTCACGATTACTTGAGAGAGTAATACTAACCAGGGTAACCTGGTTTTTTAATTTTTAGCATTAATATAAGACTTAATAGAAACATATTCCCATAAGATGATAATGGAAGGAAAGTATATATGATTTCAATTACATTCATAAAAAAATTATCTTTATATGCTTATTACCATTTAAACCGAACAAAACTAGATCAAATTTACATAGAAAATATCTTAATAGAATTACTTCATGTAGAAAATATGAGCTTAGAAAGGATAAACAAAGATCAACTTAAACAAATGAAAGTTCCCGATTTATTAAAAGAAGAATTCTTTTCTTTATTAGGTAAAAAAGATGAAGAATTATGGAATCAAATCATGGGATTATTAACACCCTCGCCTGAGTTATTTATACACAACTTTAATAAAAGACGAATGAAATATGGTATAGATAATGCGATAGATTACTTTCATCAATTGATGATATTTAATGATTATATTAAAAAAACATTTATTGAAAAGAATATTATTTGGAAGACAAAAAGAGCTTATCCTATCGAATTTAATATTAATCTTGCTAAGCCAGAAAAGGTTCAAAATAAAATTACGAATATAGAAAATTCATATCCAAACTGTGAAATTTGTATAGAAAATTTAGGATATAAGACGAAAGAAAACTTAAGAATATTGCCTCTTATTTTAAATAATGAATCATGGTTTATGCAGTTTTCCCCTTATGCATATATTCCTTATCATGTAATTATTATTAATGGAAAACATACACGAATGAATATCAATAAAAATACCTTTATTAGATTATGTGATTTTATCGATCAATTTCCCTCATTTTTTATTGGTTCAAATAGTGATTTACCCCTTATAGGTGGCTCTATTTTATCTCATGAGCACTATCAAGGTGGAAAATATATTTTTCCTATGATGAAATGTCCAAATAAGTATACTTTAATTAATAATTCATCCTTAAAAATAGGCTATTTAGACTGGTATAATTCAGTAATTCATATCGAAAGTGAAGATAGAAAGCTTCTAATTGATGCATGTATAAAGATTTTTGATGCATGGAAACAATATGAAAATCAAGAACTAGAAATCATTCCTTATGAAAATAAAATAAGACATAATTCAATCACTCCAGTGATGCAAAAAAAACATCATACATATCACGGATATTTAATATTGAGAAACAATCGCACGAATAATCAATATAAAGAAGGAATTTTCGCCGCGCATAAAAAGTACCACTTTATAAAAAAAGAAGGAATTGGTTTAATGGAAATGATGGGATTTTTCGTACTTCCTGGAAGATTACAAAAGGAATTTTTAAAAATTATCAATTTTTATCAAAACCCAACAAAAAATATCGATGAATTTATCAAAAAGAATGATGATATGATTCCTTATCTACCCTTTATAGAAACGTTAATGAATCACTATTCAAAAAATCTTTCTATTGAGTCTTTAAAATGGTTCATCAAGGAAACAATTGAATATTGCACAGAACAAATATTAAGGAATACTTGCATTTTTAAAGACGATGAAAAAGGAAATAAAGCATTTCAAGCGTTTTTATCTTCTATTTCATTTTAAATTCGATATTTTTCTTTGATAAAGCATATAACGATGTTATAATTTTTACATGAATCACATCGTATTATTTGAACCAGAAATTCCCCAGAATACGGGGAATATTATCCGTACCGCGGCAAGTTTTAATGCTAAAGTACATATCATTCGTCCCATGGGATTTTCTATGGATGAACGTTCTTTAAAGCGCGCAGGGATGGATTATATCGATTTAAGTGTCATTCATTTTTATGATTCTTTAGATGAGATGATTAAAGATATCTATCCTCATCCTCTTTTCATCTTATCTAGATATGGAAAAAAATCTTTATATCAAATCGAGGCTAGTGATGTAAGTGAAGATTATTATTTTCTTTTTGGAAGAGAATCATCGGGATTACCTAAAGATTTTCTTCTTGAACATATAAATGAAACATATCGTGTTCCTATGAGACCTGAAGCACGTTCTTTGAATTTATCAAATACTGTTGCTATTGCTATTTATGAAGGGATTCGCCAGCAGGGTTTCTTTTCTTTGGCGAGTCAAGAAGAAATCAAAGGAAACGATTTTATAGGGAAAAAACATGAATAAGAAAATTTTACTTACTTCTTTTTGTTTTATTTTTCTTTTGTGTTCTTGTAAAGGCAAGATCCGCTACGGCGTGGATGAACCATTTATCAAGTTAGAGACTCAAGAAAAAGGCGAATTAAAAGATGTTATGCCTTCAACTATATTAAATAAAATTGAAAATAAAGATACCTTTTTATTATTGATTCATTCTACAGCTTGTGAACATTGTCAAAAACTAATGAATGAAACTATTACTCCCTATTTAGAAACTCATCCTTTTGTTTTTTATGGTTTAGAAAGATTATCCATTATGAAAATTGAAGCAGAAGAAAGCAATTTTAATAGTCTAGTTTATGGTAGTGATGATGCGTTTCAAGACTATGTTGGTTATCCTTATGTTTGTATTTATCAAGAAGGTGTGTTTATTAAAGGTGAACAATATTTAGATTATGTTCCTTTATTTTTAGAAACGTATTTAATTACGGATATTAGTGAATAATTTTATACTTTCTTCACGAATCTTATTAATGTGAATAATTTGATATTGATTAATTTCAACTAGTCCTGATTTTGCAGGGATTTTTTTGACATTTTTTCGTGTAGTGTAATAAACATCACCTAAAGATGAAGCAAAATAACAAGCACTTTCCGCGGCTAAAAGTAGGACTTCATCACTTGGATTATTTGTAAAGATAATCACATGAGGGCCATGTCCATCTTTGATATGTAAAAAGTAATAATCTTTATGCGCTAAAGTAAAAGTTAAGTAGTCATTTTGATAAGAAGATAAACCAAAACCGATTTTTACTCCCATATAATCGATAAAATGAGGATGAAATTCCTTTTTCTTATTCTTTTTTTCGTGTTTTTGTTTTCGTTTAAAATATTGATCTTCACTTAATTGTTCAATGATATCTTGATAATCTTCTTGGCTAGCAAATTTACATTGTAAAGCTAGCTCTTCAAAATACGCTAATTCAAGATCCGTTTTTTCCATCTGTTCTTTTAATTTTATCTTACCGTTTTTAGCTTTTCGATATTTTTTAAAATATTCTTCAGCGTTTTGTGAAAGATTTTTATCTTTTTTTAAAGGGATAATCACTCCTTCAATTTCTACCTTATCATCGCCCTTTTTATATGTAGATGAACCCATATAAAGTAGAGAACCATAATTTAAATAAGTTGATTCTTCTTCATATGAAATTAATTCTTGTTCCATTCTTTTTTTCTTTCTTTTTAGAGCATGAATTTTCATATCGATATAATGAATCACATCTTTATATTGGTTATTTAAGGAAACTTTCTTTTGCTCCTCAAGTAATGAAGATAAAAGTTCTTTTAAATTTACTTTCTTACTTCCCTTCAAGGGTAATAAAGAAATATCTTGATTGGTCACATAAAAATTATCCCCATATAGCAAATTTTCTTTAGCTTTTTTAAATTCCTCTTCACTTAATGTCGATAAATATGAAAATTCTTGTTTAGATACTTTATATTGAATTTCATTTAAAGAATCATCTAGAGATAAAGGCTTTTTATCAAGGGTAATAAAATGATATTTAATGCCTTTAATAATCGGATTTTTGGCATCAAATCCCTCGGATTTATGATAGGCATCAAGAATTACATCATCTTTATTTAATAAGATGAGATTTGCTCTTAAGGGGATTAATTCAAAAACTAATTTTGTCTCTTCATAGACATAAGTAGGTAATCTTTTTTTAATATGAAAGATTAAAATTCGATCATTTTCAACCTTTTCAAAAGAAGTGATACTTCCATGCTCTATATATTTTTTTAAAACGGAAAAAAATCCATGACTTTCTTCAATAAAAGAAACAACATCTTCGCCAAGTAAAAAGATTGGTAAAGGTGGATTAAGTGATAATAATAACGTTTTCGTCTTTCCATTTTTATAAAGAATAAAAGCGATATTTTTATCTCCGATTTTTAAAATACGATCAATTCGCGCATCTTGAATTTGATCGTGAAAGGAATGAAATAAACGATAAACTAAATATTCGCTACAAGCCATAGGTTACCTATAAAAGTGGAGAAAAATAAGTTAAAAGAAATTCGATAATCTTTTGATAACGAGGTCGATTCTTCCAACTTTCATAAGAGATTTCTTGACTGATTTTTAAAGCGTTATCAAAATCTTTACTCATTTCTTTAATCACGGGATCATGAACTAAAAACGTACCACATTCAAAGTGTAAAAAGAAAGATCGATAATCAGTATTTGTTGTACCAATAAAAGCATATTTATCATCAATAATTATATTTTTTGCGTGGTTAAAACCTGGAGTGAATTCATAAATAGAACCTCCTGCTTCTAAAATGCTACCATAATTGCCTCTAGTCATATAAAAGACCATTTTTTTATCAGGAATACCTGGAACTAATATGGTTACATCTACGCCATTTCTTGCAGCACGACATAAAGCATTAATAAATTCTTTATCAATGACAAAATAAGGGGTTGAAATTTTAATAGATTTTTGTGCTGAAGCAATCATGGAAATGAATAAATTATAGGCTGGATGACTTTGATACGTTGGTCCGTCTCCAAAAGGAAAAATATAAGATGCTTTTTGTTCCGCTAAAGGATGATGATCAAAATCGTATAGATAATCTTCTAATTTAAGCATTTCTTTACTTGACATATACCACATCTCTAAGAATAGATAGGTAAAGCCTTTTACAGCCTCTCCATATAAACGTAAAGCATTATCTCTCCAATATCCAAAACGTTCTTTTTCATGGATGTATTCATCGGCAAGATTATCTCCCCCACAATAGGCGATTTTTCCATCGATAACAGCAATTTTTCTATGATCACGATAATTAATTGCTGGATTCATATTTTGTCCGAATGGAGCGTATGATTTCATCGTTAAATTCGGTATTTCTAAAAAGTGTTTCAAGCTTTTCTTTTTAAAAGTAGCCTTACTTCCTACATCATCATAAATGAAGTAAATTTGAACACCTTTTTCACCTTTTTCTCTTAATACATCATAAAGTTCATCTAAAAGTTTTCCTTCTGAAACAATAAAGAATTCTAAAAAAATATATTTTTCCGCGGTACGGAGATCTTCTAAAAGATGTTTATGTTTTTCTTTTACATTACTATAAAATTTCACTTCAGTATTTTGATAACAAGTAAATCCTGTGGATTGTTCTAATCCTCTTATAAGATTATAACCTACTAAATCGGTCTCCTTTAATTCTTCTTTGATTCTAGTTTTAGGAATACGATTTAATAAATATGCACGAATCTTACGGTTTTTTCTTCTTGGCATAGAACGACCATTGCCGTAGATATAGTAAGCAAATGTGCCAAATAAAGGAACAATTAAAATTAAAATAGTCCAAGTTAATTTATATGAAGTATTAACTGCTTTATTATAAAGTTTTGCTACAGTTAATAATCCTAATATATATACAAGGAGATAGATAATCCAAAAGCCAATTTGATGATTATGATCAAGATATATTCCAAATAAGAGTTCATAATATAAAAAGAGTTGTCCACCTAAAAAGATAATAGCTAATAGGATAGCTATGATTTTTTTAAATATAGATGTAGTAATACGTTCTTTCGACCTTTTTCTCATATAGATAGTATAACACACTCTTTCATAAAGAGTTTCATTATTTTATCTTTTTCATTTCTTAATAAGGATAGAAAAAATTCTTTTATCCATATTTTAAAATCGTTATAATGAAACTATGGAAACAAAAGCAACGAAAAAAGAAAAAATTGTCAATAAAAAAAGGATTTGGGAAATCGACTTTTTAAGGGGATTAGCCATCTTTTTAATGCTATTTGATCATTTAGCCTATGATTTTTTATCGTTTAATTCTTTTTTTGTTAATGCTTCACAAATCAATAATCCCTTTGTTAATCAATTGATTAAAATTGCCACAGATTTTGAACTATCTTCCGCAAGAGAAGTTTTACATCTTATTTTTTCAGCATTATTCTTTGTTTTATGTGGAATATCTTCTTATTTTTCTCATAATAATTTCAAAAGAGCGCTACAAATTTTAGGATGTTGTCTTATTTTAGATGGAGCAACTTATATCCTTTATTTTGTTTCTGATAAATCAATCGATGTAAGAATGATTTTTAATGTCTTATTTAGTTTAGGAATTGGAGTCTTACTAGTTGCTATTCTATCTTATTTACCTTGCCACAGAAAACTATATCTTTTTTTAGGCGCGGTAATCTTATGCTTTGCATTTAGTTATGATTCTTTTCATCCAGTATGGTATAACGAATTTGATTTTTCGATGACCTTAGATATTTTTTTAGGAAAGAAAGCTTTTGGAAGCGATTGTTTTTCCTTAATTCATGTGGGTTATGTATTCATTGGTGCATATCTTGGAGAAACCCTATATTCTAGGAAAGAATCGCTAGTCCCATCTTTTGATGGAAAGTGGAATCGTTTCTTCCTGTTTATTGGAAAACATACAATGCCTATCTATTTATTACATCAAGTTGTATTTGCTCTTGTTGTAGGCATATTAGGATTATGTCTTGGCTATCGCCTATTTTAAAGGAGGTTTTTTATGCTCAATCGTCATAGTACTATTTATTTAGAATTTTTAAAGGTGAAAAACTTATATCCCAAAAGAACTGCTTTATATTATGAGGGAAAAGTAATTTCTTATCAAAAATTAGATGCCTTAATTCGCCGTTTTGCTAGTTATTTTGATTCTATTGGACTTAAAAAAGAAGATACCATTACTCTTGTTGCACCAAATACTCCTGAAAGTGTTGCATGTTTTTTTGCTTCTTCTATGAAAGGACTTAAGATTCATCTTATTCTTCCCTTAGCGACCGAGGAAACTATTATCAAAGAAATGAAAGAAAAGAATTCTAAATTATTAGTAACTTTATCTTTGTTCTTAAATCAATATCAAAATATTTTAAAATTAAACTTTCCTATACTAATTATTTCTCCGACAGATTCTTTAAATATCATTAAAAAAGTTGGCTTTGCTTTATTAAATAAAGAAGAATTAAAAACTTTTAAGGAACATAAAGAATTACCTAGAAAAAAGAATATGAAGGGCAAAGATAGTAAAGAAGTAAGCTATTCCCCGACATTTGGAAGAGTCTTTTTATCCTCTGGAGGGACTTCTGGAGAACCAAAGACCATCATATTAAGTGATGAAGCCATTTTATCTTTAATTTCTCAAGGATTAGATATTCTTTCCTTAACAGAAGAAGAAGCTATTCATAAATCAATGCTAGCGGCGCTTCCAATGTTCCACGGGTTTGGCTTGGTAATGGGTGTTTTGACTGTTTTATATTTTGGAGCCAGTGCAGCATTACTTCCTAAATTCCATACAAAACCTGTGATTGATTTATTAAAAAAACATCGTTTAAATATTGTAATTGGTGTTCCTGCAATGTATGAAGCATTATTAAAAAATCCTCATTTTGATGGTAAGATGCTTCAAGATTTAGATGTTCTTTTCGTCGGAGGGGATTTTATCTCCCCATCTTTACTTGAACGTTTTAATACTCGATTAAAAAAGAATGGATCAAAAGCTTTACTTCTTGAAGGTTATGGTCTAACAGAAACTGTCACAGTTTTAAGTGTAAACACCATTAAAAATCATAAAGAAAATAGTGTAGGTAGACCTTTAAAAAATGTTGAAGTTCAAATTATTAATGAAGAACATCATCTTTTACCTCCAAAAGAACTTGGGGAAATCATCGTCGCGGGAGATACCCTTATGAATGGCTACTATGATGGGAGTGATTGCTTTATCACTCTAAATGGTAAAAAATATGTTTTAACTGGAGATTTAGGCTATTTAGATGAAGATGGATATTTATACTTTGTTTCGAGAAGAAAAAGAATTATTAAGAAAAAAGGCATGAATATCTTTCCCTTAGCTATTGAAAAGAAAATCTCTTTACTTGATGGTGTTATAGAATGTGCTTATCTTTCTAGAAATGAAGGAAAGAATGAAGTTACTTATTTATTTGTCGCCATGAAAGAAGGCTTGCAAGAGGATGAAAATTACATAAAAGAAGCTTTAAAAGAAGGATTTTATGAATATGAAATGCCAGATCATATCATCTTCAAAAAACATCTACCTAAAACCAATGTTTCTAAAATCGATTATCAAGCTTTATTAGAATCTTTAAATTAAAAGACAAAATGAAATAATATTGCTAAAGAAAAGCCTAAAATTAGAGAAATTAATTCAATATAGCATTTCTTCTTTTTAAATATGGGAAAAGCTTCTTCTACGATCACAAAGCATAATATTGCACTTGTAAGGGATAATAAAATTAAGTTTACCCAAGGAATATCTACTAAAGAAATATACCCTAATATACTTCCTAAAATAAATGGAATAGAAGAAAGAATTAATAATCCCCACGCCTTTAATTGATTCATATTGGATTTTTTTAAAGTTAGCATCATTGCTAAACCCATAGCAAAGTTATGTATTGCTAAAAAGATAGCTAAAGATATACCATCATTTAAATTTCTTTTTAAAGTGGCACCAAGACTCATTCCTTCAGGAAAATTATGGAAGAAAAGCGCTACTACTAAAGAAATCGCAGCAAATTTTAAAGATGTATTTTTCGTTTGTAAATAACTTTCTATATGACTATGTTCATGATGTTCTTCTTTTTCATGAAAAAATTTTTCAATAAGGTAATGGAGCAAAAATAAAATCACTAAAAAACCAATAAAAATAAATATCGCATATAAAAAGCCTAAAGAATCAATATCATAGCCAATTTCATATAGTTCGGGAAATAAATCAAAACTTAATAATCCTAATAATGTACCCGCGGAAAAAGATAGAAGACTATCACCAATTTTTGTCTGATATTTATGAATGATTAAAACAAAAAGACCTCCAAGAAGAAGGCTAATTGTAGATGCTAAAATGGATAATAAAATCGTTTCTACCATAATACCTCGATAAAAAGTATACCCATTCTATTTTCTTTTTTTCAAGCTTTATTTTAATTTTCAGCAAGGAAAAAATTCATTTAATTATTATACTTGTAATTATAATAATTTTGAGTATAATAATTTTAGGTGATTAATATGAAGCAATTTATCAATCGCATCGCTGAACTTAAAACTCTCGAGGAGCAATATTTTAATGATTCTTCCTCTTTTGTCGTAGTCTATGGAAGAAGACGTATAGGTAAAACCTCTTTATTAAGGAAGTTTTTATCATCTCATCAAGAATCTGTTTATTTTCTTGCTACTGAAGAAAGTGAAAAACAAAATTTAATAAGTTTCAAAAAAGAAGTTGCACAATTTACACATAATGATTTATTACTTCACGCGGATATTTATTGGGATGATGTATTTAAATCTTTTGTAAATTATCAAACCTCTAATAAAAAGATTATCGTCATTGATGAATTTCAATATCTTGGTTTGGCAAATAAAGCTTTTCCTTCTATATTACAAAAAATATGGGATACTTTATTAATTAACCAAAATATCATGCTTATTTTATGTGGTTCATTAATTTCTTTAATGAAATCTCAAACGCTAGATTATTCTAGTCCTTTATATGGAAGAAGAACTGCTCAAATTCTCTTAAAACAGATACCCTTTAAGCATTATCATGAATTTTTTCAAGATAAAACTAACGATGAATTAATTCCTTTTTATGCCGTGACAGGTGGAGTTCCTAAATATATTGAACTTTTTAAAGGATATGATGATGTATATGAAGGAATTTTAAATAACATCTTAAATAGAAATAGCTTTTTATATGAAGAGCCTTATTTTTTGTTACAAAAAGAAGTAAGTGAAATTGGAAGTTATTTTTCCATCATGAAAGCTATTGCAAATGGAAACCATAAGTTATCACAAATAGCTTCTTGTTTAGAAATCAAGCAAACAAGTCTTACTAAATATTTAAAAGTTTTGATGGATTTAGATTTAATTATACGTGAAGTTCCAGTTTTAGAAGAAAAACCTGAAAAAAGTAAATCAGGACTTTATCAAATTACGGATTACTTTATCGCATTTTGGTTTAAATTTATCTATCCCTATCTTTCTTATGTAGAAAAAGGGGAAGCAAGTTATGTCTTAAATAAAATAAAAGAAGGGTTTATTCAAAACTATGCTTCCTTTGTTTATGAAGAAATATGTAGAGATAAAATGTGGGAATTATCTATAAAAAATACATGGAAATTTAGTTTAGCAAAAGTAGGTCGTTATTGGAGTAAAGCCATTCATGAAATAGATATTGTTGCTTTCGATGCAACAAAACAATATCTAATTCTTGGAGAATGTAAATATACAAAATCTAAAAAAGGGTATGAAATTTATAAAGATTTATTAATAAAAGGGGAAGCAATGAAACCATTAATGCATTTTAAAGAAATTTATTATGTGATTTTTTCAACTTCTTCATTTGATGAAAAATTAATAATAGAAGCAAAAAATAATTCACATCTCCTACTAATTGATCAAATTGATTAAAGCATATAATAATCTAAATCGACTTCGATTCCTGATTTATATAAAAATTCAATAATATCATTTTCAATACTTAAAATCGGAGTTACTTCTTTTGATTTAACAAAGATTGTTGGAACGACTTCTAAATAGATTTTATAGCCCATTTTAATCAGCTTTTTAATCTTTTTTTCTTTACCTAAAAAAGGTTTTATCGTTTTGCGAATCATGTCGTTAATATTGACTTCATATTCTTCATTTACACCAATTAAATAATATCCATATCCAATAAGAGTGTCTTTCTTTTCAAATTTTAAAGAAAGACTATTCATTTTCTTTTCTAAAAATAAAGCATCTTCTTCTTTATTTAAATGAATCTTTACATATGTTTTACATTCATGTTGTTTTTTACTCATACTCTAACCCCTTAAAATCATCTCTTTCATTTTAATATAGATTGATTTTAATTCATACTAAAACAAAAATATTACAATAGTTCTTTGCACAGTGTTGTTCTTAAACCTCAAATTTTGTCACTTTTCTTATAATAATCGCGATATTTTA
>CANQTY010000010.1 GCA_947626895.1 uncultured Bacilli bacterium
AGAAAAGCTTAAGGCTGCTACCTTCCGATCCTGACCTGGTTCACCTCTTTAGATCGAGATGGCATATTTATTATAACTAATTTTCTTTTTAAAACCATTACTTTTTATAAAATTCGTAATTTAGAAAAGCAAAATAGTTATTCATATAAGGTGTTAGTGCTTTTGTAATATAAAAACACGTCTCCTTCTCGATACAAACTAATTTTTACGCTATTTTTATCTACATTAGAGTCTTTATCAAAATAAAATTGGAAGCTTTCTATGTAATCATTGAGCTGTAATATCTTTGTTAACACATTTGTTTCTCCATCAAAATATTCTATTTTAAATGCTACATTAGTATAAGTTCTACTCTTTGTTTGAATTCTAATGTCTATACCTTTTGCTTGATTGTCTGGATTAGAATTAACTATATTCTCCTCAATATCTATATTAAAGTAATCTAAAAAATTATCGTTTGTTATTCTTACTTGAGTAACATCTTTTTCATTTAATATCGTATAAAATAAATACCAATGATTATTTTCATTACCGTTTAAAGGAGAGTAAAATTCATTTTTGCTTAATTCCAAAACCGCTTTGTTTCTAGGATTATTTGTATAATCATATAAGCCCATTTGTTGTATTGTTATTTTATATAAATATTTTGCATCATGATAAAGAGTATAGTAGAAACTAATTGATTGCAAATTCCTGATTGTATCATAGAAAAAGTTCCTATCAACATAATCTAAAATGTCATCACTTTTATATAAATAATAATATGTAACTACTCTACCAGAATCTTCCCCTTCAGAATAATTAAATTCATCGATTGTAAAATAGATATTTTCAAGATTTGTTTCACGCTTTAAATAATCAAAAATTTCATTAGCATACTCCCAAAAATAATTTTTTTCTCCAAAAAATTCGCAATAATAATTATCTACATAAAAATTTGCTTTTCCTGCATCATGTTCACAATTTGGAGCCATTAATTTAGGAATACCATATTCACTTAATAATTTTTCACTAAAAAAGTCATTTGTACCAGCATATTCATCAAATTCACATGATGATACGGTTGAGAATAAAAATGAACATATCCCAAAAAGAGAAATCACATTTCTTAATTTCATAAAAGAAACCATTGCTTCTTTAACATAAAACTCTAAAACGTATCAAAAAAATTATTTATTTAAACAAGCTTTAATAAATCCTAAAAACAATGGATGAGGTTTTGTTGGTCTAGAAAGAAATTCTGGATGGAATTGACAACCTACATAAAAAGGATGATCTTTTAATTCAACAATTTCTACTAAGTTAGATTGTTCGTTATAACCACTTACAACAAGACCATGACTTTCCATCAATTCTCTATACGCATTATTAAATTCATAACGATGACGATGTCTTTCTTGAATATGAGTTTTATTATATAAACTTTGCACTAAGGTATTTTCTTTTAAAGTACAATCAAATAAACCTAGTCTTAAGGTTCCACCTAGATTTAGACCCTTATATTGTTCGGGTAAAAAATCAATGACAGGATATGGTGTTCTTTCATCAATTTCTGTAGAATTTGCTTCTTCTAAACCACATACATTACGCATAAATTCAATAACCGCTAGTTGCATACCATAACAAATTCCTAAATACGGTATCTTATTTTCTCTTGCGTATTTTGCCGCAGCAAGTTTTCCTTTTGTAGCTCTTGAACCAAATCCGCCTGGAACTAAAATCCCATCTACTTCTTTTAATTGCTCTATATGATTATCACGATGTAAGTTATCCGAAGATATCCAATGAATATTAATCTTTTTACCTACGGCATATCCTGCACTTTTTAAAGCTTCTGAAACACTTAAATATGCATCATGAAGTTCAATATATTTTCCAACGATAGCAATATGTATTTCTCCATCTACAGATTCTACTTTATGAATTAAATCATTCCATTCTTTCATTTCAATAGGCTTTGTTTCTAAATGGAAATGATTACAAATATAATCATCTACACCTTGTTCATGGAAAGAAGTAACAACGCGATAAAGATTTTTTTCATCTTTTGCGATAATTACTGCATTTTTAGAGACATCACAAAAATCTGAAACTTTTTCTTTTGTATCATCCTCTACATCCTTTTCAGTTCTTAAAATTAACATATCAGGTTGAATACCTAAAGATCTTAATTCTTTAACACTATGTTGGGTAGGTTTTGTTTTCGTTTCTCCTGTCGCGTTTAATGTTGGAAGTAAAGTTGTATGAATAAAGAACATATCTTGAATTCCTTTTTCTCTACGCCATTGACGAATGGCTTCTAAAAAAGGAAGGGATTCAATATCTCCGACTGTCCCTCCAATTTCAGTAATAATAACATCTGCTTTAGAGCTTTGCTCAGCATATAAAATTTGATTTTTAATTTCATTTGTAATATGAGGAATGACTTGAACTGTTTTTCCTAAATAATCTCCACGACGTTCTTTTTCTATAACTGTTTGATAGATTCTTCCCGTTGTGACATTCGAGGCTTTTGATAAATTTTCATCAATAAATCTTTCATAATGACCTAAATCCAAATCCGTTTCAGCGCCATCGTCGGTCACAAAAACTTCGCCATGTTGATAAGGAGACATTGTCCCTGGATCAACATTGATATAAGGATCAAATTTTTGCATAAAAACCTTTAATCCACGGTTTTTTAATAATCTACCAATGCTTGAGGAAGAGACTCCTTTTCCAAGTCCTGAAACCACTCCACCTGTTACAAATATATATTTTGCCATATTACTTCTTAATAGGATAGATGTATTCTAATCCTCCCATGAAGGGTCTTAAAACTTCAGGAATACGAATACTTCCGTCTTTTTGTTGACATTGTTCTACTAAAGCAGGGAATACTCTACTTGTTGCAAGTCCTGATGCATTTAGAGTATGACAATATTTTGTTTTCCCTGTTTTTGTATCTCTATAACGTATCATGCCTCTACGAGCTTGATAATCTCTAGCATTCGATGCAGAAGATACTTCTTTATAAATTTCCATAGAGGGAATCCAAATTTCAATATCATAGGTTCTTGCCATAGAATGAGAACAATCTCCCGCGGCTAATTTAGATAAGCGATAATGTAAACCTAACCCTTGAACTAATTTTTCTGCTTTATTTACTAATTCTTCAAAAGCAACATCAGAACCTTCCGCGGTGGTGTATTGCACCATTTCTACTTTATTAAATTGATAACCACGAATCATTCCACGTTCTTCACTACGATAGCTACCTGCTTCTTGACGATAACAAGGCGTATAAGCAAAATATTTCTTTGGTAATTCTTCTTCTTTTAAGATTTCATTACGATGTAAATTGACTAATGCTGTTTCCGCGGTGGGAAGCATGAATTTATCTTGATCTTTAAGCCAAAAGACATCTTCTTTAAATTTGGGAAATTGTCCTGCCGTAAATCCAGAATCCATATTGAGTAGATGTGGGGGTAAAATAAATTCATAACCATCTTTTAAATGTTCTTGGATAAAATAATTAATTAATGCCCATTCTAGTTGCGCTCCTAAACCCTTATAAATCCAAGTTCCTCTTCCAGAGATTTTTGCAGCACGATCATAATCGATCAAACCGAGTGATTCACAAAGAGCTACATGGTCTTTAATTTCAAAATCAAAGACTGGTTTTTGACCCCATTCATGCAAAACGCGATTATTTTCTTTTTCCCCACCAAGAAGATCATCATCTGGCATATTGGGTAAAACAGCAATTTCTTCATCGATTTCTTTTTCAATTTTTTCTAATTCTATATTTGCATCTTCACTTTGTTTCTTTAATTCTTTAACTCGAGCAAAAATGGCATTTATATCTCCGCCTTCTTTTTTTACTTGAGGCACAGATTTAGAAAGACTATTTTGTTCAGCCTGGTTTGATTCTACAACTTTTCTTAATTCACTTCGACGTTTCATCTTTGAAATTAAAGGTGCAAAATCTACATCCCAACCTTTCTTTAATAAGGCATCATGTACCTTTTGGGGTTCATTCATAATTAATTCTCTATCAATCATACTTTTTCCTCCTAAAACTTATATTTTTATACGCATTTCTATTATAAGACATTTAAATTTTTTTTAAATGTTTTCTAATTAATTCCTTAAGTTAGCTATTTTTTCTAAAAGAAAACTAGGACGTTACTCCTAGCTTTCCATCTAGATTATGATACACAAAGTTTTCTAGCAAATTTTATTATTCACCTGTTGCATCATCTTCGGTGAATTCTTCCTCGCTTGGTTCGATCGCCGTGAAGGAAGAAACGGCTTCTTTATCTTGGATACGGATAATCTTTACTCCTTGTGTATTTCTACCTGATTTTGCCACTTGTGTAAGAGATGTACGAATAACAACCCCTCCACGGGTGATGACAATAATATCTTCATCACCATTCACAGCTTTTGTACCAACAAGTTTCCCTGTTTTCTCGGTTTCTTTAATCGTATAAACACCTTTTGTTCCTCGCGAGGTTAAACGATAATCGGTTCCTAAAGACATCTTACCATAACCATGTTCAGTAATTGCTAAAACATATTGTCCCTCTAAAGAGGTGGTGATTGATACTGCGTTTTCATCTTCGGCAAGCATCATCCCGCGAACTCCCGCGGCACTTCTTCCCATGACACGGACATCACTTTCTTTAAAGCATACTTGCTTACAATTATCCGCGGCAATGCAGATGAGCGCTTCACCATTTGTTAATTTTACACCAATTAATGAATCATCTTCATGCATGTTGATGGCTTTTTTACCATTCGTACGAATTAAGGCAAATTCAGTAATGGAGGTTCTTTTTACTGTACCTCTTCTTGTTGCGAAGAATAAATACTCATTTTCCTTATATTCTTGGATTGGAATGATGGATAAAATTCGTTCTTCTTTTTCAAGTTGTAACAAGTTCTGAATCGGCGTACCTTTGCCTGTTCTTGCAAATTCTGGTATCTGATATCCTCTTAAGCGATAAACCTTACCTAAATTTGAGAAGAACAATACATCTTCATGTGTTGAGGCTCTTACGATAACATCGACGACATCATCATCATGAGTCTTCATTCCTGTGATACCTTTACCTCCACGATTTTGGATATGGAAAGTATCTACAGCAAGACGTTTTACATAACCATTCGTAGTAAGGGTGATGATGATATCCTCTCTTGGGATAAGATCTTCATCTTCAATCGTGGATTGATCATTACTTATTTCAGTTATACGATCATCACCATAACGGACTTTAATTTCCTCTAATTCGTTATAAACGATATTGATAATTTCGTTATGATCGCTAAGAATTTCTTTATATCGTGCAATATTGGCTCTTAATTGTTCTGCTTCAGATGAAATACGATCTTTTTCTAATCCAACTAATCTAGATAAAGTCATATCTAAGATAGCTTTTGCTTGAATATCATCTAAAGAGAAACGTTCCATCAAACGGGTTTTTGCTTCATCAGTAGTCTTTGATGAGCGAATAATATGTACCGTTTCATCGATTTCATCAATCGCAGTTAATAAGCCCTCGAGAATGTGGAGACGATCAGCATCTTTTTTAAGATCAAATCTTGTTCTTCTTTCGACGACTTCACATTGGAAATCGGTATAATCTTTTAAGACTTCATTAATGGGAAGAATTTTTGGTTCACCATCAACAAGGGCTAACATGATAATTCCATAAGAGATTTGTAATTGAGTTAATTTGAATAAGTGATTTAAGACGACTTCTGCGATAGCGTCTTTTCTTATTTCGATAACTACTCGAATACCTTCTTTATTGGATTCATCACGGATATCCGTAATTCCATCAACGACTTTATCACGGACAAGTTTTCCTATATTTTCAATCATCATTGCTTTATTTACTTGATAAGGAATTTCTGTGACGATAATTCTCTTTTTCCCATTTGCCATTTCTTCAATATGCGTTTTAGAACGTAAAACAATTGTTCCTTGTCCTGTTTCATATGCTTTTCTGATTCCTGATTTACCTAAAATAATTCCTCCAGTAGGAAAATCTGGACCATATAGATAATCTTGCATAATTTCTACTGGTGTTAAATCTGGATTTTTTAAAATTGCTTGGCAAGCATTAATGGCTTCTTTTAAGTTATGCGGTGGAACATTAGTAGCCATACCTACCGCAATACCAGAAGAACCATTAACTAAGAAATTTGGAAAACGAGATGGTAAAACAGTTGGTTCTTGTTCTAATCCATCATAGTTATCCATAAAATCAACGGTATCTTTATTAATATCACGAACCATTTCTCCAGCAATCTTAGACATTCTTGCTTCAGTATAACGCATTGCCGCGGCTCCATCGCCATCGACTGAACCGAAGTTTCCATGACCATCTACAAGCGTATAACGAATAGAGAATGGTTGAGCAAGACGAACAAGTGCGCCATAAATTGCAGCATCTCCATGAGGGTGATATTTTCCCATGACATCTCCGACGATACGTGCACATTTTTTAAATGGCTTATCGTGTTGATTTCCTCCTTCATTCATACCATAGACAATTCTTCTATGGACAGGTTTTAATCCATCACGGACATCTGGAAGAGCACGCGAGACAATGACCGACATCGCATATGCTAAGAAGGAATCTTTTACTTCTTGAACCATATCTTGGTCACGAAGTTCTGGAACAATACCTGATTCAATTTCTTCGAGATTTTTTTCTTCTTCTTCAGAAATTTCTTCATCTAGTTCTTCATCTAATAATTCTTTATCTTCTGCCATAAGTTTATACCTCACTAAATATCAAGATTCTTGACAAATTTTGCATTTTCACGGATGAAATCTTTTCTAGGTTCAACACGTTCACCCATCAAAGCATCAAAGATTTGATCCGCTTCGATGGCATCAGACATCTTGACACGAATCATCTTTCTTTGTTTTGGATCCATCGTAGTTTCCCATAATTGAGACGCATCCATTTCACCAAGACCTTTATAACGTTGAATTTTTAATCTTGCCGCCGCGGCAGGACCTAATTTTCGCTTTAAAACCTCTAATTGTTCATCATTGTAACAATAATAATCTTTGTTACCTCTACTTGCTTTATAAAGAGGAGGTTGAGCAATATAGACATATCCTTGTTCAATTAATGGTCTCATATAACGATAGAAGAATGTTAATAGTAAAATACGAATATGACTACCATCAACATCAGCATCAGTCATGATAACTACTTTATGATAACGGATTTTATCGATTTCAAAATGTTCACCGTTTTTTTCATATCCTCCCCCGATAGCGATAATTAAGTTTCCGATTTCTGCGTTTTCAAAAACCCGCTTCATTTGGGCTTTTTCTACATTTAAAATCTTTCCTCTTAAAGGTAAAATCGCTTGAGTTTCACGGTCTCTACCGTTTTTTGCAGAGCCTCCCGCGGAGTCTCCCTCAACAATATATAATTCACAAATGCTTGGGTCTTTAGAGGCGCAATCTGCAAGTTTTCCAGGAAGGGAAGTTAATTCCATGCCACTACCCTTTCTTACAGTCTCACGGGCCTTTTTCGCTGCTAAACGAGCATTTGAGGCTAAATTTACTTTTCCCATGATGAGTTTAGAAGCATTAGGATTTTCTTGTAAGAAACGATCGAGTTGTTGAGAAAAGATTCCTGAAACGATTTTTCTAACTTCAGAGTTTCCTAATTTTCCTTTTGTTTGTCCCTCATATTGGGGATTTGGATGCTTAATAGAGATAATCGCAGTTAATCCTTCAAGAACATCATCTTGAGTATAATTTTCATCATTATCTTTTAAGAATTTATTCTGTCTAGCATAGTTATTTAAAACTCTAGTTAACGCCATACGGAACCCTTCTTCATGAGTACCACCATCTCCTGTACGAATGTTGTTACAGAAAGAATAAATGGTTGGGTTATAAGTATCATTATATTGTAAAGCGATTTCCACGACGATATCTTGTTCTTTTCCTTCACAATAAATGATTTCTTCCGTTAAGGGAACTTTATTTCTATTTAAATATTGAACATATTCTTTAACTCCACCTTTAAAGCAAAATTCATCTTTTGCTCCTGGATGAACACCTTCTGTTTTTTCATCGATACGATGATCTTCTGTGATAATACGTACACCTTTATTTAAAAATGCCATCTGACGGATTCGATCACGAATCGTGATGTAATTAAATGTCGTAGTATCTTGGAAGATAGTTTCATCAGGCATAAAGGTAACAATTGTTCCAGAATCATCACAATCGCCAATTCTTTCAAGAGGAATTGCAGTATGACCACCATTTTCAAAGCGAATACGATAAACTCCTCCATCTTTATGAACAATTACTTCTACCCATGTAGAAAGAGCGTTTACAACAGAAGCACCAACACCATGAAGACCACCAGAGACTTTATAACCTCCACCTTCTCCGAATTTTCCACCTGCATGAAGGATTGTATAGACGGTTTCTACCGCGGATTTTCCTGTCTTTTCTACAATACCTACAGGAATACCTCTTCCGTTATCTTTGACAGTTACAGAACCATCTTCATTGATGATTACATGAATCGTATCACAATAACCTGCTAAAGATTCATCGATTGCATTATCAACAATCTCCCAAACGCAGTGATGTAAACCATCTATCGAGGTTGTACCAATATACATACCAGGTCTTTTTCTAACAGCCTCTAAACCTTCGAGAACCTGAATATTCTTTTCTGTATATTCTGCACTCGCCCTTTCTTCTTCTGGAATTAGATTTTGCATTTCTTTTTCTAATACGTCATTTTCTTCCATTGTTAGTTCCTCCTTGTTACTTCATGATTAACAATTTCATAAATTGCTTCTTTTTTAAATGGATCAGGTACTTCTGTTCCTGTGATCAATACTTGTTCTTGATCTTTTAATAATTCACTCAATTTAGTAATTCGACTTGCATCTAGTTCTGATAAGACATCATCGAGCAGTAAGATAGGATGAATATTTTTCTTTTTCATCCAACTTGCTAAGGCAATCTTTAACAATAAAGAAGCCATACGATTTTGTCCTCTTGAACCAATAAAGGCAATATCACTTCCCATAAGTAAGCGAACATCATCTTTATGAATTCCAATTTGAGTGGATCCTCTTAATAAATCTTGTTCTCTTGTGTCTAAATATCTTTTCTTCATCAAGGAATCATCATTAAGGGAATCATCTTTTTCAAGAAAATCACTTTTATATTGTAAGCGAATTTCTTTTTCGCCAAAGAAACGATAAAGTTCATTGATTTCACTTTCTAAGTCCTTAAGAAAAGTTTTTCTTTTGATAATGATTTCTCTTTGTAAAGGAATCATTTGATCTTCAATTACATCAAGAAGTGTGGCATTACCATTTTCTTTTAATAGAGCATTACGGTTTTTTAATAATTCTTTATATTGCGAAAGAATCGTTAAATAATAAGGCTCCATCATGGACAAAGAAGTATCGATAAATTTTCTTCGTTCTAATGGGGCATCCATGAAGAATCGGACATCTTTCGGGGAAAATGAGATGGTAATCACATTACCAATCATATTAGAAAGCCTATGGATCTCTTTTTGATTTAATTCTACTTTTTTACCTTCTTTAGTTAGGATAATTTGAATTTCTTTTTCTTTATCCTTTTCATAAATGGCTTTAACTTTGGCAAACTCTTTTCCTTCCGCAATACAATGTTTCTCATCAGAAGTAACAAACGACTTTCCCATTGATAATAAAGAGATTGCTTCAAGAATATTTGTTTTACCTACACCATTTTCTCCGACAAAAAAGTTAATTCCTTTATCAAGTGTTAGCTGAAGACTTAAATAGCTTCGAAAATCTTGTAAGGTGAGCTTTTTAATCCACATTCGCTTTGTTGACGATTTTCGTCTTACCTCCTTTGTTTCCCATAGAAAAACGGATACAATTTTTCTACTTTCTCAGTATAGCATAAAATGAAAAAAAATGAAACACTAATATATTTCATATATTAAAGTTCATTTTTTGCGAAGAAAAAAACCTCTTAAGTTATTTCCTAAGAGGTATTTGTTATCTTTAATAATAAGATCTTACAGGGGTAATAATCTGTACAATTGTTTCATCATTTGGCGCGGTGACTCTAAAGGCAGTCATTTCTCCAGCGAAGGATAAAATTACATCATCACTTTGCGCGGCGCCAATTGCTTCATTTACATAATTGTAGTTAAAGGAGATTTCAAAGCGTTCTCCAGCATAACGGAAATCGCTAATCTTTTCATTAGCAGATCCAATTTGATCGGATTTAGAAGAAATTTCTAATTCATCACGAGTAATAACTACTTTGACGATATTTTCTCTTTCAATCGCAAGTAAGGAAACACGAGAAATGGCATTTCTAAAAGTATCTGCACCAACTTGTAAGACATATGGATAAGAATCTGGAATCATTCGACTAGTCTTTGGAAAATCCCCATTAATCAAACGAGAATAAACACTTGTCGTATCATATTGGAAAACGACTTTACGATCCGAAACAATCATCTTTACATTGTTATTTTCTACTAGTTTTGCAACTTCTGACATGGTTTTAACAGGAATATTGACTTCAAATTCATGATGACCTTCAACACGATGGAGTTTTTTAGAAAGACGGAAAGAATCTGTCGCAGTAAATTCCATTTGTTCTCCATCTGCTTTTACATTAATCGCAGTTAAAACTGGACGAACTTCTTTCGTGGATGCTGCAAAGGCTGTTTGAGTGACAATCTTTTTAAAATCATCTGCTTTAAATTCAACACAATCTCCTTCAACATCTAAATCTAAATCTGGATAATCTTCAACTCGCATGGAATTAAGTTTGAAATCAGATTTTTCATCGCTGATTTTAGCAATGACATCATCAATCACTTCAATTGTTACCCAATTTCCTTCGAGTTTACGAATAATTTCTAATAAGAATTTCGAGGAAATTAAAGTGGAACCAGGAATGAAGGAAAGAATAATATCGTTATCACCTTCTTTTAAAGGTAAAACGGATTGGATAGTCATATCACTATTAGAACCTGTAATAGCAAGTGAATCACTATTCATTTCAAATTTAAAATTTAAGAATGCAGGTGTTGGTGATTTTTGTCCTATCGCAATGCTTACAGTATTTAATACTTTCAAAAGGCGAAGACGATCAATAGTTAATTTCATATATTACTCCTTTTTTAACAATTATTATTAGTCCTGTGGAAATTGTGGATAACTCTAATTTTCACTCCTTCAGAACTCATAATTTATCTTACCATAAAAATGCTTATTTTACTATTCTTTTCTATTTTTTTAGTCGCTTTTTTATCGCGGAAATTGCACTTTGCATTTGGGTGTCAGTTTTCAACTCTGTTTCCACTTTTAATACCGCAGTAATCACCGTGGAATGATCTCTACCTCCAAAGATTTTTCCGATTTTTAAATATGGAGTATCAAGCATTTCACGACATAAATACATTGCAATTCTTCGTGCAAGAGCAATTTGTGATGTTCTTACTTTCGAAGTGATTTGAGAGTCTGTCATATTATAATAAGATGCTACTTCTTCAATGATATCTTCTTCGGTTAAATTAACCCCCTTCTTTTGTTTCAACATAGGCTGGACAGATTCCTTGATTGTCTCTAAGTCAATCCGTGCCATGTGCTTGAAGTTGATTGTATAAAAAATTACCCGATTTAAGGCTCCTTCTAGGTCTCTAACGTTTTTCGAAAAATTTTGGGCTAAATACATAAGTCCATCAGGGTCAAAATTTGATACGTTTAATTGATTTGAGACAATTTTCTTTTCTAAGATTCTTAGCATCGTCTCTGTATCAGGAGTGTGCATAGGAATAGATAATCCCATGTTAAATCTAGAAACTAAACGTTCTTCGAGACCTTGAAGTTCACTTGGTGCGCGATCAGAAGTTAATACGATTTGTCTACCCGAATTTACAAGTTGATTGAAGATAGTAAAGAATAAATCACAGGTTGCTTTTTTATTTTGAAGCATTTGAATATCATCCACTAATAAAAGATCAATTGTTTCAAAGAAATCTTTAAAGTTTTCACTAGCTTGATTTCCGTTTAAATAATTGACAAATTCATTTACAAAATTATCGGTAGATATATATTGCACCTTTTTACCAGGATATTTTTCTTTATAATAATTACCTAAAGCATGTAAAAGGTGAGTTTTACCAAGTCCAGGTTTAGAATATACAAATAAAGGATTATAAGTAACTCCAGGATTAGTAGCGATTAATAAAGAGGCTTGAATAGCTTCTTTATTACAATTTCCTGAGACAAAATTATCAAAGGTATATTTCGGATTTAAAACACTATTAGCGAAGAAAGTACTCTTTTTAGGCTCTTTTTTAGTTTTGTTATCATCTTGATTGATTTCATCTTGAGTAATAAAAGCTAAACGATAGTTTGATTCCATCACATCTGTGACTACATTAATTAAAATTTTATAACCTTGTTGATCTTCTTGTTGTAAGAATTGTTTACATACTGGCGAGGAGACTAAGATAGTCATTAAATCATTTTCAATACTATATAAAGATGTATCTGCGAAAAATGATTGATATAAATGAATATCGTTTTTTAAGACCTCTCTTACCTTTGCTAAGATGTGATTCCAAATTTCTTTTTGCTGAACTAATGATGTAGCCATAATGATACCTCGAATTTCGATTTTATCTCATTTTTATTTCGATTAAATCTTACAAAAGTATTCTAGCATAGCATGGTGGATATTTATATTAAAAAATAATTAAAAATTTATTTATCCACATATTAAATGTCGAAAAAATGAGGATATGCTCGAAAAATATAAAGTTATCCACAATTTAACACTGTGGAAAAACTGTGGATAACTATGGTGGAAAACTTTTCCTGTGGGACTTGTGGAAGACTTTCAACACCTTAAAAATAATCCACTTTTTAAAATTGGGAAAATAATGCGATTTTTTAGAAACTTTCCTCAAAAAATAATGAGATTTCCACAGGATGTGGATAATATATTTTTTAGTGGATTTTATGTGGATAAAGTTAAAAAGAGAATAAAACAGAAACTCAGAATCACATGCAGACGAAAAATTTTGCTAATTAGATTGAAATAGTTGACGTTAGAAGCTTTTGTCCTTTATAATTTTTGACGTATGTTGTACCAAATTTCGGAGGTGTATATTAAATGAAAAGACCGTATCAACCAAGTAAAAGAAAACATCAATCAGTCAACGGCTTTAGAAAACGTATGTCCACACCTAATGGACGTAAAGTTATCGCAAGAAGACGTAAAAAAGGAAGAAAAGTTCTTTCGGCTTAATGATTGGTTTCAAACACTAGAGTCCTTGCGGCCTAGTGTTTTTTCTAAGACGGAGGTAAAAATATGAAAAAGGAACTCCGAGTCAAGACAAAGCAAGAATTCCAACACGTTCTTGAAGGAAAAAAACTCGTTACATCGAGTTATGTAATTTATTACATTAAAAACGATTATGATTATGCAAGGTTTGGAATCTCTGCATCTAAAAAACTCGGAAATGCAGTCATACGTACTACAATACGTAGAAGAGTACGTTCAATCATTCAACAAATTATGAAAGAAAATGATTTATATGTACTAGATTATGTGTTTATCGTTCGTCCTTCCTTCTTAGAGAAAAAGTTTAGTGAAAATCTAAAAGAGATGCAAGAAGCATTTCAGAACATTCGGAGGAAAATGAATGAAAAAAACAATTAAGATATTCGGATTTGTTCTCGCATGTGTCGCTCTTGTTGCTTGTACAAATAATTTCTGCTCGAATCAAGATCGAGCAAATATTATGGAAGCTTATGTTACTTCATCAGTAAATTATGAAGAACAAGAAATGAGCCAACATGAAAGAATCATTAAAGAATTAAAAAACAACGGTTCTGTTATTCCTAGTGAACAATATTGGGAATATATGGAAGATCGTATCTATGATTACGCGATTAAAGATGGCTCAGTTAACAGTAATTACTTTGGTGATCAAATGCTTAGTAGTTATACTGTTGAAACGTTAAAAACTGCGAAAGGAAAGAACTTTGCAAACGAAGAAGTAAATTTTGTCGGTTCTACTTATTATGCTGGAATTAAATACATGGGTCATTCTTCCGCGGAAAGCACCGATTTATGGGAAACCTCATGGTTTAATTTTGATTCTTGGAATAGTGAATTAAAAAATAGTATTTTTCAAGGACAAACAGAATTTACCATTGGAGAAACAAAGTATGAATTAACCGTTGATGATTTACCAAGTCAAGGATTTTTAAATTCTTATAAATCTCAAATCGATGCCGCCTTAGCGCAAACAACGGCATGTATTACTCCTACAACAGGAATTTATTCAGGAATTCAACTCCAAGGAAAGTCCTGGGGAGATGCATTTAACTATGGAATTATTGAAGGACTCATCGTTTATCCAATTGCCTGGCTCCTTCATAGCTTCTATTCAATGTTCCAAATGGGGGCATGGGGTGCGATTTTATCCATTTTAATCGTTACCATCATCGTTCGTTTATTCTTGTTACTTGTTACATTCCGTTCAACAATGTCACAAACTAGAATGCAAGAAATGCAACCAGAATTACAAAAGATTCAAGCAAAATATCCAAATGCGAATACCAATGATTATCAAA
This sequence comes from uncultured Bacilli bacterium, assembly GCA_947626895.1. Lineage (GTDB taxonomy): Bacteria > Bacillota_I > Bacilli_A > RFN20 > CAG-449 > CANRPC01. Next base: position 14,656 of record CANQTY010000010.1, read on the forward strand.
AGAATCAGATGGCTCAAGAACAGATGGCATTATATAAAAAATATAAGGTTAATCCTTTCTCATTCATCTTTGTAATGATTATTCAATTCCCAATCTTCATCGCTGTATGGGGTGCTATGTCTAACTCTGCAATATTAAAAGTTGATAGCTTATTTGAGGGTGCAGATCACTTTGCTTTAAGTCTTAACTCTTTAATGAATAACGAGATTTTTAGTGGTAATGTTACAGCGATTATTCTCTTTATTTTGATGTCAATCATGCAAGTTTTATCGGTAAAATTACCAACGATGTTAAATAGAAGAGATGCTAAAAAAGGTCCTAATTTAGGAAAAAATCCTGCGCAAGATCAAAGTCAAAAGCAGATGAATATGGTAAGCAATATCATGATGATTATGATTATCGTTATGGGCTTCACCCTTCCTGTTGGTATGGCGATTTATTGGTTTATCGCGGCGATTATTTCTCTTGTTCCATCTTTAGTTATCCGTGCAATTTCTAAAAAGAAATTAGAATCCAAAGGATATGCTAAGTATAAAGCAAAGAAATAGAAGGAGATTATTATGTTGTATTTAGGTAAAAATTTAGAGGAAGCTCTTAAGAGTGCTTCTGAAGGAGAAAACACTCCTGTCGAGGAACTTACATATTTTGTTGCTTCTCAAAGCGAAGAAGCAATTACGATTGAAGTATATACAATTGTTGATGTAATTGAATATGCTCAAAATTTCATCGTCGATGGTGTTCGTGCTTTAGGTTTTGAAGCCAAAGTAAAGCCAACTTTAAAAGACGATATTATCAATTTAAAGATTGAAAGTGATCGTAATCCTATCTTAATTGGAAAAAACGGTGTCAGTTTACAAGCTTTAAATGAATTAGTTCGTCTTGCAGTGAATAATCATTTCCATCATCGTTATAGAATTTTACTGAATGTCGCAGATTATAAAGAAGAAAAGTATGCAAAGATTACATCTTATGCCAAAAGAATCGCACATGAAGTACAAAAATCTAAAGTTGATGCTATGCTTGATCCAATGCCCGCGGATGAAAGAAGAGCAATTCATAATGCTTTAACAGGTATGCCTCATATCAAAACTGAATCAGAAGGGGATGGAAGAAATCGACAAGTAAAAATCATCTACGTCCCAGATGAGAAAAAAGAAGGCGAATAAAAGTGAAATTACTTTTGCTTTTAACTCCGAAAAATCAAACATCTTATTTAGAAATTAATTCTACGATTAGACAAGCTCTTGAAAAGATGGATAATCGTAAGTTCACAGTCGTTCCTCTTTTAGATTCTGCAGGTAAATATATTTCTACAATATCCGAAGGAGACATTCTCCGTTATATTAAAAATCACGAAAATTTTGATTTAAAAGCCGCGGAAAACGTTCGTGTTTGTGATATTGAAAAATATAGACCTTATGTTGCTTTAAATAGCAATGCAGATGTTCAAGATGTTATAGAAATGTCCTTAAATCAAAACTTTATTCCAATGGTTGATGACCGAGGAATGTATATAGGAATTGTGAAAAGAAAAGATGTCATTGCACATCTATATGGTGAATTTAAAAAACATATGAAAAGTGAATAAACCTCTTATTTCTAAAAGAGGTTTTCTTTTGTTTATTGTAATTTAAAAAGATTTCAAGTATCGTAATAAAAGAAAATAAGTTTGACTTGTTTTCGAAAATCATGGAGAAAAGAAATGGAGACAATTGTTAGTATTGCTACTGCGCCAATGAAATCTGCGATTGGAATGATTCGATTATCTGGAGATACTGCTTTAGAAATCATCAAACCATTCTTTTCTAATTATCAAAAAATAAAGCCTAGAATGGCTATTTTTGGTGATTTTCATGATGCAGATGGTAATATCATTGATGAAGTAGTTTTAATCTATTATCAAGCTCCAAAATCTTATACAGGTGAAGACATGATAGAAATTACTACACATGGCTCAATATATATTTTAAATACAATTGTTTCTTTATGTATAGGAAAAGGTGCTCGTCTTGCAGAGCGGGGTGAATACACTTTACGTGCTTTTTATCATAATAAATTAGATTTAGTTCAAGCAGAAAGTATCGTTTCCTTAATTGATGCTAAAACAGATGAACAAAGAAAATTAAGTTTATTTGCTCTTAAAGGAAAAGTATCAAAAACCTTAGATCCTTTAAAAAATCTTCTCGCAGATTTACTAGCGAACATTGAAGTTAATATCGATTATCCTGAATATGAAGATATTGAAGTGGTTAATAAAGAAAAAATCGAAGAAGTAACTACTTTTGCGCTTAAAGAAGTAGAAAGTTTATTAAAAAAAGCAAAACACGCAAATGAATATATTCATGGAATAGATGTTGCAATTGTTGGAAAACCAAATGTTGGAAAATCCTCTTTATTAAATGCGCTTCTCGGGGAAAATAAAGCAATTGTCACAGATATTCCTGGAACTACTAGAGATGTAGTTGAAGGTGAAATTAATTTAGATGGAATGCTATTCCGTTTTCATGATACTGCAGGAATTCATGAATCTAGTGATGTAATTGAATCAGTAGGTATCAAAAAAGCAAATGAAATAATGGAAAAAGTAGATTTAATCATCTTTTTAAAAGACGCAAGAGAACAAGATGATTTAGAAAATCAGGAAATCTTTAAAATGATTCAAGATAAGCCTCATATTGAAGTATATAATAAGATGGATTTAAATCCAAAATGCCCTAATGGGGTTAAAATTTCTGCAAAAAACGGAGAAATAGATGAACTAGTAAAAGCTTTAAAAGAGCGTTATCAATTAGAAAATACTTTAGAGCCAAGTCTATGTTCATCTCGAGAAATTGGTTATTTAGAAAAGATGAAAGAAGATTTATTAAGTGCTCAAAAAGAGGTAAAAGAAGATTTACCAATTGATTTAATCGAAGTTCATCTTAAAGATGCATATGATGCATTAAGAAGAATTTTAGGAGAAACTCCTTCTTTAGATTTACAAGAAGAAGTATTTTCTCGCTTTTGTGTAGGTAAATAAGATGATTTTTGATACACATTGTCATTTATTTGATGAAGCATTTAAAGATGACTTAGATGAGGTCATGAATCGCGCAAAAGAGGAAAACGTATCAAAAATTTTAGTTCTTGGAGATACAATTGAGAACTCAAAAGCTGCTCTTAAATTGGCAAATCAATATGAAGAGATTTATGCCGCGGGAGGTATTTTTCCTTGTTCTTGTCATGGATTAAATTTAGATGAATCATTAAAAAGTCTAGAAACGCTATTAAATAATGATAAAGTTATTTGTCTTGGTGAAATTGGTCTAGATCATTATTGGGAAAAAGATAAACAATTATTAGAGGAACAAGAACTCTTTTTTATTGAACAACTAAAACTTGCGGAGAAATTAAATCTACCAGTTTCTATTCATGCAAGAGACTCTATTGAGGATGTATATCGTATTTTAAAAGAATATTGTCCATCTAAAGGAGCAATTTTACATTGTTATTCTTCTTCACCTGAAATGATGAAAAGTTTTTTGAAAATGAATATCATGATTTCTCTAGGTGGTCCTGTAACTTTTAAAAATGCAAAAACTCCTAAAGAGGTAGCAAAACTTGTGCCTCTTGATCGATTATTCATTGAAACTGACGCTCCATATTTAGCTCCTATGCCCTATCGGGGGAAAAGAAATGAGCCTAGTTTTGTAAGAAAAACACTTCAAGAAATCGCCTATTTACGAAACATGAACGAAACTGAATTAGAAGATATTTTATATGAAAATTCTTGTCGTTTTTTTGGGGTGAAAAAATGAAACCAGTTCTTGTTGTCGAGGGTACAAGTGATATCAATCGTTTAAGACCTTTTATTGATTGTGAGTTCGTATCTACGAACGGTTCAGAAATTTCACGTGAAACAATTTTGTATATTAAGGAATTATCCGAAAAAAGGGATATTTATGTGTTAACAGATCCCGACTTTCCTGGACAAAAAATTCGAGCTAAAATCGAAGAGGAAGTTCCAAACTGTCATCATCTTTTTGTGCGAAAAGAACATGCAATTAAGGGTAAAAAACTTGGTGTATGTGAATGTGATGATGAAGAAATTAAACGCGTTCTTTCTTTTATTGATCAAAAGAAAAATAACGAAACTTTAGGAAACTTAACCCAGGAAGATTTATTAAATTTAGACTTAACCTATGGAAATAACGCGAAACAAAGAAGAATGTTTCTTATGGAATGTTTCCCAATTGGATTTTGCAATGCAAAAACTATATTAAAACGCCTAAATTCTTTAGGAATTACTAAAGAAGATTTACAAAAAGCTTTGGAGGATTATCATGATTGCTAGTAAAGAATATGTGACAAAAATAATGGAAGAAAAGAGCTTGTTTCCTAAAAAGAAGTTCTCACAAAATTTCCTAATTGATGTAGATATTGCACAAAATATCGTTAATGAACTAGGGGATATTCATAATCAATTAGTTTTTGAAATTGGTTCAGGTTTAGGCGGTTTAACAGAGATTTTATTAAATAAAGGAGCAAGAGTCATTTGCTCAGAAATTGATTATCGTCTTTGTGAACATTTAAAAAAGACATTTTCTATGTTTCCTACATTTAGTTTACTAGAAGGAAACTTTCTTAAAATAAAAAAGGAAACTTTTCCTAAAGAACCAATCAAAGTTATTTCAAATTTACCATACGCTGAGACTACTGCAATTTTAGAAAAAATTTTATCACAAATGAAGCAATGTAGTGAGATTGTCTTTATGGTTCAAAAGGAAGTTTCTTCTCGACTAGAGGCAAAATCTAAAAATAAGGAAAGTTCACCTTTATCGTGCTTTTTTGAATATTTAGGAGACTTAAAAAGGTGTTTTAATGTTTCACGAAATGCATTTTATCCCTTGCCACATGTGGATTCTTTAATTTATCGCTTCGAATTTAAAAATCATCATGAAGATGATGAAAAATTTTTCCGTTTCTTAAAACAATGTTTCATGTTAAGAAGAAAAACATTAGTTAATAATCTTTTATCTTTATACGAAAAAGAAAACGTTTCTGAATGTTTAACTAAAATAGGACTACCTTTAAATATTCGTCCAGAAGAAATCACGGTTGATCAATTCTATCAACTATTTAAGCTTCTTCATTAATTTGTATTATTTTAAATTAGTTAATACGTATATTTAAAATTATATTAATTACCAAACAAGGCGATATAATTCGTCTTCAGACATACCCCAATATTCTTCGACAAAGTCGATAATATCACTTTCATCAAGAACAAGATGTTGACCTATACCATACACTAAACGAGCATAATGATAATTGTGTCGATAATTATAGAATTCATTTAAAGCACGTTTAAAGTAATTACGACGCATTTCATAATCCCCATCTTGTATGCTTCTTGCATAATCAAATAATTTAATTTCATCTCTACTAAATTCTTTATGTCCCATAATTTTTCTCCTTTTCTATAAATATCTATATTGAAAGATATTTTATGAGTAATAATGATGCAATAGGTTGAATCATTAGTAAAAATCACACGGATTTTCTTTTAAAAGGATATCAAATAATGTGTTAAATTAGCGTTAAATCTCCTATCTATATTATTTATAAATAAGAAAATATTAGATAAGTAAAATGAATTATAAATAAAATTAGGCAAATGTATAAAACATAAATTGATAACGAACATAATAATAAATGGTGAAATCATGAATATTGGAGATATTGTTACAAGAAAATCACATGGCAATGATTTAAAATTTCAAATCATTGGCTTTGATAAAGATATTGTCTATTTAAAAGGTGAGGAAATAAGACTCCTCGCGGATTCATCTCGCGAAGATCTTGTTTTAGAAGAAAAACAAAAAATTCGTATAACACTACCAAGATTACCTATTGTTCAAGATCCATCTTTTATACATGGAAAAGTACTTCATTTAGATGGAGATCCTTATTATTTAAAGAAAGCAATAGAAGCTTATCAATACTATAAAATTAAGGCAACGGGATATTTTGTTAAGGAAAAAGACATGCCTTTTGCAGTCAAAGATTTATTAGCAAAAGAAGATTATGATATTTTAGTTCTTACAGGGCATGATGGAATACAAACAAATTCGGAAGATAAAGATAACATCTTGACAACTTATCGCAATTCGTATAATTTTGTTTTAGCGGTTCAAGAGGCAAGAACTTATTTCAATGATAAGGATTCTCTTGTGATTGTAGCAGGTGCCTGTCAAAGCAATTATGAAGCATTAATTGATGCAGGTGCAAACTTTGCTTCCTCGCCGCATCGAAAAAATATCCACTTACTTGATCCCATTATTGTGGCTGCTTCGATTGCCTCGATTCGTGTAAATGAATATGTTGAAGTAAACGATATATTATTAGCTACAATATCTAAGGAAATGGGTGGAGTAGATACTCGTGGAAAGGCACGTCGCAATTTTTTTGGAGGAGAAATCAATGATTTCAGTAAAGGCTTACGCCAAAATCAACATAGCTCTTAATGTGAACAATAAAAGAGATGATGGATATCATGATGTTGATATGATTATGTTACCCTTAGAGTTACACGATCGAATCGACTTTGATTTTCTTCCAGAAGATGTTGGAACCGTGATTACCTCAGATGATTTAACTTTAGCAAATGATGAATCTAATTTAGCTATTAAAGCTTATCGAGTGATTAAAGAAAAATTTAATATTAAAAGAAAATTTCGTATTCATATTCATAAAAGAATTCCTATTTCTGCAGGACTTGGTGGGGGTTCTGCGGACGCTGCTGCGGTTATCCGCACGATGCTACAAATGTTAAAAATTAATGTTAGCAAAGAAGAAATGATTGCTATTGCAAAAGAAGTCGGAGCGGATGTTCCTTTTGCCTTATTTAATCAACCCGCTAGATGTAAAGGTGTTGGTGAGGATTTAGAATTCTTCCGTTTAAAAGATAAATATCATTGTTTAATTATTAAACCTAATCAAGGTGTACAAACAAAAGATGCTTATGATACATTTGATCAATTACCTTCGGATCGTAAGGCAAATATCGATCTTCTTCTTGAAGGCTTAAAATCAGGAGATGAAAAAATCATCAAACAAGAAAGTTTTAATTGTTTAGAAAAAGCTGCAATACAACTAGTCCCAGATATTGGGGTTATTAAAGAAAAATTAATTCAAGACGGATTTCCTATCGTGATGATGACAGGATCAGGAAGTTCTGTATTTGCTCTTTCTAAAGATTATAAAGCTCTAGTTAATGAAAGCCGTCGTTTTAATGAAGACGATAATTATATAGCTATAACAACAATTTTATAAATGAATAAATTGACTAAAACATAAACTTATATAGGAGGTTTTTTAATCATGGTCATTGAATATTACTTTAATGAAGATAATGCACCTTTGCTTTATCAAAGGAATGCAACTTATTATGTAAAAAAGGTTTTTGATGAAGTTTTAAGTGAATCTGAAAATGATGATGTAATTTGCAAAATTTACCACATAATTCCCTTGTTACAAGAAAAAACACTTCACCATTTAATTAGAAGTTGTTTACACGATAAAACAAACATATCCTGCTATAATTCATCTACTTTGGTGATGACAATAGAAAATAAGAACAATTTATTAAATACGAATGTAGAACATGAAGATTTTATGATTTTAGAAGACCCTATGAACTATGAAGAAGTTTTCAATATTTTAAACAACCGAACCATTCAAAAACTAAAGATGCAAGGAGTGTTTTTTATATCCTCGAAAGATGTATATATCGCTCCTGAAGTGACTATTGAAAAAGGAACATATATTTATCCGAATGTTGAAATTGTAGGAAATTCACACATCGGCGAAAATAATTTTATTGGACCTCATGTATTTATAGCAAATTTTTCTTGCGGTTGTTATAATTTAATTAGTTGGTTTGTGGGTAAAGATAGCCATATCGGAAACCGAAATCAACTAGGCCCCTTCTTACATTTTAGGGAAAAAGTCATCTTAGAAGATGATAATGTAATCGGTAATTTTAACGAATTAAAAACCGTGAACATGAAATCAAATAATAAGATGAAACATCTCAGCTATTTTGGGAATGTAACAATGGGAGAACATAACAATGTAGGTTGTGGAGTGATCACCGCGAACTACAATGGGAAAAGGAAAGCGTCCATTCAAATCGAAGATGAAACTTTTATTGGATGTAATTCAACCTTAGTGGCACCTTTAAAACTTAACAAAAATGCTTATGTTGCCGCGCAAAGTGTCATCACGAAAGATTTGCAAGAAAACGAATTTGCTATTTCTAGACCAGAATTGATCACAAAAAAACGAAATCGAAGTTAGATTTCATTAGGAGGTTTCTTACATGTTAGAAAATGCAATTATTTTTTCTCTTACTGCGAACAAGGAACTGACACAAGAAGTAGCAAATATCTTAAAAATGCCAGTTGCTCCTGTTGCGGTTAGCCATTTCGCTGATGGGGAAATAATTTGCGAACCATTTGAGTCTGTAAGGGATAAAAATGTCTATATTATTCAATCGACTTGCACCCCTGTAACAGAACATTTATTTGAATTATTAATATTCATCGATGCTTTAAAAAGATCATCAGCAAGAGTCATTAACGTGGTTGTTCCATATTATGGATACGCTCGTCAAGATCGTAAAAGTAAACCAAGACAACCAATTACTGCACGTCTTGTTGCAGATTTAATTACTACCGCAGGAGCGGCAAGAGTCATTAGTTTTGATTTACATGCTCCACAAATTCAAGGATTCTTCTCTTGTCTAGTCGATGAATTAAGTGCAATTCCTATGATTGCTAGTTATTTTAGTTTAAGAAATCAAGATAATACCGTTGTAGTTTCTCCAGATCATGGAGGAGTGAATCGTGCTAGAAGAGTCGCAGAAAGACTTAATACTCCTTTAGCAATTATCGATAAAAGAAGAACTCGTCCTAACGAAGCAGAAGTTATGAACATCATTGGTAGTGTTGATGGAAAAGATTGCTTACTAATCGATGATATGATTGATACAGGCGGAAGCTGTTATGCTGCCGCGCAAGCTTTAAAGCAACATGGAGCAAAATCCGTTAGAGTTGCCTGTATTCACGGCGTATTTTCTGGACCTGCAAGAGAAAGATTATTAGATGGTACCTTTGATGAAATCGTCTTAACAAATTCTATTCCTCTTAGAGATGATATGAATATGCCAAATAAAGTACATGTCTTATCTTTAGCCCCGATGATTGCCGCGGCTATTCAACATATTGAAGAAGGTTTACCACTTTCTACTGTGTACGATATTTATAATAAATAGAAAGGAAGCTGTAAGAATCTCTTACGGCTTTTAATTCAATGAAAAAAGAAACAAAATTTAGTTCTAGTAAAATTGAATATTTAAAATTACTTGCAGAACAATATCCAAGTATTCAAGAAGCTGCATCAGAATACATTCGTTTATCTGCTATTTTAAATTTACCTAAACCAACAGAGCACTTTTTAAGTGATATCCATGGAGAACATGATACTTTTGTGCACTTTTTAGTTTCAGGTTCAGGAGTTATTCGTAATAAAATTGATGAAGCTATGGAACATGAAACAAAAGAAAGAAAAGATTTTCTTGCTACATTAATTTATTATCCAAGAGCAAAACTAGATGATTTAGCAAAAAAGAAATTAATTACCCCAAAATTCTTAGAATGGGTATTAAAAGATTTAATTGTTATTACTCGATTTATTGCTTCAAAATATACAAGAAGCAAGGTAAGAAAATTAACTGCGAAAGATTATTCTTATATTGTTGATGAATTACTCCAGACGGATTTTAAATCAGAGAGTAAAGAAGATTATTGTAACGAAATTGTAAAAGCAGTTATTTCTACAGGAAGAGCGGAAGCATTTATTAGTGAAATCTGTTATTTAATCCAACGTCTTGCTGTCGATCGCCTTCACATCTTAGGGGATATTTTTGACCGAGGGAATGGGGCATGTAGAATCATGGATTTAATTTGTCAACTTCCTTCGGTAGATATTACATGGGGGAATCACGATTTATTATATATGGGTGCACATGCTGGAAATTATGCCTGTATTGCAAATGTTATTCGTAATTCCTGTCGATATAATCATCTTTCCACTTTAGAGGACGGCTATGGAATTTCTTTAAGACCTTTAGTGACTTTTGCTATGCAATTCTATGGAAATGACCCTTGTTTAGAATTTGTTCCTAAACAAGAAGAGGCAAATGCCATGGATGACTATGATTTATCGATTGTAGCTAAAATGCATAAAGCAATCACGATTATTCAATTAAAAGTGGAAGAACAAGAAATTATGCGTCATCCCCATTATCAAGCAGATAAATTAAATAAGTTAAGTAAGATTGATTTTACTAAAAACGTCATCAATTTAGAGGACATTGATTATCCTTTAATTGATCATCACTTTCCTACGATAGATAAAAATCATCCAGAAGTGTTATCAAAGGAAGAAGAGCTTTTGATGGAAAAATTATCTCTTGCTTTCCGTCATAGTGAAAAGATGAGAAAACATGTTCGTTTTCTAGTGAGCCATGGATCCATGTATCGAAAATGCAATGGAAATCTTTTATATCACGGCTGTATTCCTACAAATGAAGATGGGGAATTTTTAACTTATATCAACCGCGATGAAAAAGAATTTAAAGGTAAACAATATTTAGATTATTGTGATATGAAAGTAAGAAAAGCATTATTATCCCCTCATCCAGAAGAGGATGATCTCGACTTTTTATGGTTCTTATGGTGTTGTCCTATTTCTCCTGTGTATGGAAAAGAAAATATTGCTACCTTTGAAAGATATTTCTTAAGAAAAGAAGATAATTTAGCCATTCATGAATCTAAAAATCCTTATTATCATTATATTAATGATGTAAATTATGTAGATAAAATCATGCGCGAATTTTCGTTAGATCCAAGCAAAGGAATTATTATCAATGGTCATATGCCTGTAAAAATTATCAAAGGAGAATCTCCTTTAAAGGCTGGAGGAAAACTATTGATTATTGATGGAGGAATGTCAAAAGCTTATCAAAAAGTCACAGGTATTGCAGGATATACTTTAACTTCTTCCTCTAAAGCTATCCGCCTAGTAGCGCATCAACCTTTTGAATCTAAAGAAAGAGCAATCAAGGAAAATTTAGATATTATTCATTCGATTACAAATTTAAAAGAATATAAAAAGAGATTAAAGGTTAAAGAAACGGATGATGGAAAGGTCATCTTGAAAAAGGCAAAAGATTTAAGTGATTTAATTGAAGCCTTTAGTGAAGGATATATTGCTACAAAATAAAAAAGCTGCTAGAAAGACGAACTTTCTAACAGACTTTTTTTGTTAAGCCTTTGTTTGTGTCGAAGGAATTAAAAGATCTAAGTTTTGATCTCCAGCGACGACTTCAGGAAGTTTACCATCCCATTTTTCTAGATATTCTAGATATTGAACGAAATCCATGACGAGTTTTAAATCATCTTTTGTATGGGTTTCATCATATTGAATTGTATAATGGGTGGATTCTAAAGTTGTGGTTTTTGTTGTCACTTGATTGAGTTCATTATTTTTCGTGACCTCAACACCTGTGGCAATTTTTTCTTGCACTTCTTGTTCTTCAGTTAAACTTGAAATTTTTTCTAAGGTTAAAGCATCTTGAACTGTAGTTTCAATCGAATAGATATACGATTCTTCGATAGTAAAGCCAAGGGATTTGGCAAGTTCAACGATTTTTAGTGCCATTGCTTCCGCGGCAGCTTGGGCAATAATCTTTTGACTTTCTGCATCACCATGAGAGCTTTCTATTTTTGCTTGTGCTTCAAGTTTTGCGACTTCAAGTTCTTGTTCGGCTTTTGTAATTGCAGCTTCTTTTTGTTGTTCTGCGATTACTTTATCTTCGACAGATTTTTCAAATTCTGGAGTAAATTCAATATTTGTTAAGTTTACCGCGGTGACGGTTACATAATATTTATCACCGACCGTGGATTTAATAGATTCCTCGACTTCGGGAGAAATAGAAGCACGGGTTTCGATGATTTTCATCGCAGTATATTTGGATAAAATAGATTTTGAATTATCATCCGCGACTTTTTCAATACGCGCGGATAAAGACTCCATCGTTTGATATTCTGTTAAGATGTTTTCAGCCTTTGTGGGATCAATTCTAAATTGTACGGTCATTTGAATATCCATGGTCTGAGCATCACTAGAATAAGATTCTGTGTTGATATCAAGTTTTTGAACTGTGGTATCAAAATATGTATAAGAATTGGTCATATAGAAGTCAAAATAGGTACCTGGGGTACGAATTCCTGCAGTTTGACCAAGATGTTTGACCACGGCGACCTGTCCTGCTTCAACTTGATGGAAGGAACCAGGAATAAAGATAGCAAGCAATAAAGATACACCTAAAACACCACTTGCAAAGATGTTTAGATTTTTTTGTTTTCTTTTCTTAATGTGGAGAAGCAATAAGGCCACTCCACTTAAAGCGATAAGAATGAAGAACACGATAAATAAGATGGTTTTAATCATATATTTTTTCCTCCTTTTTCAATATATAAAAAGACCGCGGTTAATTATCCACGATCTTGCGGAATCACTATTTGATTTACAATATCCGGGAAAATCCGTGTTGACGAATATTGTATTTGTCGCTACTCCTCGTGACAAATATAATATACTAAATTTGGAAAACGGTGTCAATAAAATTACATTTAACTCAATTTAATGTTTAAAAGACATATGAAAAGACTGCCCGCAAGGAAGGGCAGCCTTTTCAAAATCAAAATTATTTAATGATTATTTTTTTCTTGGGAAACGAATGTTTGCTTGTGCCGCGGCTAAACGTGCAACTGGAACACGGAATGGGGAACAAGAAACATAATCTAATCCAGCCTTATGGTAGAATTCAATAGATTTTGGATCTCCACCTGTTTCGCCACATACACCGATGTGTAAGTCTTTACGAGTGGAACGTCCATCTTTAACGGACATTTCTACTAATTTACCAACACCTGTTTGATCAAGTGTCTTGAATGGATCTTCTTCAAAAATCTTTGTCTTGTAGTAATCTGGTAAGAATTTTGAAGCATCATCACGGCTGAAACCAAAGGTCATTTGAGTTAAGTCGTTTGTACCGAAGGAGAAGAATTCTGCTTCTTTTGCGATTTCATCAGAGAGTAAAGCTGCTCTTGGAATTTCAATCATGGTACCAACGTGATATTTCATATTCACACCAGCTTCTTTAATTAATTTATCCGCGGTTGTGACGATGAGATTCTTCACGTATTTTAATTCTTTAACGTCTAAGATTAATGGAATCATAATTTCTGGTTCAACTTTTAATCCACGTTTATTGACATTAATTGCAGCTTTAATGATGGCATTTGTTTGCATTTCACAAATTTCTGGATAAGAAACTGCAAGACGGCATCCACGGTGTCCCATCATTGGGTTGAATTCATGGAGTTCAGCAATACGATCTTTAACTTGTTGTACAGTTTTTCCTGTAGCTTTAGCAAGTTCTTCAATCTTATCTTCTTCTTGTGGTAAGAATTCATGGAGAGGTGGATCTAATAAACGAACATTTACATTGAGTTCTCCCATAATTTCATAGAGAGATTCAAAGTCTTTTTGTTGCATTGGTTCGATTTCCGCTAAAGCGGCTTTACGATCTTTGGCATTGTCCGCTAAAATCATCTTTCTCATAGAGAAGATACGATCTTTATCAAAGAACATGTGTTCTGTACGGCAAAGTCCAATGCCTTCTGCACCAAATTCTTTGGCTTGACTTGCATCACGAGGAGTATCAGCGTTTGTACGAACTTTTAAAGCTCTTGCTTTATCAACCCAGCTCATTAAACGGCCGAAGTATCCAGTGGTTAAATCTGGATTAACGGTTTTGAAAGAACCAAGATAGATTTTACCAGTGGATCCATCAAGAGAGAACACATCGTTTGTAGTATAAACTTTACCATTGATGGTTAAAGTTTCTTTATCTTCATCGATGAGAGCTTCTTTACATCCACAGATACAACATTTACCCATACCACGAGCAACAACGGCTGCGTGAGAAGTCATACCACCACGCATGGTGAGGATACCTTCTGCGGCGACCATACCAACGATATCTTCTGGAGAGGTTTCAGCACGGACTAAAATGACTTTTTCACCTTTTGCATGACGTTTTTCAGCATCAGCAGCGGTGAAGGATAATTTACCTGTTCCAGCGCCTGGACCTGCGGCTAAACCAGAAGCAATTGGGGTAGCCTTATCAAGTTCGGCTTTATCAAAGCCAGGAAGTAATAATTTATCAAAGGATAAAGCATCAATTCTTAAAACGGCTTCATCTTCGCTAATTTTACCTTCATCAACTAAATCACATGCAATCTTTAATGCCGCGGCAGGAGTTCTCTTACCATTTCTTGTTTGTAAGAAATAGAGTTTTCCTTCTTCAACGGTGAATTCCATATCTTGCATATCTTTATAGTGCTCTTCCATTAATTTAATGGTTTTGACGAATTGTTCATAAACTTCTGGCATTCTGCGTTTTAATTCATCGATGTGTAATGGAGTACGGATACCTGCGACGACATCTTCACCTTGAGCATTTGGAAGATATTCAGCAGAAATCTTGTTTTCCCCAGTAGCAGGATCTCGAGAGAAAGCAACACCTGTACCAGATGTTTCACCCTTGTTACCAAAAGCCATAGATTGTACGTTAACAGCAGTTCCCCAGCTATATGGGATGTTGTTCATCATACGATAGACATTTGCTCTTTCATTGTCCCAAGAACGGAAGACCGCGGTGACGGCTTCGATTAATTGGACATATGGATCAGCAGGGAAATCTTCTTTGAAGGTTTCTTTATAATATGCCTTATATTTTACGACTAATTCTTTTAATTCAGGCGCGGTTACTTCTGTATCTAATTTATAACCTTTTGCAGCTTTTAAATCATCTAACATTTTATCCATATCGGTACGAGGATGTCCTTTTGCGATATTGGTAAACATTAAAATGAAACGACGATAGCTATCATAAGCAAATCTTTCGTTATTTGTTTCTTTTGCTAAAACTTCGACAGTTTTATCATTTAAACCTAAATTTAAAATGGTATCCATCATTCCAGGCATAGATACTCTTGCACCAGAACGAACACTGACTAATAAAGGATTTTTATCTCCACCAAAATTTTTACCAGTCTTTTTTTCTACTTCATGAATCGCGGTATAAATGTCATTCTTTAAAAATTCTGGAAGGACTTTACCACTATCATAATAAAGTGTACAGGCTTCTGTTGTGACCGTAAATCCTTGAGGAATTGGTACACCAATATGAGTCATTTCCGCTAAGCCAGCACCTTTACCACCAAGAAGCTCTTTTCCTAAACCGTATGCTTCTTCAAAGTGATATACATACTTTTTTTGCATAATTTTCCTCCTAATTATAAATTCTTGTTAAGTAAAACTTAACTTTATGCTACGGGCTTATTTTACCACGAAAAAAAAGAAAATAGTAGATGTTTTAAAAGTAAATGTTGTGAAAGGTTAATTATTAATCTAAGTGCAACAAATGTTAATGAAAAAAATTTTCTAAAAAAAACAAAGAGAAAATAGGGA
>CANQTY010000011.1 GCA_947626895.1 uncultured Bacilli bacterium
AAACTCATTTTATTGATTATAAATCGAGACATAGATCATGCGTTCCTCTAAGGCGCTCCCCGAATGTGCTCCTTTATGTACTTTTTTATTAAACTTTTTGGGACAAATTAAACATTTATTTCCTTTAGAAACCACAAGATAATCCCCTAGTAAAGAAGGAAATAAGGGATGGATTTTTCCTGTACCAAATAAATGTTCATCTATCACTTCTTGTTTTGTATAGAAGTCAAACTCATCTCCATAATACTTTTTAAATAGCGTTTCGAAGGTTTTACCATTTTTTTCGACATCTTTAATTCTAAAAGATGCGGTTCTAGAATCTAAGAAATCATCATTGATTAAAAGTTCATATAAATCTGGATGCTCATCTAAAAAGATGGGTTCTACATCTAATAAACCATGATCTGCAAGAGAAATAACAAGGGTATCTTTATTTTTTCTTGCAAAACGATCAATTTTTCTACTGATTTTTCTTACAATATGGTGCACTCGAAAATTCTTTACTCCATATACATGAATATTATGATCTGGATCAGGCCAATAAGCATAGATAAAAGTTTTTTCATCACCCTCAAGAGCTTTATGCACTAAACGAAATAAATGAGATAAAGATTTTGCTCCATTTGGATCTACTCTTGCTGAAGAAATATTATAAGCTCTACAAGATGGAAGATGAGAAATAATATCAAGAATATCAACATAGGGGACATACGTTTTTGAGGGATGGGGTTCAATATATTCTCTTGTAAACGAATTTCTTCCACTGAACATATCCACTGTTTGATCAATTTGAGGAAAGTATTGTGACCAGCCAAGCCACCCTGTTTCTGCAGGATATTTTGCAGATAAAAGTGCCGTCGTGGCTGCGACTGTTGTAGGTGGAAAAACAGAACTCATTTCAAAAGCACGATGTTTAATTAGTGAATGCTTTTCTTTTAAATGTAAATTTTCTATATACGTTCCTAAACCATCAAAAAGAAATATTACGACCTTTTTATATTCTTTTTTAGCTAGAATATCGTCTAATTCTTTTAAAGTTTCATGATATGTTTCTCCACCAAAGTGTTTTAAGATAGAGTTTGATAATGTGACTAAATTTTTTTCTGGATTATAATACTTCATAACTTCCTCCTTTTATTCATCATAACATATTTTTAAGATAACATTAAGAGACATATAGTAGATGATTTTAGATTTTAAATATGTTAAAATAAGCAAGCAAGAAACAAAGATTTCTTTAAGAAAGGATGAACCCTATGGCAACAGATAAAATGATTGAACGTTTAGAAACAATGGAAAAAAGAATTAACGAAATCGACACTCTTTTAGGAGATGAAAATGTCGGAAACGATATTGCAAAACTCACCTCTTTAAATAAGGAAAGAGCTGCTTTAGAAAAACCTGTCGAAGAATATATTCGCTATAAAAAAATTCAATCCGATTTATCTGACGCAAATATCATGCAACATGATGAAGATCCTGAAATTGCTGCATTTGCCAAAGAAACCATCCGAGAATTAAGTGAAGAATCCGAAAATCTTTATTTGAAATTAAAGATGATGCTAGTTCCAAAAGATCCTAATGATGAAAAGAATGTAATTTGCGAAATTCGCGGGGCTGCAGGAGGAGATGAAGCAAATATTTTTGCAGGAGACCTTTTCCGTATGTATTCTCGTTATGCAGAAAAGAAAGGATGGAAAATTCAAATTGTGGATGAATCCCCTTCTGAAATGGGAGGATTTGCTAATATTTCTTTCATGATTAAAGGAGAGGGCGTCTACTCAAGATTAAAATTTGAATCTGGTGCACATCGTGTTCAACGTGTTCCTAAAACTGAAGCTTCTGGAAGAATTCATACCTCAACTGCAACTGTATTAGTCATGCCAGAAGCCGAAGCTGTCGATGTAGAAATTAATCCTTCCGACTTACAAATTGATACATATCGTTCTTCAGGCGCAGGTGGTCAAAATGTCAATAAGACCGAATCCGCGGTAAGAATTACTCATATTCCTACAGGTATTGTGGTAGCATGCCAAGTGGAACGTAGTCAAATTCAAAATAGAGAAATTGCTATGAATTTATTAAGGGCTAGAATTCTTGCTGCAAAAGAAGCAGAACAAAATGAAAAAATCGGCAATGAACGTCGTTTAAAAGTCGGAACAGGAGAACGCTCTGAAAAAATCCGTACATATAATTATCCCCAAAATAGAGTAACAGATCATCGAATCGGTTTTACCATTCAAAAACTAGATCGTGTTATGGAAGGGGATATAGAAGAAATTCTAGATGCCTTAATTAATGCAGATCAACAAGATAAAATTGCCTTACAGGAAAAGCAAGATAAATGACACTTGGTGAATATTATCGCAAAAATATACCTTCCAAAAGAGATCCACGTTCTAGTGAAGAGCTTCAATGGCTTTTAGAAGAACTTCTTCATCTAGAAAAAGGAACTCTTTTTCTTCATGAAGATATGAATGTTTCTCATGTTGTAGAGCTATTCGATCAATATTGGAATAAACTTAAAAAGGTTCCAATTCAATACATATTTAATTATCAAATGTTTTTAAATCATCGACTTACTGTCAATAAAGATGTATTAATTCCCCGACAAGAAACAGAAGAATTAACTCTTTTAGCTATCCAAAAAATCCAAGAAATCGGAGCAAAAAGCGTTTTGGATATCGGCACAGGAAGTGGAGCTATTATTATTTCTATTCTCTTGGCATGTAAAGACGTTGAAGGACATGCAAGTGATATATCTTATCCTGCCTTAAGAGTGGCGATGAAAAACGCCAAAGCATACAATTTATCTTGTGAATTTGAACTTGCAGATGTTTATGATGGATTAACAGGTAAAAAGTTTGATTTTATTATTTCTAATCCTCCATATATTGCTCGTTTTGACTATGTTGAAAAACGGGTTAAAAAAAATGAACCCCATATCGCTTTATATGCCAAAAACTCTGGTTTAGAGGTCTATGAAAAAATCATTAAAAATCTTGAAGATCATTTAAACAAAAATGGTTATCTTTATTTAGAAATCGATGAAGCAAGAAAAGAAGAAATCACCTATTTTACAAAGAAATATCTTAAAAACTCAAAGATATCTTTTGCTAAAGATATGTCAGGGCATTTAAGATTTTGTTTTATCCAATTGCTATAAAAATGAATAAGACTTTCTAATTTTCCCATACTTTTTATAAAGGAGGGATTTTATGAAACTACATTTAACACTTCTTGGGGCAACTTTCCTTACTTTATTTAGTAACACTTTAAAAAGTAATGATGGGATTGTTTTTGCTTATTCATACCGAATTTATGCTAATTCTTACCAAACAAGTGATAAATTAAAAGTCTATTCAATAAAGGAAAAACTAATTGATACATATGAAGAAATTTGTTTTGGATACAATGAAAGATATTATCAAGATTTAATTAAACTACATCTTAGTGACTTTCGTTTTGATTCCTCGATCACACCTTATTATCAAAATGGAAAAATTGTTTTAAAAATTGGAAAAGGTGTTGGGTATTCTATTGAAGGTTCATTAAGAAAAAATAGCTGCGATGAAAATGTTATAAGAGAAAAATTTTACTTTTTTGAACTATTCTCCTAAAATATAATATATCTAGGGGACAAAAATGAATTATCTAAGCTTTGAAGATCCAAAATGTATTGAAATATTAAATGAGGGAAAGCCTTTAGTTTTTCCGACTGAAACAGTATATGGAATTGGGGTTCGATATGATTTAGAAAGGGGATTTTCTCGCCTTGTTGATATTAAAAAAAGGCCACCAGAAAAACCCTTTACTTTGATGATATCTAGTTATGATGAAGTTTCTTTATTTGCTAATGTAGATGAAAATATTTTAAGAGTAGTTCATCGTTTCTTTCCTGGCGAATTAACTTTAATTTTAGAAGCAAAAGAAACTTATCCTTGGGTTACTTTGAATCATAAAACCATCGGTATCCGTATGAGCGGTTCTCAAAAAGTCACTTCTTTAATTCATCAAGTTGGTGTTCCTTTATTAGTTACCAGTGTGAATCGTTCGGGAAAACCACCTCTAAATGACGTAAGCGATATCGAAAAAGAATTTGAAGATGAACATCTTGATATTGTAAGGGATAATGAAATATTAAGTGGTACCCCATCAACGATTGTGGTGATTATGAATAATGAAATAACATGTATACGAAAGGGAAATATTCCTTTTAGTGATATTGAAAATGAATGGAGGAACAAGAAATGACAATTGCTATCGCTTCAGATCATGGAGGATTTGATTTAAAACAACAAATAAGCGCCTATTTATTCGATGAATTAAATTATGAAGTCGTCGATTATGGCACTTTTTCTAAGGAAAGTTGTTCTTATAGTGAACATGGAATTAAGTGTGCAGAAGCTGTCGCATCACATAAGGCCGATTTTGGTATTGTAATTTGCACCACGGGCGAAGGAATTATGATTGCCTCAAATAAAGTGAAAGGTATTCGCTGTGGACTAGCTTATAATGACTTAACCGCAGAATATATACGTAGACATAATGATTGCAATATGCTTGCAATGGGGGCAAAATTTACAACATTTGAACAAGCAAAACGTTATATTGATATCTTTTTAAATACTCCTTTTGAAGGAGGAAGACACGCCCTACGTGTTAATTACATAAAAAATTACGAAGAGAACCATAAAAAGGAAACAAAATAAATCTGATTTTTCATCAAGTTTTTTAAGATTTTTTAATTTATAATTAAAACTCCCTCATTTTTCTTAAAATTAACACTTTATATGTGCTTCTTTTTTTGCTACAATAAAATTAAATCTAAAAGAGGAGAAATTCTATGGAAAATAGCAGATTTAAAGTAGAGCTTTGGACTGATGAAATTGAAAAAGCATGTAGGGAAAGTAAACTATTACAATTTCATAGTACCGACAACGATGTACTTCGCATCACAAACACACAATACGAAGATGTTTTTTCGTA
Source organism: uncultured Bacilli bacterium (assembly GCA_947626895.1). Taxonomy (GTDB): domain Bacteria; phylum Bacillota_I; class Bacilli_A; order RFN20; family CAG-449; genus CANRPC01. The sequence goes on from CANQTY010000011.1 coordinate 4,990, forward strand.
TTTAACTAAGAGAAAAACATTATTGATTTCTCAAAACGATGATGAAAGTAGTGAAGATGAAGGTGATTTGAAAGAAATTCACGTTTCTAAAGCAGAGATTCAAAGTGAAATTCTTGATCGTTTAATCGAAAAAAATAAGAAATCACTAGAAAAATATGGACGTTATACGACCTATGTTTCCTTTGGTATTTTAGATTACACAGACGTAGATAAAAAACATGAAGTTAAATCTGCGCCCTTAGTTTTTATTCCTGTTAAAATTGAAAAAAATAAAGGAAGTAAAACGTATCAAATTTCCGCGGTTAACGATGAAATCTCGCTTAACGAAAATTTAGTTGCCTATATGAGAAAGGCAAGAAATATCGATTTATCTTACCCTGTAAGCTCAGACTTCTCTTTAGTAGAATATTTAACCTTTATAGCGCCAAAAGCATATCGTTATCGCTGGTCTGTAAATAACGGGGTCTTCCTTTCTGATTTTGATTTAACATCACAAAAAGTTGTCGATGATTATATTGCTAATCAAGAAAAAATCGCTGAAGTTTCTTTAATTAAATCTGTTTCCTATTATAATGCAGAATTCTATTCTTTTAATAAACCAAATGGTACTAAGCTTAGTAGAAAGCTTCTTTCTTTACTTCCTTTAGATAATGATGAATATCATGTTATGCAAAAGGTAGCAAATAGAGAAAATCTATTTATTCGTACAGATAGTCTTGATAATCAAAGTCATTTAATCAACAACATGATTTCTGCTTTCTTAATCAATAATAAGAAGGTTTTAGTGGTCTATAACGAAAAGAGTCAAAAAGATGCTTTCTTTGATCGTCTCGATAAATCTTTAATTCCTTATTGCCAAGACTTAAATGAATTTTCAATTGATAAAGATGTCCTTTTAGATCGCTTAACTTCTTATGATCTTTATCAACATCAAAAGGGGACAATCGATCCACTTTCTATGCAGGAATTATTAAATAAATATTATGATGTCCGTAACGACTTCAAAAAGACGATTAATTCTTTAAGAAAAAAACAAGAACCCTTTGGTCTTTCTTTAAATGCAGTTATCGAAAATTATTATCAATATGATAATGATATGATTGATATAAAAATACCCCATATCACCGAAATGACTCCTTTAAAGCTTGAAGAATATTTAGATTCTATTCATGAATTTACAGATTCTTTAAGAGCTTTAAGAGTCAATTATAAAGATCATATCTTCTATGGATTTGATAAAAAAGTTATGATGCAAGAGGAATATCTTCCTTTAAAGACATCCTTTACTATCCTTTCTGAAGATATCAAAAAATTAAATATTCTATTAATCCATCTCCATGAAAAATTTGAATTACCTTATGCAAATAATTTAAAGTTAACAAAGGCTCTTTTAAATGTTCTTTCTGTTTTAGATGCTTATAGAACTTATCCTGCTTCCTTTTTTGAGGAGCTTGATTTAGCAAAAGCAATTACTCAAATGAATGAACTCAATAGCCTTATCACTTCTTTAAAGAATCTAAAAGAAAATATGATTCAAGCCTATGGAGATAAGATTTTTGATATCGATCAAGCGCTTTTAGATAAAAGCACTCAAGATAAGGGCTTAACAAGAAAAGAAATGAAGATGATTTCTACTTACTACGCCCTTAAAGAAAAAGAAAAATTATCTACTGAAACTTTAGCAAATACAAAGAAACAAATGGATGAATACCATCATCTTGAAGAACAAATTTCTTCTTTAACTAGTGAACTACATCCATCCTTACTACCATATTTCAAAGATGATTTATACGATGTTGAAACGATTCAAAAAGCAAAAGCCTCCGTGGACTTATATCGTTTATCTAAAGCCTACTTTATCCAAAATCGTTTACCTCTAGCCTTAAAACAAATGGATCAATTTAGAGATGATACATTATTTAACGATGCCATGAAATACCGCAAGAGAATGCAGATTTTATTCAATAGTGTGCTAGATAATACAAATATCATTCAACCTTATTTCAATGAAGAAATCATTAATTATGCCGTATTACCATTTGATCAATATATGAAGAAAGCAGAAAAGATTTCTAAAAACTTCATATCCATCAATAAATATTTAGATTTCTATGTTTCCTTACATCGTATGAATCAACTAATCCCAAACTTAGGAAATCATTTCCTTGAAGTAGATGATTATTCTTTATACGACAAGATGTTTATGAAACGTTTCTATTATGATTATGCGCAATACTTAATGAATTCTTTACGCAAGAACACTTATACAGACACATATATCTTTGGAAGTATTGAAACGTATCAAAAAAGTGAAGAGGAACGCGTCAATTTATTTGAAACCTTAATCAATAATTACTATACCGATTTCTTACATGCTCATCTAGGGGACATTCGTCGTAGTGAGCTTGGCGCACTTGAAGCATTTAAGGATGCCGTAGGAATTAGACCTCTTGCGCGTATTACAAATGTTGTTCCAGAATCGATTTATCATATGTTCCCTTGCTTAGCAATGCCATTAAATTCTGTTGCTTCATTATGCGCAAATGATCACTTCCATTTTGATGCAGTCATTATTTTAGCCTCTCATGCTGTAGAAACAAAAGAAACATTATCAGCATTATACCGCGCAGATCAAACCATTGTCTTTGATACTCAATATTTAAGCCGTGATCCAAAATTAGACTATATTGACAAAAATAATGTTGAAAACTTTATTTCCGCAGCAAAGCGTGCCTTTGAGTATATCGAATTTGTTTCAAAATCCTATAAGATTATTCCTTTACGTTCGAATACAAGAAATAAATATTTCAAAAAATATCTCATTGAATATCTAAAATCTCAAGGATTTGAAGTTGCAACTGATATCGCCCTCAACAAAGGGGCAATTGATATGATTGTACGTATGCCTTTAAGACAAGGTTATACCTGCATTAGTGTTGATTCATTACCTTATCATTCTATTGAAAGTGCAAAAGAGACATTCGAGGCAAGTAAGACTATTGTAAATGATGCAGGATATAGTTATTTACGTGTCTTCCCATTTGCCTTCTTTATGGATGAAGAGAAAGCAAAGAGTGAGATTTCTTCTTATATTGTCGAAAATTCCATGAAGACCATCGAAAGAAAGAAACGGGTTGTTCAAAAGAAATTAACCGATGCATTATTTGAAACCTATATCTTCCCCGCGGAAATTTACTATGCGTATCGGGGAAAAGATGAAATCAGTAGAAAAGATTTAATGCTTAGCATCTTAAAACGTACGATGCCTGTGAAAAAAGATGATATCGTTTCTCTATTTGGAAATGACGCTCTTGAATTATTATCTCTTCTCCTTGCAGAGGAAAAAATCTATGAAAAGGATAATTTCATCTTTGTCTTTGGTGAACCGATCGTCTTCCGTTCTTCAAAAGAGAAATTACGAAGCTATGAAAATGTTCATCCATTAGAAATTCAAGATGGTATTATCCGTATGGTTAAAATGGTTAAAGATCTATCCGAAGATAGCATTATCAAAATGATTCTTCTTTCTTTAGGTCACCGCAGAATGAATGCCAAAATGTATCAATATGTCGGAGATATTATTACCGATTTAGTTAAAAATAATACCCTCTCTTTAGAAGAAGGTATTGTAAACTTTGTTGAAGAAAAAGAATAAAAGAATTAAATTAACTAACTCTATATTAAATACAAAATCTATTTAAATTTGTGTTTTCCTTTTCCGTGTCCTTTAACCCGCTCAATAATCTTTAATTCTAACAAATATGTTATGAAGTTATACCCTGTCCCACTGGAGCAATTTAATAATTGGATAATATCACCTCTACCAAAATATGGCTTATTTCTAAAACTATTTTCTATTTTCAATAATCTTTCTTTAACATCGACCTTATGATTTGATTTTTTAATGATATCGTCTTTATATTGAAATATTACATTGATATGATTTGAAATTTCTTCTACATCATCAATATCCAAATTTTCATTTCTTTTAATGAATATTATTAGCTTTGTTTGATCTGGATTAAAGCTTTCTTCTAATATTGGACTTGGATACTTATCTTTTTTTGTTGCATTAATAATTAAAGGTATACCTACCCCATCACGTTTACCAATGTTGACATAGGAAAAAATAGAAAGAACATTTTTATTTCTGGCTTTAGATGTTCCACCTAGTAAAGCTATATTTCTAGGAATAGCCAAGGTTCCAGAATTAATAAAAACAAGCCTATCATGATATTGTTTTATGACAACACCTAATTCCATATTATAGTCTGCATTAGAAAGCGCATTACATAACGCTTCTCGTATAGCAGCTTTCATAGGAACGTAATCATCTCTAAACATACCCTTCATTTTGAATGGCGTAGGAATATCTTCAGTAATTTTAAATGTTATACGATAATAGAAATCATAAAGATTACCACTCCAATCTCCAGAAGAAGAAGTAATACGATCAAACCATCGAATGTTTCCAACTAAATTTCTACAATCTTGATAATCTAAAAAATAATTAGGAAATTCTCTTTTGATATCATAAAAATTACCAAACATTAATAATCCCGCTCTGGTGGGGTGTAAAACGTTTTTTTCATCATATCCAGCAGCTCCTATATGATATAAAAAAATGTCATTAGGCTCATAATTAAACGGGTGATTTTCTGCTCTAGTTAGTGAATTTTTATAATTATTTCTATATCTTTTTATGGTATTCCTATTAAGAACATCTAATGATAGATATTTTAAAATGACACTATCATTAATATCAAAATTTTGATCTCTTAGCATACCTTCAATTTCCGTTCTAGTGCATTTATAATCACCTTCAAAATTTCTACGATATGCCATCAAGGGATTATTATTAATATAAATAGGTTTATCATATCTAGAGGCTTCGGGTATTTCGATAACCAAAACATAAGAATCTTCTATTTTTTCTACATGAACATCTTCATCTCTTATGATGATTTTACTAACTTTATTTGAATTATTGATAACGCTCCAAAAATTTTTTTGCAAATCTCTAGCCTTTTTCTCGGTTAAACCACAAGGAATTAAACTATTGTCTTCTAGTTCTTCCACGCCTAAAAGAATAGTCCCACCATGACTATTAGCAAAACTACTGTAAGTTTCCCAAATGCTATTTGGCAATCCCTTAGTGGCCTTTTTTGCCTCCAATAGGCTGTTTTCTTTTAAGCAATACAATTTAAATAAATCAAACACAGTCATCACACCCTCACTATAATTTTATCATAAAAGGTGTGCTTGTCCATTCTTATGACAATTAATTTTAAGAATGTAAAACACTCAACTATTATAATTAATATAAAGTCAATATGACTACTTCACAATATAAAGAATACCTATTGTTCCACGTCCACAGTGCGAGGAAATTACACAACCCGCTCTGGTGGACATGATAATTTCTTCTGGAATGAGCTTTTTAAGCTCTGCTCTTAAATATTTTTCATATTCATCACCAAGAGAATGAGTAATCATGACACAATCCATATCGATATGATCTTTGTCTTCTTTAAAAATTTCTAATAAAGCATTTAAAGCATTTATCATTTTTCCTCTTGGTTTTTTATATACGCCCATTTTTCCATCTTTAACACGAATAATTGGACGAATATGAAGACCCTTACCAAAGATATAGACTAACGAAGAACATCTTCCACCTTTATACAAATAATCCAAAGTTTCTACCGCGAATTGACTTCTCACTTGGGGAACTAATTCTTTTAACATCGCTTCAATTTCAAAGATATTTTTTCCTTCATCTTTAAATTTTACAGCTTTTAAAATAAGTAATCCTATACCACTAGAAAGATTACGAGAATCAAAGCATACGACATGTTCTCTTATTTCTTCTGAGGCTAAATAAGCATGTTGATAGCAAGATGAAAAATCACTAGAAATACAAATAAAGAAGATATCATATCCTTCCTCGACTCTTTGAGTAAATAGTGTATGAAGTTCTTCCATAGATAAAGCGCTTGTCTTAGGAAGCATCTTTTTTTCATCTACTTTTTTATAAAGTTCTTCGACAGTTAAATCAACTCCATCACGATATGATTCTTCACCAAAAAGAATGCCTAAAGGCGCAACATCAATTTCATGTTTTTCTAAATATTCTTTTGGTAAATCACATGTAGAATCTACGATTATTTTAACAGGTCTCATATCCTTTCCTCCCTACAAAATATCTTAATATTTTGCTTTTTTCTACCTTTCAATCTTAACATATTTAAAAGATTTTTAGCAATAGTGTTCTCTTTTCATTATCGATTAAATAAGTTTAAAAGAAGATATGAACGAACAATATCAAAAAGATTTTAAAGAATTTGCTACCTTTTTAATTGGATTAAGTCCAAATGAGTTTACTGCACTTGCATGTCTTATTGGCTTTTTATTATCGCAAAATTTAAATGCCGCGGGACAACAAAGTGCAGGAAATTTTTTTGAATGCATCGGTCAAGTAATGCTTACGATTTCAGGACAAAATTATGCTCAGCAAGTAAATAATGATAATACTTAAATCACTTCATTTCTTTATGTAATATTTCATGCAAAATCAAAGGGAAAGATGCAAGTAAAATACACCCCATCCATTCAAAATGAGTTAAGGAAGAGGTTTTAAAAACCGTATTGAAAAATGAAATTTGAGTAAGACAAACTTGAAGAATTAATCCACCTATAAAAGTTAAAAATAAAAATACATTTTTCTTTTTAAGAATATACCATAAAGAATGCTTCGGCGATGACATCCCTATCATATGGAATAATTCGGATAAGGATAAAACATTAAATGCAAGAGTCCTAGATTTTTTTAATACCGTTTCATTAGAAAAAGCAACATTAATCCAATGGATGAAATCGTTAAAGTTATGAATAATAGCCCCTTCATTAACCATATAAGAAATAGGAGTAACAAAAAAGGCTACCGCGGTTAATAAAAAGATGACAAGAGAGTAGATGACTAAAATTCGTTTTCCTCCCATAGAAAATAAAGAATCATTCCTAGATCTAGGCTTTTGATTCATTAAATCATCTTCCATAGTATCGGTCCCTAACGCTAAGGCAGGAAGGGAATCCGAAATTAAATTCACAAATAAAATATGGATTGCTAATAAAGGTAAGGGAAAACCAAATAGCAAGCCTAAAAACATCACTAAAACCTCAGCTATATTACTAGAAAGTAAGAATAATACAGCTTTTCTAATATTCGAATAAATATTTCTTCCTTCTTTCATCGCTTGTACAATGGTTGTAAAATCATCATCACGAATAATTAAATCCGCGGCATCTTTAGCAACTTCTGTTCCAGATTCGCCCATTGCAATTCCTACATCCGCGGCTTTTAAAGAAGGAGCATCATTAACGCCATCTCCTGTCATTGCTACAACTTCATTCAATTTTTTATATCCCTTAATGATTCTCATTTTATGTTCAGGAGTGACTCGTGCAAAGACTTCAGTAGTCAATAATCGCTTTAAAAAAGTTGAATCATCCATAATATCAATCTCTTTACCTTCAAGAACTTGATCCATTTTCGAAGCAATTTTTAATTCTCTTGCGATTGCAAAGGCCGTTTCTTTATGATCACCTGTAATCATTTTGACTTTTACTGAGGCATTTAACATCGTCTCTACACTCTTTTTTGCTTCTTTTCTTAAGGGGTCTTTCATCGCTAAAACACCAATGAATATCTTTTGATTATTTATTTCAATAAATGCCCCAAGAGTGCGCAAAGCATTAAATGACATCTTGTTTAAAGCAGATAAGATTGTTTTTACATCATTATCATTAATTTCTCTTGGATTATGAATATTAATATGTGTACATTCATGAATTAATATTTCTGGCGCTCCTTTGACAATCCTTATTCGTCTACCTTGATATAGATGAATAGTTTCCATTCTCTTTTTTGCGCTTGTAAAAGGAATTTCATCAATACGTGGTAATGTTTTTTCTAACTCATTTCTTTCTAAATTCAAAGAGGAGGATAACTTTACAATAGCTCTTTCCGTCGGATCACCTTTATCACTACATGCGTTACTACATAATAAAAAAAGTGCTAATTCATCTTTATAGGAAGAAAAATCTTTTGTCCATTTTTCAAAATATCCTTCTTGAATTCTCATTTTATTTTCCGTTAGAGTTCCAGTTTTATCGGTACAAATAGTGGTAACACTTCCTAAAGTTTCTACACTAGGGAGTTTTCTTACAATCGTATTGGCTTTGACCATTTTTTGAACACCAAGAGATAAAACAATTGTCACTACCGCGGGTAATCCTTCAGGAATCGCTGCGACACCTAGCGAAATTGAAGTGATTAACATTTCAATAAAATCTCCGCCTTGAAGAAGGGAGATGATTAACATAACAACACAAATGATGATGGTAAATAATCCTAATATTTTTCCTAATTTAGCTAATCGATTTTCTAAAGGAGTGCTTTCTTTTTTTCTAGAGGCTAATTGAGCAATTTTTCCAATTTCTGTATCTTTTCCAGTTCTAAGGGCAATCGCTTCTCCTTTTCCTTCCATTACTTCTGTCGACGCAAATACCCAATTTTTAGGATGTAAAACTTCGCTTTCACAATCCAAACACTTATGTATGTGTTTTGATTCTCCCGTCAGGGAGGATTCATCAATAATCAGTCGATTAATGCTTAATAATTTTGCATCCGAAGGAACAATATCTCCTTCTTCAAGAAGAATGATATCTCCTGGAACAATCTCTTCTGAAAGTACTTCTTCTTCTTTTCCGTTTCTTCTTACTTTACAATGAGGGGAAGATAAACTTTTTAATGACTCTAAAGCTTTATAAGCTTTTCTTTCTTGAATAAAACCAATTAAAGCATTTAAAAAGACGACAAAAAAGATAATGATGGAATCAATCCATTCATCTAAAAGCAAAGAAATAATTCCTGCGACAATTAAAACAAGAATCATAGGTTCTTTAAATTGTGAAATTAAAGTTAAAAACGCTGATTCTTTTTTTGTATTATCAAAAATATTTTTTCCTTCTTTTAAAAGATGTTCTACTTCACTTGAAGTTAATCCTATTTTGATATTCGTATGAAGATTTTCAATATTTCTTTTTGCCACAATTTTCTCCCCTTAAAAAAGCCTTCAAGCCAAACGGCTTAAAGGCTCATTTCATTATATGGAAAGAAAACGTGTCTTATTCTTGATTTTTCCAATCAGGATATTTTTCTAAAATGAGTTTAATTGACTTATCACATAACGCTATTTCTTTATCTCTTCTTGAAAAATAATAGCTATCTTCAACCTTTTTTTCTGCCTTTATTAAATGCGTAAATAAATCATAAGATTTTTCAACTTTACCAGCGATTAATAAACCAACTTTAATATTTTCAAGAGATGAAGTAGAGATTGCAAAATTTCGATTTTCTCTTTCTAAACTATAGTAGTAATCATATGATTCTTCATCATTATGTTCTAAAAGGTAATAATATAACTTCATATTTTCCGCGAATAAAGCCTGTTCATGAAGTAAATAGCCTTTATTTTCTAGCATTAAATCGATGATTTTTCTCGCTTCTTTTTCTTGATCATGATCAATATAGTAGTAATATCTATAAATTAAACTCGCTGCTTGGAATGTATCATCATAACGTTCATAAACGTATTCATCTTTTAATTCGTGATGGCCTGTTAAAAGAGCTTCTTGTTGTAAGGCGTTATCAAAATACGCTTTACGATTTTCCTTATTGATTAAAAGGCGAATTGCAAAGCCATCATTAACCCCATCTGTCCAAAATGGAAGCATATTAACGATTAAAACTAAGACTCCTACACAGGCAAGACACAAAGCAATATACCCAAGTTTTTTTGTAGGATCCACGAATAAGCACACGATTGAGGAAACTACCATCACTAAGATTGTTAAAATGGTACCTCCAAAATGATATAAAAATGGATGACATCTTTCATATTGCTTATTTGGTACCATAAAAACCGCGCCACCTAATCCATCGGGTAAACAGAATTCAAATTGCAATTTTCCTTCAATTCTTGTTAAGCGAATAAGAAGAAGATTCATGCTTACAAGACGAAATCCTGATAGTTTACCAAAGATCAATTTGCCAATAGAATAAACGATGGCATATCCTAAAAATCCCCCGATTATGGATGCAAAAATAAAGATATATACATCATTTCCCCTGAAAAATTCACTTCGTGGCTGTAATACTGTTTGTAATAAGGCAAACGCTACAATAATTACGATGACAAATACCGCCCATGAGTAATTGCGGTATGGTTTCTTTAAAACCTTTTTTTCTTCTTCCATATTAAGCTCCTTTCCATGCGCGGACATAAATCCGTTTTGCTAAATCATAATTTAAGTCTAAGATTCCTGATACTACTCTCGTAGCAAACGACTGAGCCATAGTTTCAATGTCAGATTCTTTGACTCCAATTTCCTTTAGCGAGCTTGGAAGTCCCCAATCTTTTAAGAAGTTTTTATAGGCGTTAATAGTTTTTCTTGCTCCATCTTCACCTATTTCTTTAATTCCGAATAAGACGTTACCAAAGGTGACAAATTTATCAACATCCTTTTGATAAACTTCCTCCATCCAGTAAGGATATAATACTCCAAGACCGAGTCCATGTGCAATATTTGGATATAATCCTGATAATTCATGTTCTAGTTGGTGCACAGGCATCGTAATATTCTTCATCAAAGATGTTAATCCATTATGGGAGTAAGATGAAGCTAAAATCAAGACTTTTCTTGCATTTATATCATCTAAATTGTAAAGAAGTATCTTACTTGCATCAAGAGTTGCCTTCATTAACCCTAAAGCCATATAATCAGAAAATTCAATTTCTTTTGATGGAGAAAAATATCGTTCCATAGAATGCGCTAAAATATCGACGATTCCATAGGCATATTGATTTTTAGGTAATCCATTTAATAATAAAGGATTTTCTATCACAAATAAGGGTCTAGATGTATCGCTATTAAAACCTCTTTTTAAATGACGAGATTCATCTGTAATCACACAAGAAGCAGAAAGTTCACTTCCCGCGGCAGCGATTGTTAAAATCACTCCAATAGGTAATGCTTTACTAGGTCTAGCTTTATGTTCATTAAAATCAAAAGGATTTCCTTCATAATAATAACCATTAGCAATGCTTTTAGCAGTGTCTATCACACTACCTCCTCCAAGAGCTAAAATTAAATCGACAGGATTTTGTCTAATTAAAGCTAAACCCTCATTTACTTTAGATAAAGTAGGATTACTTGTAACATTGCTTAATTCTAAAATCTTGATATTTTCCTTTTTTAAAGAATTGATGACCACATCATAAAGTCCACTTTTTTTACAAGAAGATCTTCCATACACAAGTAAAACAGAATGGAATCCATAAGAAGAGATATATTTACCAACATTTTCTTCTTCATGAAGTCCATAATAGATTCTAGTCGGGGATTCAAATACGAAATTTTCCTTGTTTTCCATAGATTTAATTCTATCACTTTCCTTGTTAAATTGAAATTAGTATCCAAAAAATATAAAATGATTTTTATGAAAGGAAGACTTACTATTATGAATAAAAAAAGAATTAAAAATTATGCAAGTTTAATCGTAAACAAAGGAATCAATGTTCAAAAAGGGAAATGTTATTTTATTGATACTCCTTGTGAACAATATGAATTCGCTTCATTAGTGGCTAAAATGCTTTATCAAAAAGGAGCAAAATATGTAGAAATTCTTTATCACGATACGAATGTCTATCGTGCATCAATGAAATATGGAAAGAAAAAAGACTTATTAGATTTTCCTTCTTATCAAATTGCAATGCAAAAAGAATTTCAAGATAAACATTATGGAAGAATTGTTTTAAAATCCCCAAATCCTGAGGAAAATAAAGGATTAAAACTTGAAAAAATAACTTCTATTCAGCAAGTAAAAAGCAAAACTTTTTCGCCTTTTAGAAAAACGTATATGGAAAATGAAACTGAATGGTGTATCGCTTGTGTTCCAAATAAATTATGGGCAAAAAAGGTCTTTCCTCATTTAACTACGAAAAAGGCCTATGAAGCTTTATGGGATGCGATTTTAAAAGCTTCTGGAGTAAATGAAGATAATGATCCATTAAAAACAATGGATGAACATGATCATTTCATTAAATCACGCGCAGATTTTTTAAATTCTCATGAATTTGTTTCTTTCCATTATACTTCTAAAAATGGTACCGATTTTACTGTCGGAGTTGTCGATAATTATCTTTTTGAAGGTGGTTCTTCAAAAAATAAAGACGGATTTTCTTTCCATGCCAATATTCCAAGTGAAGAAATCTTTTCTATGCCTCATAATCAAAAAGCTGAAGGCGTCTTATATGCGACAAAACCTCTTTTAGTAAATGGATTTTTAATCCAAAATTTTGGTTTCCGTTTCCATGAAGGAAAAGTAATCGAGGTTCTTGCACAAAAAGAAGAAGATAAAAAAGCTCTAGAACAATTAATTCAAACTGATGAAAACGCTTGTCGTCTTGGAGAAATTGCTCTTGTACCCTATTCATCTCCAATTAACCAAACAGGATTATTATTCTATAACACCTTATTTGATGAAAATGCTTCTTGTCATTTTGCTTTAGGTCAATCATATAAAACCAATATGAAAAATAGTGAATCCTTAAGTGAAGATGAGCTTTTCGCTCTAGGAGGAAATTACTCCAGTATTCATGTAGATTTTATGGTCGGAGATAACACGACAAAAATTGTTGGTACCACAAAGGATGGAAAAGAATTTGTTATCATGGTAAATGGGGAGTTTACTTTTTAATTATATTCTTTCATTAGTTATTTAAGCCGTGGATCATTTAAATATTTCGCGGCTTTTTTTAATACGTTTTTATCGGTTTCGTATGTTAATAGATCATATGCTTTTTCAAACGATAAAAACTCCGATTGATTTACTTCATTATCATGAAGATCAATTGGTGATTTATCTTCGATACATTCACCTAAAAAGAAGATGACGTCTTTAATGATTTCAGGTTGATCTACATATGGTGAATAAGAAATGATTTCTTTAAAAGAAGTATCAATTCTTACATTTAATCCTGTTTCTTCATTTATTTCTCTTTTCGCGGTTTCCTCTTCTTTTTCATGATAATTTACATGTCCTTTGGGAAGAGAAACATGACCTAAAGACATGTGCTCAATTAAATAAACATAACCATTTTTCGTCTTTTTATATACAATCGCGCCACAACTTTTTTCTTTTAAACGTTTCATTTCACAAGCAATTTTTGCACCTAGTCTTGCATTATTTAAAACTAAAGCAATATTAGATTCTAACGAATCTCCATGAGTTAATTCAACAATTCGTTTTAATAAAAATGGAGTGCAATCTTTGCCTTTTATTCCTTGTTCATCTAATTCTTTTAAAGCTTTTTCCATGGCTTCATCAATTTCTTTTTTATCAATTGCAAATTGAGATTCAATTGGATTAGAAACAAGCATACCTCCACGCAGATCAAATTCTTTTTTCACTAACATCGCTTGAGCAATTTCTGTTGGATTTTCCATATTTATATCAATTGGTAAACCAGAATCTTCTGTATAAAAATCCGCGAGATGATCTGATTTATATCCTATTACAGTTACTCCAAGAGTTTCTAAAACCTCTAAAGTTTTTGCTAAATCAAGGATGGCTTTAATCCCTGCACAAACAACTAATACGGGAGTCGAAGCAAGTTCAATTAAATCCGCGGATACATCAAAAGTTTTTTCTGCACCGCGATGTACACCTCCAACTCCACCTGTAACAAAAACATCGATTCCTGCTTTATGGGCAAATATCATTGTCGTTGCGACTGTTGTTGCGCCCCATTTCTTTTGACTAATAACATAAGGAAGATCTCTTCTAGAAACTTTAAGGATACCTTTTCTTTTTCCAAATTCTTCTATTTCCTCTTCACTCATTCCTACGACAGGTACACCATCAATAATGCCAATAGTCGCGGGTTCTGCACCATTTTCCCTTACAGTTTCTTCTACTTTTAAAGCTGTTTCTACATTTTTAGGATAAGGCATTCCGTGAGAAATAATCGTAGATTCAAGCGCTACAACGGGCTTTCTTTCTTGAAACGCCTTTAAAACTTTTTCACCTATTCGAATTTGCATAATATACCTCTTTCTTTTCCTTTTCATTATATCATTTTTTATGTATTTTCTTCTATTTAAAATAGGTTATTAAAAAAACAAGTCAAGTCAATATAAGAAATTAAAAATCTAATAAAAATTTTAAATATAATAACAAGTTGTTTTTAGAATATTTATCCTATATATCGACGATTTACAAGTATTAAAAATTACATATTTCGACTTTTTTCGACAAATTTCGACAATATTTTTAAAAGATGTGTTTATCTTTTTTTATATACCTTTATATCATCTTTTAAATATCTAGATTTGCAAACGTGATATGAAAATTAGCTATATTTAAGGTTTTTGCTATTTTGTTAAGAAAAAACACAATCAATTTAACCTATCTTTTTTTCTTAATTTTCTTTAAAAATGGCTGTAAATAGAGATTTTTTTATATCACGTTTGCAAATATTTATTGACAATGAATAAGTTTTTTTTGATAAATAAAAAAGAAAAAGGAAGCGTCAAAAGAAAAAAGACCTAAAACAAGAAAATAAATAGAATAATAAGGAAGAATATAGCCCCCTAGAAAGTGAAAGATTGCTCCAAGAAGATTTTGCGCAACACTTAATAAAAATAAACCTCTGGTCTTATTTTTTTTAGCAATTTCTTTCATATAATCCATATGTGAAAATAAAAACATTCCCCATCCAATTCCCCTTAATGAGGAGATGATAAATAAATAGATTAAATTAGAAATTGGTATAGAAAAAAGAAGAAACCTCATCGATATAACAATAAATGATATAGCTAAAAACATACGCTTATTTTTATACTTTTTAAGATTTAATATCAATAAAGTAAGCATTTCTATAAGTAAAGAAAAACTTAATACATAAGAATACATTGATCGATTATAATTTAAGGCTTTAAAATAGCTTCCTAAATAAGAATCAAAAGCTAAATAAGAACCTAAAACAAGCGCATAGATAACTAGATAAAAGATAAATGTTTTATTCAATAAATAACCTTTTTGTACCTTATCTTCTTCATTTAACGATGAACTTAAAGATAAAAATAGAATGATTAAAATCACATCGTTAATAGCGCTAAAAATATAAATCAATGAATAAGAAATAAAAGGTAAAAAAGAAATCAATAGAATAGCCATAAAAAATCCTACACTCCCAAAGAAGCGTGTTTTAGTATAAGGATAATCTATTTTATGTTCATATTGGCTAATCAATCCATCACTAAGCTGTAAGGAAGAATTACTGGTAAAATAAATCATAAAAGTGCATAAAAATGCACCCCATGTATTCATTCCTATAAAAACAAAAAGAAATAAAAAGATACTCTGTATAGTTAAAAAAATCGGATATAAAACTTTACGATGCCTTTTAAAAAAGAAGAAGCCAAATAGATTCCCGAATATGATGCTAAGCGATGAACTCATTAAAAGAATTCCAATCAACTTTTCATCATAATGATATTCTTTTAGACATAATGCAAAGTATGAAAGATATAAAGCACTAGTAAAATATTGAATAAAATATAATAAATTAATCTTCGCTATCGTTTTCCGTGTCCGTGTCTTCATCATTACCAGAAAGGCCGAGATTATCTACAACCTTAGAGATAGTATTCCCAAATCGATGAATTAATAAATCAAATATGAGATAAATGCCAAAGCAAATAAAGACAATCATCAAGATTCCTAAACCTTGTTTCCAGGTTAATGTTTGATAAGCAATACCATTAATAGAATATGGTAAAACAAAGAGAATGAACGCTGCCGCGGCAAGCATACCAATATATAAAACAGTACGATACCAATTTAATGGTAAGCACATACGGAATAAGATGAGTAAACCCACTAAAGAAAGAGAGATGCAAGAAATCGCGGTTATCATATCTTGATTATTGACTTCAAAATAAGAAATGTTCGGTAATAAGAACATACCTAATAAGACACTACCAAGTAATGCAAGTCCCCCTGGTATAGCCTTAATTAGGATGTTTTTAAAGAAATCGCCTTCGACTAACTTCGTATTTGGTTGTAACGCCAAGAAGAAAGAAGGGATACCAATGACGGCGAATTCTAATATATATAAATGTTTCGGTTCAAATGGGTAAGAAATTTGTAACTGACAAATCGCTCCAATAGTAACGATGATGGAAAGAAGAATGGCATAGAATGTTTTCATCAAGAATAAAGAGGAAGAATATTGAATATTATTGATTACTTTTCTTCCTTCTTCCACGATTCGAGGCATGGAAGCAAAGCTCGAATCCATTAAAACGATATGTGCGCAGTTTCTTGCAGCTTCTGAACCTGCAGCCATAGCAATAGAACAATTAGCTTGTTTTAAAGCTAAAATATCATTAACTCCATCTCCTGTCATCGCCACCGTCTTTTTATTCTTTTTTAAAGTTTTAATAATCGCTGCTTTTTGTTCAGGACTCACTCTTCCAAAGATGGTGTAATCATTTGCGATTGCTTTTACTTCTTCAATGCTTTTACCCTCTAAAGAGATATATTTATCCGCATTTTTAATACCAACTTTTTCTGCAATACGATGGACAGAATTTGGATTATCTCCTGAAATAACTTTTAATTCCACGTCATTTTGTTGAAACCATTCAATGGTTGGAAAAGCATCTTCTCGAATATGATCTTCTAAAACAAAATAACAAATGGGTTTGCCTTTTTTACATTGTTCGATATCATAAGCAGAATCAAGTCTAGTAAATAATAAAACTCGATTCCCTTTATCTAATTCACTATCAAAGGATTTTAACAATTCTTCATCTTCGCTTAAATACTCTGGAGCGCCTAAAAAGTAAGTTTTATTTCCTTCAAAAGTGACCGCGGAAAATTTTCGTTCACTAGAAAAGGGAATTGTTAAAACTGAATTCATCGTCTTTTCTTTATTATATTTTCTTTTAAGGGCATCTGAAGTCATATTACTTTCTTGGAAAGAAGCTAAAAATGAAGAAATTAAATCATCCAAATTTTCTTCACTTTCATCAAGAACATAGGTGTGATCTAGATGCATAGTACCATCGGTAATGGTTCCAGTTTTATCTAAACATAAAACATTACTTCTTGCTAAGGATTCAATGGAATATAATTCTTGAACAAGCGCATGCTTTTTAGCAAGAGCAATAACACTTACATATAAAGTTACAGAAGTTAATAAGAATAACCCAGAAGGAATCATAGATACCATACTTCCCGCGGTTTTAGAAACAATCGATTGAATATTATCACCATGGAAATAATTTACTATAACCATGCCAATTCCTAAAGGGATGATGATAAAAGAAATCATATGAATAATACGATTTAAAGAATTTAAAAGAATCGATTTTACTTTCTTTTGCTTCTTCGCCACGGCTTGTAGTTTAGAAACATAAGTAAAATCGGAAATCTTTTCTGCTTTCATATACATGGTTCCAGATACCACAAAGGAACCCGCAAAGACTTGATCTCCCTTTTTCTTTTTTAAAGCAACACTTTCTCCTGTTAATAAAGATTCATTTACTTCGCCATATCCATCTAGGATTTCTCCATCTACAACGATTTCTTTTCCTGCAGAAATCACAACGATATCATCTAAAACAATTTCATCAATTCCTACAACTGTTCCTTTCCCGTCTCGAATTAAAGACGCGGTAGGTTCAGTAATCAAACGCAAAGATGCAACCATCTTTTTTGCTTTATTTTCTTGATAAATTCCTATCGCTGTATTTAAAATAACAATTCCTAAAAAGAAGCAATTGGAAAATGATCCTACACTCATTAAGGCAATAGCAATAGCTAAAAGAAGCATATTGAAGAAAGTAAAAACATTATGAAAGATTATTTGAGGAAGTGTTTTAGAATATGTTTTCTTTTTGGCGTTTGTTAAGTCGTTTTCAATTCTTTCCTGAACTTGAGAAGAAGTTAAACCTTCTTCGACACTAGGAAAATAGCGAACAGCCTTTTCAAATGCTTCCTCTTTTGCGCTCTTTTTAATTTCTTTCTCTTTCTTCTCTTTTTGCTTCTTCATATATTCCACCTTTTTATTTTTTTAATTAAATAATATTTTTAAAATCTTTTGGTATTTTATCCTTTTTGATCGTTTTAATAATACTTTCTTCTTTTTCTTTTGAAACTTCCTTTCCTGCAAGTTTAGCAACATCTTTAATTAACTTTCTTAAATTGTTTTCATCATTTAAGTCTTGTCCTTGGATTGATTTTGCTAGTGCGATGATATCATCTTTTGAAACATTGGTTTTCTTTTCTACTTTATCAAAGATATTCTCATCCATTTTTATCACCCATTTATCTTATGCGTTGATTTTTAAATGGTGATAGTTATTCTTTTTTTAGTTCTCTTTTTAAAATTTCTTGTAAGGCATCTTTTGGTCTTTTTCCTTCATATAGTACTTGATAGACCGCTTCGGTGATAGGCATATCAATATGATATTCTTGAGCGATTTCATGTACTACTTTTGAAGTTCTTATTCCCTCGACAGTCTTGGTGTTTTTCTTTAAAAATTCACTGCTAGAATTGGCTTTACCTATTTCCTCGCCAGCCATAAAATTACGGGAATGTCGGGAATTACACGTGACGATTAAATCCCCTAGACCTGTTAAACCTAGATAGGTACGTTCTTCTCCACCAAAACGGGTACCAAAGCGCACCATTTCTGCAAGTCCGCGAGTAATTAAAGCTGCACGAGCATTATCCCCTAAACCAATCCCATGCACCATTCCTGAGGCAATAGCAATAGCATTTTTAATAGCAACACTATATTCAGCGCCAATTTCATCCGTTTGAGTATAAACTCTAAAATAATCATTAGAGAATAATTTTTGAATAACTTCCGCGGCTTTTAAATCTAAAGAGGTCGAGGTAACACAAGTTAATAATCTTAAAATCACTTCTTCGGCATGACCAGGACCGATTAAAGAGACGATTTCTTGACGATGATCTAAACTAATTTCTTCACGAATTACTTCTGAAATTCTTTTATGAGATTCGGTATCAAAGCCCTTTGCAACACTTACTAAATATGGTCTTCCTTCAATATGAGGTTTTATCACATTTAATAAAGAACGTAAGGCTTTCGTTGGAACCGCTAAAACGATGACTTCAGCTTTGTGAAGTGCTTCTTTAATATCTAATGTGGCAGTTAATTCTGCAGGTAAAAGAATATCAGGTCCAAAATATTTAGAGTTTTGATGGTTCTCTTTGATGTCTTTTACTTCATCTTTTTCTATACCATACATGATGACTTGATGGGAATTATCACATAATAATTGGGCTAAAGCTGTGCCCCATGTACCCGTTCCTAATACTGCAACTCTCATTAGTTCTTCCTTTCTTTCAATACAAATTGAATAGGTGAGCCTTCAAAATCAAAGGCTCCACGAATACGATTTTCTAAATATCGTTCATATGAAAAATGTAAATAACTTGGTGAATTTACAAATAAGACAAATGTTGGGGGTACACTTTCTGATTGGGTACCATAATAGATTTTTAATCTTCCCTTATTAAATTCAGAAGGTGGATTCATTGCTTGAGCATCATCTAAAACTTCATTTAGTACAGATGTTGTAACATGACGATGATACGATTCATAAGATTTTAATATTGCCGGGAAAATCGTTTGGATTCTTGAATGGTTTTTTGCTGAGACAAAAAGAATAAAAGCATAATCTAAAAACTTAAATTCAACGCGAATCTTTTTTACAAACTCTTGCATTGCTTTTTGTGTATGTTCTACTAAATCCCATTTATTAACAACGATAATCACTGGTTTTTTAGCTTCAAGAGCATAACCAACAACATGTTTATCTTGATTAATAACTCCTTCACTTCCATCAATTACTAATAAGACAATCTCACTTCTTTCAATCGCACTTATAGCCCTTAATGCTGCATATTTATCCACAGATTCATAGATTTTCCCTCGCCTTTTAAGTCCTGCAGTATCAATTGCAACATAACGTCTTCCTTCATGAATAAATTCACTATCAATTGCGTCTCTTGTCGTTCCTTCAATATTTGAAACAATGACACGTTCTTCCCCTAGAAGGGCATTAATAAGTGAAGATTTCCCTACATTTGGTCTACCTATTACAGAGAAACGAATGACATCATCATTCATTACTTCTTCTTCATTTAAAGGGAGTTTTTCTACTAAAGCATCTAATAAATCACCAATTCCTATGCCATGTGATGCAGAAATAGGATAGATATTTTTAAATCCTAAAGCATAAAAATCTGAAACCATATCCATTTTATCGATATCATCTACTTTATTGACTGCAAGAAAGATAGGAGCCTTTGCTTTATATAGCATTTTTGCTATCATCAAATCATCTTGACTCATTCCTTTAATGCCATCAACGACAAAAAGGATGGCATCTGCTTCCTCTAAAGCGATTTCTACTTGAGCTCTAATTTCTTGTTGAAATGGAGCGTTATTGATTTCAATACCTCCAGTATCAACAACACGAAAAGAGCGACCTAACCATTCGCAAATTCCATATAAACGATCACGAGTAATTCCTGCTTCATCATCCACAATTGCCGAACGTTTTCCAACCATTCGATTAAATATACTCGATTTCCCTACATTTGGTGTTCCAACGATACAGACAGTCGCAGATTTCATTTTTTATTACCTACTTTTTGATTAACAATATCAATAATTGCTTGCACTACTTCATCAATACTCATAAAGGAAGTGTCAATTTCATAAGCATCTTCAGATTTCTTTAAAGGAGCAAATTCACGATGAGAATCAATATAATCACGCTTTTTTACTTCAGATTCTACTTCTTCATATGTGCATTCTATACCTTTAGATATATTTTCATCAAAGCGACGTTTTGCCCGAGTTTTTACAGAAGCATTTTGATAAATCTTAATTTGTGCGTGAGGAACCACATAGCTTCCAATATCTCTTCCATCCATAACAACAGAGGCTTGTTCTGCCATTTTTCTTTGTAGTTCCACTAAAAATAAGCGAATTTTTTTATAAGAAGCAATATAAGAAACATTCTCTGCGACAAGGCGAGAACGGATTTCTGTTGTTACATCATTACCATTTAAAAATACATGATCTTCAGCATCTACTTGTACCTCGATTTCGGAAAGAAGAGCACAAGAAGATTCTTCATCTTTGGGATCTAAACCGTTTTGGAGAACAAAAAGGGTTACGGCTCGATACATCGCTCCTGTATCAACGTACGTATAACCTAATTTTTTTGCTACAAGTTTCGCAACTGTAGACTTCCCTGCAGCGGCAGGACCATCGATTGCAATAACGATAGGATTCATTTTGTCTCCTTCCTAAATAAGATTAATTGCTAGCTAAGACCACAATTAGAATAATTATTATAGCAATAGCAGCTAAAGCTAGAACCCCAAGCAAAGATACATATAAGATTTTCTTTTTACGTTCTTGTTTGGATTTTTTATCCTCTAAAGCCTTTTTTTCTGCTAATTCATCGGCATCCATCATGATTGTATATTCATCTCTTTTTTGCATGATTTCCTCCATTGAATGGGATAGTGTTTGTTTTAAAACATCGTCTTCTTTTTCTTTGATAATTTCTTCACTTGATTCATTATCAATTTCTTCAGAAGCGGGTATTTTAGATATTTTTTCGCGATACTCGGCGAAAAGTTCTACTCTTGTTTTCTTCATATACGCACACCTCCCTTTATTTAAAATTTTATCCGAAATTTCAAATAATTCATAGTAAAATCTTTCTTGTTTTCTATTTTTGATATTTTTCGTAATTTATTTCATAAATTATTTGCATGTTTTTATTGCCTTTTTTGACTTTTTTTATACCGTTTTAATACTTTATTATTTAGCAAATTAGCACCTAAATTTTTTTATAAATTTAATTGCATTAAAAAGAAAGATTACTTATAATGAGAAAAGAAACAAGGAGGAAATTTGATTTATGCCAAAATCATGTAGAGTCAATGAAGCTTGCATCGGCTGTGGTTTATGTGAAGGAACATGCCCCGCTCTCTTTGAATTAGTTGATGGTGTTGCTCGTTGCAAAGTTGATGAAGTCCCTGACGATCTCGTCGCAGATGCAGAAGATGCCGCGGCAAATTGCCCAGCTCAAGCAATCGAAGTTGAATAAACAAAGCGATAACGAAGGAGACCTAATAAGTCTCTTTTTTTGTAAGAAGTATGGAAAAATTTAAAATTAAAGACGGCATGTTAGTATCTTATCATGGAGATGATGAGGTTTTAGTTATCCCAGAAGGAGTAACATCTATTCATCTCGGGGCGTTTTTAGAATGCCATAAATTTACTAAAGTAATCTTTCCTTCAACAATAAAAGATTTGGATGCAGAAGCTTTTGACTATTGTAAAGACATTAGAGAAATTGAAGTATCCCCAGAAAATAAGCAATATTATGTATTTCAAAATTGCTTAATTGAACCAAGAACAAAAAAGCTTGTTTTTGGCGCTAAAAGAAGTATTATTCCAAAAGATGGTTCTGTACTTAGAATTGGTTGTCATGCTTTTGGTGGTACTAGTTGTTGCACTATATTTATTCCAAAATGTATTGAGTATGTAGGACAAGAAGCTTTCTTCTTAAATGAAAATTGCTATATCAATCTCGAAGAAGATGAAGTTCCTTCCTCTTGGGATGAAGATTGGTGTCCATCTGGTGATACTGAAGATTCCATCTGGTGGGAAGCTGGAGATCCAGATATTCTTATCCATTTTGGATGTAAAGACGATTGATTTTTTTGATACGTTTTTCCACAAATGACATTTTTAAAGGGAGGCAAACACCTCCCCTTTATTTAACGTAATTTATAGGAATTATTTAACCCCATATAGCGATTTTATAATATAAATGAGACTTTTATGAAGCCGTTTTTTCAACTAGAGTAATTTCAATTTCTGTTGTTCCTTCTGGGAGTGTAATAGAATTAAAAAACGAAAATGTTGTTTCATTTTCCACTTCACTTGGGTATGAATAATCAGGAGTCATCTCTTGTTGGCCATCACTGCCTATGAATTTCACAATTGGTTGTTTCGTTGAACCATTAACATTGATTCTAATAGTTAATTCTTCATTATATAAAAATTCAGAACTCATCGTATTTGATTCTATATCTTTTCTAAAGCTAATTTGCCCGTCAGAATCAGATCCACTTATTGTAATTTTGTTAATATCTTGATCATTTACCTCTTTCAATGTGATAGTCTGATATGCTATTTTCTCCACAATAGGAACTAAAACAACATCATATTCTGGCATAATAAAGGAAAAAGCAGGATATTCTCCTTCAACATAAGTAATATCTAAATCTTCATGATTCTTTTCCTTTATTCCCGTAATTGTACAAAGAGGATTAAATGTCATTAAGTAACCTTCTACTTTTGTACCTACAACAGCGCTGTTAGCAACCTGAACCATTACATCATCTTCTGATTCATATGAAATTGAGTGAGTTTGTCCACCAATAAATGTCACAACAACATCTTCATCTGGCATTTTAAAAGAAATAGAGGGTCCATCAAAATAGAAATCATACGATGTAGGTTCAACTGTGTTTTCTGAATCACTTCCAATTTGAGCTTTTAATACTTTATATCCAGAAATACAAGTATATCCAATATAAACCATATCATTAGGGATAAAATATGTTTCATTTTCTTCTTTGTTACGATCTTTTCGAATTGAATAAGAGGAAATATTACTATTTTCAGCGACAGTAACTCTTCGTTTATCTTTAATTTCAAAAGTAATTGTTATATCCATATTTGGCATTTGAAATTTAATTTCAGATGGAGATAGTTTATCGCCTAAACTACTTCTCAAATGCAAATCATTTCCCTCTGCATCTTTACCACTTACACTAGATATGTATTTAGTATTATCTAGCAAAGTTATTTTTTCAAGCGAGATTTCGGCTCCAGTAACAAATGAGGTTGGTAATTTCTCGCCATCATTTCCATATACAATTTCTTCAGCATTTACCCATGTAATTGTATTGCTTTTTGCTTCGCTAATGCGAAGTGAAAAGCTTTCCGTTGCAGCGGATACAAATACATAATATAAATTCTCATATTCCGAACCATATGGAATTGCTGCACCACTTAACCATTGACCATTATCTACTTTATATTCAACAATAAAGTTATAATCTTGTTTTATAGTAAAATAGATACAATTAAAAGAAAGACTATATTTTTTATTTGAGTCAAATCCATAGAATTTTACGTAATTAGCATCTCCTTCACAAACGATTTTTGCGCCATTTTCAGCATCTTCTGTCATTGGATTTTTAATAACCACAATGTCAATATCAGCACTTGGCATAACAAAGGTAGCTTTTAATCCATTATCATAGGTTGGTTTAATTACTAAATCATTAATATGAACAAAATAATCATCTATTTCACTTTGAACCATGGTTTCACTCCCAGTAGCGCATGCAAAGGTTAAAGTGACTGTTTCTCCCTCTTCATATTGAGTACCAATTTCACATGACAATGTAGAGATGTTTTCATCATAAGATACGTAATTTACGACACTATATAGTGAAGAATATACTGCAGTTACAACAATGTTTTGTTTTGGCATAACAAAGGTATAAATTTTATTGGGTGTAACTTCTGTAAATGTTACTCCCTCTACATCACTTTCAAGTTTTTTAAATCTTTTATTAGCAACTGTAGCAACAGTAACTGTGACTACTTGTCCTTCAGTGGCTGTTTGGGTGCTAAATGTTAAATTATTGCCCCCCCCCCGTTGAAATTGTAAATACTTCCAATATGTCATTCGAGGAACCTACTAAGGAATCATCTGATGATGCAAGATTAGATGACGACACATGTTGTGCGTCACATCCTACTAAAAATGTTGCGAGTAGGGCTAAAAGAACTTTGCTTTTTTTCATACGTTTACATCCTTTCATGAAGTTTTATAACTTCTAATCAAAAGTTGATTGTTTTAATACTAACATTTTTTCTACCTGTAAGCAAACAAAATGCATTTTTGCAACTATATTGGTTAATTATTAATCTAAGTGCAACAAATATTAATGAAAAAAATTTTCTAAAAAAAACAAAGAGAAAATAGGGAA